>CAYPSJ010000066.1:0-40380 GCA_964413565.1 uncultured Nitrosopumilales archaeon | reverse complement strand
TCAGCGGGGATGAGCTACGTCAACCCGGCCGGGGTCACACAGATCTACGGAGGCCTCCCGTGGCTCATCGTCATATTTGGGTTCTGGGTGGTAGGGGCCTGCTGGTACACCCTGAGAAAGCGGTACCTAGCTCGCAAGGGCATCGACCTCGCAGCAACATACAAAGAGATCCCCCCTGAGTAGGAACACCGCCCAATCAGCAGATTTCGAAGACGACCTTTATGGCCGAATTCGATGCCGCTGCCCCGAACGCTTCCTCGCACCTCTCCAACGGGAACCTGTGCGTCACCATGTCTCCGACCCGCACCTGATGACGCTCGAGGAGCGCAATGGCCTCGTTGAAGGGGCCGCACCTCGACCCCTGGATCCTGAGTTCGTCCACCGCCACTTTCGTAGCTTCGAACTGGACGGGGAGACCGTGGGTGCTCTTCAGATGTATAATCCCCCTGGGCCTGACCAGCTCCATTGCCAGTGAAAGACCCTCGGGCATTCCGGTTGCCTCGACGACGTTATCGAACTTGACCCCTCCTGTGAGTTCCAGGGCTCTTGACGCCTCTACTGTGGTGAAGACCGTAACGCCTAGCCGGCGGGCCATTTCCAGCTTCATCCCCTCGTGGCCTATGGCAACCAGGATGCGTGGGCTGTGCAGTTTGAGCACTTGGAGGACCAGCAGGCCCATCCTCCCAGTGCCGACTACGGCCCAAGTTGACCCTGGGACGGGCGGGCTCACTTTGGTGAGCTGGACGCTTGCGGCGATCGGCTCGACGAAGAGCGCTTCTTCGTCCCCTATCGAGTCGGGGACCAAGTGAACGTTCTTCACCGGAGTGGCAACGTACTCCGCAAACCCGCCGTCCCTGGAAATCCCGAGGGTCTCTATGCCGGCACAGTGGGTGCTGAGACCCATCCTGCAATAGGCGCACGTACCGCAGGTGACATTGATCTCAGTGACCGCCCTCTTCCCAAGGAGGTCCCGGCTTCCCTCGGGGACGCTCGAGACTGTTCCGAAGATCTCGTGGCCCAAGACAAGGGGTACATTGGCCCGGAGGTGCCCGGACGCTATCGCCAGGTCCGTTCCACAAATGCCGGCCCTCCTCACCGTGAGTATAACCCAGCCTTTGTCTTGAGGGGTGGGGACGTCCCGGCACGCCAGAGCCCCATCGAATACTACGGCCTTCACAATAGGGGTGAGTCCCTCGACCTATTTAGTCGGCACGGAACAATGCTGAACCGGCTTCGACGTTGAATTGATGCCAACTAGGCCCTGAACTTGCGTAGGCTCGCGAAGACCATTGCCCCCGATCTCTTCGCGTATTGGCGAAGGGTATCGGCATCGACAATCGGAGCCCCCTCGGTGGCGTTGTCACTCACCAGCAGCACGGAAGCCGTTTTCACTCTCCTGAGCTTTCCCAGGCCAAAAAGTGTGGCGCACTCCATTTCGATGGCGATGTAGCCCTTCTTTGTCAGTCGACTGGCAAAGTCTGGGCCTTCGGCATAGAACGCATCGGAGGAAAAGACCCGCCCCATGTAGAACTTGAGCTCCTGTTTCTCGGCCGAATCAGCGAGCAGCGCTGTGAGCCCGCCGTCGGGTTTGGGCGTGATTTTCTTGCCTAGGTAGGAGTCGAGTGTCCCGCCAGAGTATCCGGCCCCGGTTGCGATCACTAGGTCTCCAACCCTCATTGGTCTCAACAGCCCACCACAGCTCCCAAGTCTAACGATTGCTTTCGCTCCGAGCATTATGAGCTCCTCCACGACAATCGCTGCCGAGGGGCCGCCAATTCCATGACAGGCGACGGTGAGTTCCTCGCCCTCGTATTCGCCGGTATAGGTCAGGAACCCCCTGTTCTCGTTCACCAGCCTTGGATGCACTAGGAGAGTCGAGAGCTGGGCCACCCTTGCAGGGTCGCCTGAGATGACCACCTTTCGGCTGACGTCGCCTAGCTTGGCCTTGATATGCTGGGGTTCCATCCCGCACGAGCCCGTTCGCCCGCAGATTAAGTTTGGACCTTAGACGACCCTGGGCGTATAACGAATACGTGTGGGTTGACTGGATCGCTCGGGGCCTAGAATAAACATTCGTTCGACTCTAGAAGCTGATTAATTGGATGCAGAAGGAGTAGGAATCCTATCCGGGTTCTGCCAGATCGGGTTTCGTATCCCCCGTTATCTGAAGAATCGGGAAGAATCAGGATTCACACAATCCCCAGGTCGGTCTCGACTACCCTCGATTCTGACCGCCTGTTAGGTAGCCGAGCCGGGATAAGGCGTCCTCGTCGGAAGCAAAATAAACCGCGTGGATGGGCTCGGAAGATACGGTTCTTCACCCGTATAACCGGACCAATTCGTAGCATGCCGATGGTAGTCGACCGGAGCAGGCTGACGGCCAACCTAACAAAGTTCTATGACTTCAAGGGTAAGTCAGCGTTGTGCGTCGGAGCGGGCGGGGGCCTGCTTCTGGACCCAACCAGCGGGGTTGCTCGAGTGGTGGCAATAGATCGTGACGTGGAGTCGCTACGAAGGTTTCGCACCGAGTCCAGAGCGAAGTGGGCGGGGATAGCCATGCGGTACGTCCCCCGAAAGTTCGAGACCGTCGACCTGAGAGGCGACGTTGTCTACTTCGAGTTCTGCATGCACCAGATGGAGAATCCACGCCAAGCTCTTGAGCACGCCCGCTCCTTGGCGCCCGACATTGTCGCCATCGACCACCTCCCCGGGTCGAAGTGGGTGTACTACTGGGCAGGAGAAGAAGAGGTACTCGAGAGCGCAAAGGCTATGGAGTCGTTTGGCATAAGGCGACAGCAGAGGTTCACCACCGAACAGATTTTCGAAGACTGGAAGGCGCTTGCGGCCAGACTGTCCGGGGAGGGAGAGGAATCCCGCCGTCGGATCTTGGAGCTGAAGGGGACTAGAGGCGTACGGATACCGATGGATTACAGTCTCTGCTTGCTTTAATGGATTTTCAGACGACTCAGATGAGGCGCCCCCGGCGCAAGAGGGATGAACCTTGCACAGGACGAGATGTGCGGTCCGGCCTAAAGCCGGTCTATCAGGAGCTGAGTGTCATCAATCTGCCCGACGTAAATCTCTCTGTCCTCACTCTCAAGGGCCAGCTTGTTGAGCTTCCTGCGCGCCTTTGCAAGATATTCTCTCGCCTGCTTCGAGTCTTTGGCGGTCGCAAAGGCCCTCGCAACACCCTCGTACGCAGACGGGATGATCTCCGCAAGTCCGTTCCTTTCGGAGATGGACAAAGAAGACTTGGCGAAGAGGAGCGCTAAATCTGCCTGCCCGAGCGCGGCGTAAATCCTAGAGAGCTGCCAGTCTCCGACCGCCTTATTCTTGGGCGTTCCAACTAGGCCCCAGTGATACCTGGATGTGTGAGCGAGAAGGAGCATTTCCCGCACTGCAGCAGGGCCCCTGGTCGTCATGTCTAAGTAGTCCCATGCCTTGTTAAAACAGTCGGCAGCGATCTTGCGATGAAACTCGCGTTCAGCTCTAGACATCGTCATTGCCTCCCCCCTGGCTGGTTGGCCATTCCTGTTAAGCTTGTGATGCTTGACCCCTGAGACATCCGACCCGAATCTGATAGCGCTACTCGAGACTTCCCCTATTCGTCCTCATTTCCAACCTTCAGGACAAGCTTTCCACGGTTGTGTCCCCTCAATCCCCTTTCGTACGCCTCTCGTGCGCGCGATAGGGGAAACACCGCGTCAACCACAGGTTTGACTTCGCCGGCGTCGATCAGTCCAGCGATTTCTACCAACTCCTTCCTGTTTGGCTCGACGAGAATCGAGAATCCTCTCACGCCGTACCTGGCCGTCGTATCTTCGGGGGCATCCCCGACGATGGTGACCAGGGAACCTCCTGGGCGGAGGATGCTCCACGAGTTCTCTAGCACCTCCCCGCCAACGGTGTCGAGCACCGCATCTAGGCCGCCAAGTTCGTCCTGAAACCGCACGCTAGAGTAGTCGATGACTCTGTCGGCCCCGAGGCTCCTAACGAGATCTGCCTTTTCCTTTGAGCATGTGGCAAGGACATTCGCCCCGCGCCAATGCGCGAGTTGAACCGCGAAGGTCCCTACCCCACCACCCGCGCCGTGCACGAGGACGGTCTCGCCTGCTGCCAGGTTGGCGTAGTCGAAGAGGGATTGCCATGCTGTCAACCCCGACAGCGGTACTGCGGCTGCGTAAGTGAAAGACAGAGACTTCGGTTTTGGAGCGAGGTCAGACGCTCGAGCAGCGACGTATTCTGCGGCCGCGCCATCTCGCCAGAAGTCCAACAGGCCGTAGACTGCGTCACCTTTGGCCAAATTCGAAGCCTGGGAACCCACCAATTCCACAATCCCGGCGACTTCGAATGCCGGGATGATGGGCAGCCTGCTCTTCTTGTCCTCGGTGGTGAACGTGGAATTCCATGTGAACTCGGTCGGGGTCACGCCAGCAGCACGGACCTTGATCAGCACTTCCCCCGGCCCGATCTCAGGCGTGGGCACGTCCTCGTAGACCAGTGCTTCTGGGCCCGAGCGCGTGTGCATCCTGACGGCCTTCATCGAGCAACGTCCTGGCTGGGTTCGCTCACCGCGGGTTGGCCAAATGCTCGAGGGTCGAAGATAGTCTGAATCGAAACAATCTTCCCTTCTTTCACCTGGTACCAAGAGGACATGTAAACCGTCACTTCGGCAGTCTTCAGATAATAGAGGACACACACGTCGGCTCCGTCGTCAAACACCTTCCTTATGTCATACCTTCCCCTGTACCGACGTAGCATCTCGACAAAGTCGACGGGCTTGCCGAAAGTCTCCCCCGCAGGACCTCTAATCCGAACGTCTTCATGCAGCAGACCCGCGGCTTCCTCATACTTTTGGTTGTCCAGGGCCTCTATGTACGACATCACGATTTCCCTTGGGTGGGCGCTGTTTTGGTTCATGTGCGGTAAAGCCCCAGCATTACAGAAAAGCGTTATGATATTAACAGGCCGGATGAGTCATAGTACAAGCCCGGTCTCGTATCTTCCCCTGAAACGTCCCGATGGTGCGTCATAATGCTCACTTCGTCAAGCAGGACGCATGGAAGCGATCCGGACCCAAGGCAGCACTCCCGACGGCGGCACTACTATCCTTCGGGTTTGCATCTTGTGTCTGAGCGTGAACGCGCAGGTCGCTTCACCTTCTTCGGAGCAACGGATGTTCCTGCATAAATGCACAGGTTGATAACATTCCCGCCAACTCGACGGAGATGAGGAAAAAGAGTAAGGGACCTTGAAAGGCGCGAAGGCCACTGAGAAGCACAGGTCAGGTAGCCTGCTATCAAACTTCATACTAGGAGGCCAGGATGGCCTCGTCAACGTCCTCGGGATTCTGCTCGGGCTCTCGGCCGCGACCAGCAACCTGACACTGATCTACGTGGCTGCATTCGCGGCGCTTGGAGCGGAATCTGTTTCGATGGGAGCAGTCGCGTACACCTCGACCCTCGCAAGAAGGAAGCAGTACATGAAGGAACTCGAGAACGAGCAGTATGAAATCAAGAATGTGCCAAAAGTGGAGAAGGAAGAGGTGAGAGAAGTGTTCCGGAATTGGGGCTACTCCGACAAGATGCTCGAACGAGCCACCGATGTCATAGTGAACAATCCCAAAGCGTGGTTGGAATTCATGATGTCCTATGAGCTGCATCTCGAACCCGTTGGCGAGTCAGAACCTCGCAGGAGCTTCCTAATCGTGCTCGGATCAACGATTGTTGGTTCGTTCATACCGCTCATCCCGTACCTGCTACGGGGAGGAGATGTTTTCGCAAGCGCTGTAGGCTCAGTCGTCCTCAGTGGTGCCGTTCTGTTCTTCATAGGGTACTACGAAGCGAGGACCACGGTCGGTTCCCTGTGGAGGAGCGGAGTCCAAATGGCCATCATCGGGCTGGGCGCGGGTGTGGCTGGCTTCTTGATTGGACACTTCATTGGGGCGCCTCCTTAACAGGTTAACCCGCAAGTTCCACCGAGGGACGAACTCAATCAAGTTCGAGAACCAGCGACCGCGTGCTCCCAAACTCCAAGGGTGCGGCTCTGGAGGAGAGCACCTATTGCATGGCGGGAAGGTATACAAAGAGGAGGCATAAAGAGGCGCAGACCTTGGAAGTAGAGAACGTATTCAAGATAGCGGCGACCTCTTCCAGAGTTCGCGAGTTCCTGGAAAGCCAAGGTTGGGAATTCCAAGGAAAGGATGAGGAGATGGACCTTTTCAGAAACAAGAAAACCGGAAAACAATTGTTTGTCGAGGACATTTCTGAAAACTTCCCAGTGACCTTTCTCATGGGTGAAATCAGCTTGCCGGAGTTCGGTGGTATCTCGCGCAGATTGACTCCTGAAATCAAGTTACTGGAGGTCGACAGCAGTTGGGAAGGCAAGGCGACGACCATCGTGGTCGCCATGACGGAAGATCAAGTTAGGGATATGTTCGGTAAAAGGACGAAGATGAGACCAGTTGCCGCTCGCCCCGTGACTTCGCGGATTTGAGCCCGACTCTCATATTCTCGCATCCCTCGTGGGATTCGAACTCGAATTAGTTTCGCGAACAGGCGACCGCACCTTTTTTCGCTACTGCGTTGTTCTTATTGGCGCGACTTCGAGTGCCCTTTGCAGAGGTCGTTCACTCGCTCGATGGACTCGCGGATGATGTTCGATGGGGCGAGCGACACGATCCTGAAGTGACTTGGAGCACCGAAACCAGAGCCCCTTGTAGTCTGCACGTATTTTTCCTTGAGAAGAGACTCCACGAACTCTCTATCGTCTCTGAACTTCAGGGAGCGCATATCTATTCTCGGGAAAATGTAGAAGGCTCCTCTCGGCCTGACTGTCGTGAGGTAGGGGTTATCGGCAAGCAACTTCATCGCAGACTCGGCCCTTTGCTGGATCGCTCCCACCATTTCAACGACCGCCTTCTCGTGCTCCATCCTGTTGTTCATCGCTGCAGCCAGCGCGTACTGGGCCGGGGTGTTCGCGCATAGTCTCACGCGGCAATAGTCTGCGAGCTTATGCTTGAGCTCCTCTGAGAGGGCGTCGTGCCCCGGCACGATGGCGTACCCTATTCGGAATCCGGTGGCGTCGAACGCCTTTGAGGCACCGTTGAGGATTACGTGTGGCACTCCTTTTGCGAGCTCGCCAATGCTGACGAGGTTGGCACCCTCGAACACAATCTCGTCATAAATCTCGTCGCTTATGAGCAGGATGCGATGCTCGTTTGCGATTTTCACGACCTCCTCGAGTGCCCGTCTCGAAAGCACCGTTCCGGTCGGGTTGTTCGGATTTGTGATCAGCATGTATTTCGGTTTCCGCCTTCGCCCCTTGAGAATCCTGGCGAGCTCGTCCAAGTCTATGTCCCATCCATTTTCCTCGTCATAGCTGCCTAGCAGGAACTTGCCACCGAACATCCTGATAGCGACCGGATACTGTGTGTAGTAGGGCGTGAGGATCACTGCTGCATCGCCAGCATCAATCAGAGCGCTGTTGAGGAAGGTGAGAGCCTCGGCAACGCCGCTCGTGACCAAGACGTCCTGTTCCTTGAGCTCAATCCCATACCGGTTCCTGTAGCGGTCGATGATCGCGTTGACGAGATCAGGGACGCCCTGGGATCTCGAATACGAGGTCTTGCCGTTCCTCAGCGCTTCAACATAGGCATCGATGACATACTTGGGGGTGGGAAAGTAGACCGGAGGATCACCACTGCTGAGCTTGATGACCTCCTTGCCAGCTTTCCTCAACTCATCGGCCAGGTCATCATCTTCCCTAATCGCGGAGTGCACGTACTTGCTCGGAGAGGAGAGTTTCCAGGCCGTCATGACTTGGACCGGGGAATGAGCATTCTTATGCTATGCGTTCGACATGGCCTTGAACCGAGTCGTCTGGATTAGTGCGAACGTTTCTGCTCGTTTCCTCAATGGGACGCAAAACTGCGACCGCGCGCTCTTGGCATGAAATCAACCTATGCGACACCAGCGCCTTCTAGGTTGCGCTAGCATCGGGGTGACGAATTGAAATACCATTCCTGTGAGCGGAGGCTTTGACAATGGAAACTGTTGAGCCCAAGCCATCGAGCAGGGCGCTAGGATGGTTGCTCGCCCTGCCGCTCGGATTGGTTATTGCATTCGTGATTTTCCTCCTCCTGGCGGCAAACGGCCATTACTTCTTTGGCGAGTTCTTCGTAATCTTCCTTGCGGTCTTCGCGGTCATCTTCTTGGTCAGATTCCAGTACCGGCAGTCGAGAAGGAACTACTGGAAGGCGAGGATGCAGGCGAATGCGCCCGCCCGCATTCTCCGCCAGAGATACGCGAGGGGCGAAATCACGAGGGAACAGTTCCAGCAAATGATGAGGGATCTACGCGAGGGTCGCGTGCCTCCCCAGAATCAGCAACAGAACTGACGTGGAATGCGCCATCGCTAGGCGGAAGAGACCGTCAGAAGTACGCTCTGCATCGCCAAGAGTACCGAACAGGAGATGCTGCTTCCACGTATTCGGCCTGCTCCAAGCTGTGGATAGTGGTCAGGGCGAGGCTGGCTAGAACTCGGTTTGCACTGCAGTAGCCGTGCTGACCATCTCCTTTGCGGCACGGATGTATTTCATTATCTCCATCAATGATCCGTCGAGTCTGAACTTCCCCGTAAGCAGCCCCTGTATCGGGTCTATCTGGTTGTCGATGAGCCTGCGCCAATTCGAGTAGGAGCCCTTGTAGGCGTAGACCGCCTTCGGAACCTGATCGACAGAACCGGCGTATTGAGCTCTCCTGCATTCCCCGTGGTAGAGGTCGAGGTAGATGTAGGCGTTTCTAGGAAAAGACTCGTCCTTCTCGACTACGAAAATGATGTCTCCTTCCCAGGCCTTTCCAGCCTCTTTGTAAGCCTGATTTTCATTCAGCTTCTTCGCATACTCTCTGACCCATTCGTCTGAAGGGAATCTTGGCATCTCGTCATATTCGTTGCCCGGTTGCATTAAAGGAAGAGCACATTCGTTGGCTAACCTGTTAGGGACGCGGCATTTGATAGCCGGTTTAAGTAAGAGATTTCGACATAACGGCGTCCATGTCCGAGATGGATTTTATCGCGGGATACATGGAGAAGAGCCTCAAACCGTATAAGAATTCTGTCGAGGGATTCAGGAAGCTCCCGGAAAAGGGGTTGGCGAAAGAGAAGATTCTCGCCATTCTATCTGAAATGGCATCGGCTGAGAACAAGAGCTGGGAAGAGGGGAGAGTCTCGGGAGCAGTCTACCACGGTGAAGATGAGCTCGTCTCCTTCCTCGAGAAGGTCCATTCAATCTACTCGCAGTGCAACCCGCTGCACGTTGACATCTGGCCCAGCGTAGTCAAGCTGGACAGCGAGATAGTTGCGATGTGCTCGTCTATCATGCACGGCGACGAGCACGTAAAGGGCTCCGTTAGCTCGGGAGGGACGGAAAGCATCCTTCTTGCGATGAAGGCATATAGGGACTACTACAGGAAGAAGAAGGGCATAACCCATCCTCGGGTGATACTACCGAAATCCGCCCACGTCGCCTTTTCGAAGGCCTGTGACTATTTCGAAATCGAGCCCATGTACGTAGACCTCGACGAGGACTTCCAAGTCGATGTCGAGAAGGTGAAGGAAGCGATTACGCCTGACACGATTGCGCTGGTCGGTTCCGCCCCCTGCTATCCCTTCGGCACGTACGACCCCATAGAAGCCCTCTCGGACGTAGCCAAGGAAAAGGGCATAGGCCTCCATGTCGACGGCTGCCTCGGAGGTTTCATCACTCCGTGGGCCAGGAGAGCGGGGTACGAAGTCCCCGAGGCGAACTTTCACAGCGAGGGAGTGACTTCGGTCTCGATGGACACTCACAAGTATGGTTTCGGACCCAAAGGCACTTCAGTCATACTGTACCGTGGCAGCGAGCTCTTCCAGCACCACCTGTACGTAGCCACGAACTGGCAGGGGGGAATATACTTCACCCCTACGATGGCCGGGAGCAGGCCAGGGTTCCCGATCGCCGCGGCATGGGCCGTGATGTTGATGATGGGAGACCAAGGATACTTCGAGTCGGCGAAGAAGATACTCGACACGGGCGATTACATCCGGAAGGAGGTGGGGAAGATAGACGGCCTGAAGGTCCTTGGGAATCCCCTGTGGGTCATAGCAATCTCCTCTGACAAGTTCGACCCCTATCTCGTCCTGGAGGGAATGACAAGGAAGAAGTGGATGCTTAGCGGCCTGATGAATCCCCCAGCGTTCCACATCCACCTCACTTTGAGGCATACCAAGGAAGGTGTCAAGGAGTCGTTTGTCCGAGACCTGAAGCTCTCCGCCGATGAAGTCGCCAAGGGGAAGATCGAAAGCGCACCTCTTGCGCCAATCTATGGCCTGTCTTCGACCCTGCCAAAGGCTGATGTCGAGCTCTTCATGAAGAACATAGTGGAGTGGCTTTACAGCTAGGAGAGAATCTTTTGCAGAGTTCCGCCGACTTCGTCGGGGTGGACCTGGGGACATCGTCAGTCAAGGTCGCCGTTTTCAGTCTTGGGGGAGAAGTCAGGGCGACTTCTACGAAGCGCTACCCCATCGAGCTGGGCGAGTCCGGTATGGCGGAGCAGGACCCAGAAAAATGGTGGGGGGCTGTGTGTGAGGGCCTTCGCGAGGTTCTCGCACAGGGACTCATATTCAACATCAAAGGCATTGGTTTCACCGGCCAGTGGAGCGGGACTGTCCCGCTGGACTCCGAGGGCAACCCGCTGCACAGGGCCATAATCTGGCTGGACACTAGGGGGAGAGACGAGATTCGCAGGCTGACAGCCGGTTTTCCCTCGATCTCGGGCTACAGGATAGACAAGCTGTACACATGGCTTCGGAAGACAGGGGGGGCGCCAACGCATTCAGGAAAGGACGAACTCGCTCACATACTGTACATCAAGCACAACATCCCCGACCTCTACAGGGCGACTCACAAGTTCCTAGAGCCCAAGGACTACATTGTCATGAAGATGACCGGCGCCTTCGTTGGTTCCTGGGACAACACCACTACGCTCTGGGCCACAGACAACCGAGACCCCGACCATGTGAAATACGACGATGGGCTGCTGAAGATGGCCGGTTTGGACAGGCAGAAGCTGCCCGACCTGGTCGCCCCGACAGCGGTCGCAGGTTCAATCACGAGTCATGCCGCAGGAGAGACAGGTTTGCCGGAGGGAACAAAGGTCGTTCCAGGCTGTGGGGACAACCAGTGCTCTCCCATAGGCGCGGGGTGCGCGGATGATTATCTTCCTCTCCTGTACATAGGCACGTCTGATTGGATAGCGGCGCACCTACCCTTCAAGAAGACCGACATCTTTCACAACATCGCTTCGCTTCCCTCCGCCATCCCGGGAAGGTATTTCGTGATAGCGACACAGGAAAACGCAGGGAATATCCTCGAATACATGAGTACCATCCTGAACGTTTCGCCGCAGAACAAGTACCAAGAGTTGGATCAAATGGCCATGTCTTCCCCGCGTTGCGCCAGGAAGCTCATCTTTCTCCCCTGGCTCTACGGAGAGCGCTGCCCCATTGAGGATCCGTATGCTAGAGGTGGTTTCTTCAATCTGTCGTTAGAGCATGACAGGAATGACGTCGTTAGGGCCGTGATGGAGGGGGTGGCGTTCAACATGAAATGGCTCCTTGGCGTCGTAGAGGATTTCATGGGGAGTCGTGGAAGAGCAAGATCCGGGGGGATAGTGATGGCGGGAGGGGGCTCCCTTTCACCTGTGTGGCCACAGATACTTTCAGACGTACTTGAGAGAGAACTGAAAGTTATCGATGAGCCCATCTATTCGACGGCGAGAGGTGCCGCACTGCTGGCTGCGCTGGGAACAAAGAGCTTGAGCCTGGAACAACTCAGAGGAATGAGGCCCGTCGGAAGAGCCGTCAGACCCGAAAAGGAGGGAATCGGAGCGTATAGGGAAGGGTACCGCCAGTTTCTCCAGTACTACAAGAACAACAGAAAAGGAATGAGAGAGTACAACCGCAACGCATAGTGTTTCAGGAGCCCTCGAGGATCTTCTTTCTCACGACGCCCTTCGCCGCGTCGTAGTCAGGAACTTCCTTCCATATGTGAATCCAAACGACGTCGCCGACCTTCTTCCGTATACTCTCGATGTGGATGTCTCTGTCGTCCACATAGACCACCCTTTCAGGAGGAATGATGATCCCTCTTTCCCTAAGCTTGTTCAGAAGGTCGTACAGCCTTTCGTGCTTCGCGTCGGTGTACTCCGTGGCGTGAAAGTCGAACAGGTCTGATATCCCCAGCACTTTGATGGCTGGAAAGACGCGCTCTGGTATGTTCCAGCTGAGGCTGGTGACCTTCGCTCCATTCCTCCTGCACCACTTCACAAAGTCGATTGCCTCAGGGATGAGACGGACAATCGTCCCATCTGCGCTGCGCAACCTTCCCTTGCTGTCAGCGAAGTACGGCGGGGCCACCAGTGATATGTCGAGCGTGTCCCACAGAGTACCGTCGATGTCCGTGGCTAGCAACCATGGTCTTCTGGCGCGCATTTTCTTAGACGGGAGGCGTTGAGGGCTTCTTGCGGGTATCTGTCAGAAGGAAGCTAAGACCAAAGCCGACTAATGCCAAGATAGAAGTCAGGAGGATAGAGACGAACCATGGCGGAGAGACGAAGCCGCCGACGGTGAACGATACCGAAGAAAGGCCGCTCATGCCCACAATCAGGATGAGGGCCCCGACCTGAGAGGCAAGCCAAACCACGCTGGCCGCGCTCCCGGACCGTGCCTCGCCAACAGTCTCCAGAGATATCTGGAGGCCCACTGGGGCGAGCGAGAGAAGGAAGAAACCTACCACTACCGCCGAGAACGCATACACGGCGAAGCCTGTTTGGAAGCCGAACACCAGGAGAAACGCCGCGGATATCAGAGTGTTTATTGTCACGAACCGCTTGAGCATTGAGTACTTGTCGGCGATGTAGGAGATGGCTACCATGCCCATTATGCCGCTCACTAGAAGCGCCGCCCCCAACAGCCCTGCGTCTAGGGAACCCAGCCCCCTGGTTGAAAGGATACTTTCGGTCCACTGTATGAGTCCGCTGAAGATGCCCACGCCTACGAAGAAGAGCATCATCAATACCACGATGTTCCTCATCCTTATCACGGACTTCATCTCGCTGAGCAACGAGCCCCATGAGTGGGGCCGCTCTTCGGTAACGCCCCTTCTTTCTTTCGCGAGGACTGCAAACAATGCGAACGACACGGTTACCAGGGCGGAGAAGACGATCATATTCTGTTGCAATTCGCTGAAGGAAGCGTCTGGCACCATGAGTGGCCCCACCACTAGGGCCGTGATCATCCCCACCAGCTGTCCCATGGTCCCAATGCCATTTGCGAGCGTCTGTTCCCCCTTCGGAAACCAGGAACCGGCGAGCTTCGAAATCGCGTTGTAGACGAACGGCTGCCCGATGCCGGCAAGCGTCTGGTAGAGGAGCAGAAGGCCGAAGTTGAGCCCTGCCGTTAGCCTAAGCCAGGAGAACACTGTAAGAATGAGGCTCCCGATCGCAACATTGGTCCTGAAACCCCACCTGTCAACGCTCAAACCTGTCGGGATGGACAGGGGGATGAATACCAGAGGCCAGAAGGCAGCGAGGTAGCCCACCTGGTCGATGCTCGCGTTGAAGATGCCGGTCACCTGAGGTTCGGCGATGCCGGAGAAGTTGAGCCAGATCAGCTGGGTCGAAAAGGCCACGAGTGTGTAGGCGAAGAGGACGACCCACCGGTAGGAATTGCGTGGCTCGGGGTCACTCAGAGAGCATCGCCTCGAAGGTTGTGAATCTCCGTCCGCTGTTTGTCAGGCCTCAAGGGCTCCTTCGTACATGTCGTGCAGTAGCTTTGTTGTGTTCTCCAGGGTCAGCCTTCGGGGGTTGTACCTCGGAAGCCCATAGACGTGCTGCCTTTCCTTGAAGATGTAATCGGCGAATCCATCCAAATCGCCCTTGGGGAAGTTCGCCTGCTTGAGGGTAGTGGGCAGGTCGACGTCCCTCATCAGTTCCAGCAGTGCCTGGGGTACTTTATCGGCGACGACTTCTGCGGAGTCCGAGTTCCTCTCAATTCCAAGGGAGGGCGCAAAGGAGACGACCTTGTCCCTGCAGGCCGGCAGGTTGAAGTCCAGTATGTAGGGGAGTGCGAGCCCCACCGCAACGCCATGGGCGACGCCATACTTCGGGCCGAACGCCTCCGCAAGGCAGTGCCCTAGAATCGCCGGCCCTCCAATCCATGGGAAGGCGATGACAGCGCCCCCCAGCATGGAGGCCATCGCCATGCCAGAACGTGCTTCGAGGTCGTCTGGTTTGTCGTAGGCCTTACGGGCGTGTCTGAAGAGAAGTTTGACAGCTTCAATCGCCAGGCCGTCCGAAATGGGGGTTGACTCGGCGCTGACCAATCCCTCGATGTTGTGGCCCGCTACGTCGAAGGAACAACCTGCGGTAACCCTTGGGGGGCAGCTAATCATCATGGCGGGATCGACCATCGCGACATCGGCGAACAGGTTGCTGCTTGCCGCCCACGTCTTGTACATCGTCTGCCTCTCAATAACAACCGAATAGTTCGAGACCTCGCTGCCCGTGCCGGCGGTCGTCGGTATCAGTATCTTGGGCACGCTCGGCTTCGTGAACCTGTCCTCGGTAGGGGTCAGGTAATGGGCAGGTTCGCCCGGATTGGTCAGCATGTTGGCGACCATCTTGGCGGTGTCAAGCACGCTGCCTCCCCCGACGCCCACGATCAAATCATAGGCCTTGGCGTCGCGGGCAGTCTGAACCGCTTTCTGGACGCTGTCCATTGTGGGCTCGAAGGATATCTTGTCGTAGACATCCACCCTTACCGCCGACTTCTCGATTGCTTCCTGGACCCGCCCTGACAGTCCGACCTTTTCGACGTTCTCGTCCGTAAGCAGGAGGGCATTTTTCCCGCCAAGCCTCGATGCTTCGTTCCCGGCCTGACTCACCGAATTCGGGCCGAAGATTATCCTACGGGGTTGGTCAAAGACCAGTGAAAGCCTGGAAAGCGGAGGGTTGAACGAGTACTGATGCAGGCTCATGGAGAATCTTTCTGTCCGTAGACCTGGTAGTACCAGCTCTTCCTCGCTTTGCCCGTCAAATCGAAATAGGCATGCTTGATGTAGGTGAACTCCTCCAGGGAATATGCGGAAAGGGAGGCGCCATGCCCACTCTGCTTGTAGCCAGCCCAGGGCATCTCCGATGGGACTGGCACGTGGTCGTTCACCCACACTGTTCCGAACCTGAGATCCTTGACTGCGTTCATTGCCTTTGTCACGTCTCGAGTCCAGACGGATGACCCTAGGCCGTATACGACCTCGTTGCTCTTGCTGATCACTTCGTCGTAGTCTTCGAAGTATAAGATTGTGAAGACGGGTCCGAATATCTCCTCCTGAACGATAGAAGAGCCGTGGTTTTCTGTGAATATCACAGTAGGGTTAAGGAAGTATCCGCCTTCGTGCCTCTCGATTTTCGGCCGCTCCCCACCAAATAACAGGCGTCCCCCCTCTCGCAGGCCTTTCTGGATGTATCCCTCAACCCTGTCCCTCTGCGCTTCTGACACCAAAGGTCCCATGTCGGTCTTTGGTGACAGAGGGTCTCCAACCTGCACCTTCCTGAGTTTATCAACAAGCATCGTCTCGTACTCCTCTAGGATTGATGCGTGGACATAGAATCTCGTCGCATTCGCGCAATCCTGCCCGTTGTTCACCAAACCCCCCACCACTGCTCCTTCGGCAGCAGCTTCCAAGTTGGCGTCTTCGAACACGATAAAGGGTGCCTTCCCTCCAAGCTCGAGGGAGACCTTCTTCACGTTCCCCGCGCCGAGCTCAGAGAGCCTCCTCCCCACTTCTGTGCTTCCAGTGAAAGCAATCATGTCGACGTTGCGATGGCGGGCCAGGGCTTCGCCTGCCTCGCCCCCAGGTCCTGTCACCACGTTGAAGACCCCCTTCGGAACGCCGGCCTTCTCTAACAGGCCGGCGAGTTCGAGGGTCGTAAGGGGAGTGTAACTTGCCGGTTTCACTACCACCGTGTTCCCCATCACCAGGGCAGGGAATGCTCTCCAGGCGACCATCATGAGAGGATAATTCCACGGAGTTATGACGCCGACAACGCCTATCGGCTCTCTTCGTACAGCACTGGTTCCATCGGCGACATATTCGGCCATGGCCTTCCCTTCGAGGGTCCTCGACGCCCCCGCAAGGTACCTGATGTTGTCAACGGTGTATGGGACATCGTAGTCGGTTGTCTGTTTGATTGATTTCCCGGAGTTCAAGCTTTCTAGGTTAGCGAAGTCGGCTGACCTTTGTGCCAGCATGTCTGCGACCCGCAAGAGCATGTTTGCCCTGTCACCGGGGGGAAGTCTGCTCCAGCCGGGGAAAGCAGTCCTCGCCGCATCGACCGCCCTGTCGATGTCTTCCCTTGTTCCGTGTGGAACCTGGTCAACAACTTCGCCGCGGGAGGGGTCATAGACAGGAGTAAGCGCCCCGGTGCTCGCTTTCACCCAGTCACCGCCTACGTACATCAGGCGGCTCATGATTGAATTTGCCCCGGCGTGTCGGTTAAGGCTTGAGCCTAAAAAGTTGCCATCCCTAGGCAAGAACGATTCTCATGTTCTTGCGCGCCCGCTGGCTAGTGCAGGACCGCCGCAACTTTGGTGGCTTGGCCATCTCCGAGCGCGTGGTTCAAGGCCCGGAACGCACCGTCTGTCAACCGGTATTCCCTTGCCATCGTACCCTGGAACGTTGAGGCTTCGATGATGCCGTATCTTCTGAGCCGTGCCATCTGCCAGCTCAACCCCTGGGACGATATCCCCAGAATCCAAGCGAGTTTTGTGTGCGCCAGCGGCTGCCGCTCCGCCAAGAGCACAAGGATCCTACCAGTTGTCCCCTGCTTCAACAGGGACATCACCATCCGCTCCATCTCCTGATAGGCCCTCGCTCGGAAGAAGCGCCTGAAGCGTCCCGACCTGCAGTCTTCCACCTGGCCATCCCTCGTCAGCGCCCAGACGTGGTACTGCACCACGCCCATGCAGAGGCCAAGGTCTTCCGTCAACTCCCGGAGGTAGACACCTGGGTTGGCCGTGATGTAGGACAGGATCACTTCCCTGTTCGTAAGGTTGGCCGAGTCGCCTGGCCTGCTCGTGAAGTCCCAGAGCTGCGCCAACCCCGAAGTGAACGTGGGTTGGCCCAAGGCACCCGGCGACAGTGGAGGTTGAGCCCGATTCTGGTGCGGCAAAACGGAGACGAGTACGGGGGAGTCCAGTAGTATCCCGATGACAAGTACTGCGAGGACGGGCTCAAGGCGTGTCGTACCGGTCCCGGCGGCCTGAGAGCGCCTTTCGTTATTTACAGGTATTCGTAAACAATCGTACTAGACGTAAGCAATCGTATCAGAAGCGTTATACTTTCTGTTTGCTTTGGCGCCCTCAGCCGAGCACGAGTCAGATGCCTGACTTCAGGGCGGAGGCCTCGTCTATGGGGAGCCGAGATCCGGTCCCAGGCTCGGACATCGATGCGCCAAAGTCGGGGGCACTGAACGTGAGGCTGCTCCTTATCGTGGTAGCGGTCGCTTTTGCAGTGAAATTCGTGGTCTTCGGGCTGAGCATCGGGACCTCGATGAACCTGTCCCTGCCAAATGCGGAGAACTGGCAGGACTTCTCGCTCGCGTACATGCCTGCTGCCTATGCCTTCAGGAGCGGCTTCTTGCCCTACAATGACTTCTTCTATCCGTACCCTCCTCTGTTTCTCTATGGGCTGACGTCGTTCTCGTACCTCCCCCTTCCTTCCTGGTCGGGCGCGATTCCTCTTGTGGCCGCAGACGCGCTGACTGTCATTCCACTCTACCTGATTGCGAGGAATTTCTCAGGGGAGAGGAATGCGTTGTTGGCCGCTGTGTTGTTCATCCTAGCTCCCACGAACCTGTACTACGTCGACTATCTCTGGCTGAACCCTCCGATTACCACCCTGTTCCTAATGGTCTCGCTCTATTTGCTCATCGAGAAGCATTACGACCTGTCCGCGCTAACGCTTGCTGTCTCCATTGGGTTCAAGCAAACGGCCCTCCTCGCTCTTCCTGTCTTGCTCCTGGTCGTCTTGAAAGGGGATCGAGGCAGAACGGGAGCCAGCAGGTATCTCCTCATCACAGGTCTAGCCTGCCTGCTCATGTCCCTTCCCTACCTGTTCGTAAGCCCCGGGGCCTACCTCGCTTCTATCTTCCGGGTGCCGACCGAGCTGTGGGCGGCCCCGTCAGGGCCGAAGATCTGGAAGGAGTGCTATCGCTTCTTCTTTGTAGGCTTTGTTCGGAACCTCTTTGGCTCCGCTGCCTTGACCTTCGCGGCGATCCTAGCGAGTGCTGCCTCTTCCCGCGCCCTGCTCTTGGCTGCATCCTTTGCCATCTGGCTCTTGAACGAAGCCAATTCTTTGTGAAGCGTCGCCAGCTGCTTCTCTAGCCGGTCGGTGTCCGCCCGGTGACTCTTGACATGCTCGCCTAGGTCCTTCGAGCGCGTGTGTGCCCCCAATTCCTTTCGGAGCGACTTCAGATGTGTTTCCATCTTCTTTGCGTTCGCTTCGCTGCTCTTCCTTAGATGTCCAACCTCCCTAGAAAGAGATTCGACGCTCTCTCTCACAATCTTGAGCTGGGTGCGTCTCCCCCCCTGGGGCTGAACTGGTGTGGCCTCGCCAAGGCTTTCTGGTGGGGCCTGCATTTCTTCGGTTGGCTGCGTGGACATTTCTCCCTCAGCACTCATCTCTTCTTCTTCGGAACCTCCTCCCTGGCTCTCATCAGTTTCAGCGGTCAATTCGAGCCGTTGACGAATTTGTCCCACTATTAACATTTCAAGAAACAGCCCGCAGGCTTGACTGGCCCGCTCGCTTCGACTTATGGCGCGCTCGCGACTACCGTGTACGTGACAGTTCGAAGCCCTTTGCCTCGTGCGCTTCCTGGCGCTTCCTGTGACCCCTGGACTTCGTGAAGACGTATTACGTAAGTGCCAGCCACGGCTACCTGAAACGTGAACCGATGCCCCTCGTGGCCGTCAGGAGTCGTGTAAACGTCCTGACCAACGAGCTGGACGTCGCTGCCCGAGAACTCGGGCCTCCAGACAAAGCCCTTCTCCGCTGGCTGTTCGAGGACGAAGTTCATCCCCAGCTCCACGTTCATCGATATCCGCTGTTCGGATGCCCAAATCCCTCTGCTCATGCCCAGCGTCCCTTCCCTGAGCTCTATGGCCTTCAGCATGTCACTGCGGGTGATTATTCCCGCGAGTGCGCCTCCATCGATCACAAAGACCCGACCCACGTTTTTCCTCTGCATCATGGTCATGACGTCGGTGGCAGGGTCGTCTTGATTGGCTATGGCCAGCTTGTCGCTGGTTGTCATTGCCTGGTCTACTCTGGTGGTCGCCCATCGATCCTTGCTGAACCGTCTCAAGTCGGCCATTGTCACGCATCCGATGATTTTCCCGTTCGATACCACGGGGAATCCGGTATGCTTAGTTCGCGTGCACTCGTCCGCGAGACCCGACAGCGTCATGTCAGGAGGGACGGCATCGACGTCCCGCGTCATCACGTCGGATGCTTTGACTCCTCTGAGGTCCTCCTGGGCAATGGTTTGCTGCAAAGAAGCACTGCTGCTGCTCGAAATGAACCAACCAATCAGCAAGGCCCAGATGCCTGAAAGAAAATCTATGAAGAACATAGAGAATATCCCGAGTGCCATGATCGCCATGGCGAAGACCTCGCCTATGTGCGAGGCAATCTTCGTCGAGTGGACAATATCCCCATTCCTCCTCCACAGGATTGCGCGAAGGATTCTACCTCCGTCCATGGGAAAAGCCGGGATAAAATTGAACAAGGCCATCAGCAGGTTCACCAGCGACAGATAGAACATCGGGGCTTGGATTATCGCCGAAAGCCCGGCGACCGTCGATATAAACCAGAACAGAAAGAAAACCACGGAGATGGCAAGAGACGTGAGGGGTCCCGCTGCGGCCATCCTCAGCTCCACCGAAGCGTCCTTGGGCTCTTCCTCCAAGTCGGAGACGCCACCGAGAAGGAACAGGGTTATCCGCCTGATTGTCATCCCGTTTCTCTTCGCCACTATCGAATGGGCCAGCTCATGAAGAAGCAAGGACCCGAAGAACAGGAGGGCGGTTACCACGCCTATCAGGAGGTAATCGAACTGACTCAGTCCAGGATAGGCCGCAGGCATCAGGGAAAAGCCGATGGTCCAGACGAGAAGGAAGAAAATGATGAACCAGGAGTAGTCCAGATAGATTGGTATCCCAGCCACCTTTCCTATGGGAATAGCCAAGCTAAGCGGTTGTCGTCCCTCATCACTCATTTAAGTCTGGAGACACGATTTCCGAAGCTGAGAAGGCCGGCACGTGCCATGCTCTTATTTGCCCCACTCTGGAAAAGTGCTCATTCCCAGTTGTTCATGCGAATGGCTTTCGTTCTTTTGCCCTCATGTCAGACCACAGAAGGGCATGGAACGGCTTGGTCAAATCAGTTCGTCGAGACAGTCCAGATACGGTTTCCCATCCGTGCCCGTATCGATATCGTTTCACCATCTCCGAACAAAGACAAGTGGTCTGCTCGCTATCGTTTCACAGAACCTACTTTTCCCGTCCGTTGCACCCCTCCCCTCAAGGTAAGAAGAAAATGACGCAGAACACATCGACTGAATACCCAAAGACCGCATCCATAATCGCCCTCGCTGGTGGCCTCATCATAACGCTGAGCGGCGTGCTACTTGTGGCCGCCTCGGCTTTCGTTCTCCCGAACCTCAAGTACACCAACATCAGCGTCCCACAGGGACTGTCGGCATCTGCCATCCCTGGCCTCATCTCCGGGTTCGTCGGACTGATGGGGATCTTCGGGCTCGTGTCTGGTGCCATAGTCCTCGTGTCCTCGGTAATGCTCCTGGCCAACTCGGGGCAGCCAAGGACTTGGAGCGTACTCATCCTAGTCTTCTCGGTGCTGAGTTTCGTCGGCATGGGGGGCTTCGTCGTGGGAGCGGTTCTGGGCATAGTCGGCGGCGCGCTGGTACTGAAGTGGAAGCCACCGGCTCTGTAGGCGCAAAGGCGAGGAAAGCTGCCCTGGTGGCGGCCTGGTGAGGGCTAGCTGCCGGGGCACCCCCTGGTTTCAGGCGAGAAACAGGGTCTTGGTTTGGTTGTTTTAACGGCAGGGAACGGTATCATTTTCGTTTCAGCTAACCGATTTAGTCCCTACCCTCTGTACCTCAGCCATGGCTGCGGATGTAGCGCTAGGGAAGAGCTCGGCATACCCCAAGACGGCTGCGGTTCTCGCGCTGGCGGGGGGCATGGTCATGGTACTGGGAGGGGCGATATTCATCGGAGTAGCATCCTTCGTCATCCCTCACATGAACCTCGCCAACATTACCGTGCCGAATGGGATGGACAGAGCGAGCCTGCCCGGCCTCATTTCTGGCGTACTGACGGTTATGGGAGGGTTCGGGCTCGTGTGCGGAGTCATCGTGCTGATATCAGCGACCATGCTCTTGGCCAAGGTCGGAGGTCGGAGAGCGTGGGGGATACTAATCCTGGTCTTCTCAATACTGAGCTTCGTGGGTCTCGGGGGCTTCATCATTGGGGCCATCCTAGGCATTTTGGGGGGCGTGCTCACCCTCCGGTGGAAGCCGCCTGCCTCCTAGGTCCGCTCAGGGTTAAGGGATAGGGGTTAACTCCGGAGTGTTGGATAGCGGCGGGAGATGGAGAAGCTCAAGGTCCTGCTCATAGTACTTGTGACTGCAGCGGCAGGGCTTGCGCTCTCCATGTTCATCCTTGCACTGAGCGTCGCTCCCAACGAGTCCCCGCTCAATGTGCTTGGCGAGCTGATGACTGGCGGCTTCTCGCCAAACCTGGCGATTCTCATCCCGCTATCTACCCTCCTCTTCCTCTTCACACTGCTCGCGAGCGTGGTGGGGATAATCTACTTCCTCGTACTCCCGGAGATGAAGAACTATGTTTCCGCGACGGGAGGCGGGAAGGATGCAGCTTCCGTCGTCCTGAGGACCCTGAAGCCGGACGAGAGAAAGGTGGTCGGCGTGCTGGACGCCCACGGCGGGTCTTACTTGCAGAAGTACATCACGAAGGAGGCAGGCCTGTCGAGGCTGAAAACCCACAGGGTGATAGCTGCGCTCTCTGAGAGAGGAATCGTTCGCGCTGAGAAGCGAGGGAATACGAACGAGGTCTCGCTGGTGGAATGGTTCCACGACGGCATGCATCAGCAGTAGAAGGATAGGCGCAGAATAGCCTCAAGATTTCCTGGGGTTTCGACGGCGAGGATTGTACCAGGCGTTTTGACCTTGGTTGTCACTGTTGGGCGGGGGCGGTCGCCGTGGGGATGGAGAGCGCTTCGGCTATGCCGTTGGTCCAAGCCTCGATCTCCTTCCAGTCTCTGTAGTCACCGTCAGGCATCGATTCGCGTATCGCCTTGCTGCGGCGCATGAATCTGTACGTCAGCCCCATTGCTCCCCCGAGCTTGTCGCCGTCGAGGGCACCGAAGAAGACCCGGTGGTCGCGAGGCCTGGCAGCCTCGGTGAGCTCGTCAATCTCTTTGGGCCCTGAGACGGAGACGTCCTTCAGGTCTTGGCCCTTGGAGTTCGTCTTTTGAAGCCCCACCGGCCCGCTACTGAACAGCCAGACAGGTCGACCTTCGAGGGTAGCACGGTTCCTGAGGACGAACTGCTTCGCCTCCTTCATCCAATGGAACATGTACACCGCGCTTCCCACTATGAATGCGTCGTAGCCCTCAGGTCTTTGGACCGAGCTTACATCGCAGACGTCTGTCGGCATCCCCCGATCCCGGAGCCTCTCGCCTATGAACTCGGCGATCCCCTTGGTTGAGCCGGCCTTGCTGCCGTAAGCAACGAGAACTCTCATCGCGCTTCAGCAAACCATTTCCGTCGTCCCTCTTAAGGCGGGGACACGATTCTCACGAGTGGCGCTGCCGCCAGGTCCTAGTTTGAAGGACAGAGCTGTTTTGTAAGAAGGTGGAATGACCATTCCGGTAATCGCACTGACAAGGAGGAGCGGGTAGCTCGGGCAGCTGGAGACGGGGACTAGGACCTAAGCGGACTTCCTGAGGCTCGCCACAATGTCGTTGTGCCGACGGCATGCGGAGCCATGGAAGCCGCACCTTCCAGAGGGGCCCAGACCGAGTGACTCGTATCTCGTGAAGCCGTCAGGGAACACCGTGACAACGTTCTCGAACCGACTCTTGAGCCTCTTTGCTGCCAGGAAATTCGCCCCTGAAGACACCCCGGCGCAGAACCCGAAGTTCTTGGCCAGTCTCTTCGACTCGGAGATTGCTTCGTCGCTCGTGACTTGCAACACTTCCTCGATGACGGGGCTGAGAGTTCCTTCTTCGTCCTTGACAAGCGCCGGAACGAAGCCATCCCCAATCCCGCCGATTTCGTGACGGCCCGGCTCCCCTCCGCTCATGACTGCAGATTCGGTCGGCTCTACGGCCGCAACGAAGATGTTGGGATTGACTTCGCGCAACGCCTTGGCAATCCCCATGAGCGTTCCCCCGGTCCCAACGCCGGCCACAAAGGCGTGAGGGGATACCGACATGGCGTCCAGCTGCCTTACCATCTCCTGCCCTGTGGTCGTGTAGTGGCACAGGGTGTTCAGCTCGTTAGAGAACTGATCGGTGGTGAAGCATTTCCCTTCCCTCACCATGTTGTCTCTTATCCAGAGAGCTTGTAGGAACCCTTGCTTCGAAGGGGAGAGGATGAGTTCCGCGCCGAAGCCCCGGATAAGTTCCTTGCGCTCCTCGGTCATGTTGTCTGGCATTATTATCTTCACGTCGTATCCCTTCTGCCTTCCGAAGTAGGCGAGCGCGATCCCTGTGTTCCCGCTGGTCGCCTCCACGATGACCATTCCTCTCTTTAGCAGCCCGCGTTTCTCGCTTTCGTCGAGGATGAACTTGACCATGCGGTCCTTGATGCTGCCTGTCGGGTTGACGCACTCGAGCTTGGCGTAGACCCCGTCGACCCTGACCATGGGGGTGTTCCCCACCTCGAGCTGGGCCTGCCCGCTCATCGGCAGTCAGAGAGTTGTCTTTCTTTTACGTTCGCACCCTAATCAGAGTTAGGGCTCCTTCGATTCACGGTGCAGCCACCAAGCCAGTCCGACGGCGGCGGGGACGCCAAAGATCACAGCGATCCATTCCAGTATCGTAATCATTGAGCCCACGACGTAGTTGAGGGTGTAGCTCGAGATGGGGAAGTTCCAGTTTCCGTCAACAAAGACTTTGATGGCGAAAGCGACAAAGAACAGGAACCCAAACCCGCCACCGCCCCCTGCCGACCGCGAACGCTTGCCCCACCGATATCCCACCCTCTCTTCGTAGGGGAGACTCCTCCACCAAATCCAGGCTACAATCGCCGCCACTGCGACTGGGATTCCGACGAGTAGGAGTTCCCAAAGGACGGAGTAGATGATGAAATTTACTAGGTTCCCCATTGTCCAGGAGCCCAAATTTGAAGGGACCAGGCCAGTCGATTGGGCGTTGGCCGCAAACCACCAGAAGACGTAGATTGCCCACGCCACGGCCGAGGCGGCCGCGACTGCGAACACTGTGACCGCACCCCAGTGCCTTCTGAAGAAGGCTCTCCAGTCAGAGCTTGCTTCCAAGCTAGCCCCCATGGTCAGATTCTCATCCCTTTCATCGTCTCCCGTATCCAAGCCACCAGGCGGTGGTAGGCGTCGAGGCCCTGGGGTGACAGCGAGTAGAGGTCCACGTCATCTTCCACCTTCTTCTGAAGGAATCCATGAGAGATCATCCAATCGAAATACTCCGAGAACCGGACATAGTTGAGCCCCGTCCTCATCTGAAGGTTGGTCTTCTTCATGGGATGGCCGTTCTCGTAGAGTATGTCCAAGAAGCGGGCGAGGACATAAAGGTCGGGGCGTTCCAAGATCTTCACAGGCTAAGAATGATGTCCTTCTTTGCAACCTCGTATCTCTCGTCCTCTTTTTCGTACTCCCTGAGCGCCTCGAATCTGAAATAGAGATAGGTCACGACGCCGGCTATCCCCCCGAACCCGGGGTTTAGACCTACGAAACTCACCAGGATGAACGCGCTGACGCCGTAGGCGAAGGCGGTGTCGAGCCTCTGTTTCCTCATGGTGAGGGCCGCCTGGTGCATGAGGTCCATCAGGCGCAGGCCGTCCTCGGAGGAGACCCTGCCTGTTTTCATCTTCGTCAGCAGGGCGCCAAGATCGGCGAATTTAGATGCCCTCTGCCGCCTGATCGCATACACTACCGCTCCTGTGATAACGCCGCTCGCGACGGCCACAAGAAACGCCCACAGGAGGTCCAGAGAGATCTCCGAACCTTTGACATTGAGGTAGAGGGCGATTCCTAGGCCGGCAAATACAGCGAACCATATGACTGCCCCCATTACAGCGGCGTAAACTCGCGTCTGGTTGAGTTGCTGCAGGTTGAGACGGTCGTAGTACTCGTCTGCATCCCGTACCATGTCGTCGAGCAGCTTGTCGGCGGCTTCGCCGTTCTCTTCGCTTGTCATTGGCCTAAACGGCTCGGACTCTGCTTAAAGGGCTAATGGGCCGTCGGCACGTATCGAAGATACCTGTCGATGGGACGTGCGTGATGACCGGCAAGGATACTGCTTGACTGGTGTCAACCGTGCGTACTTCTCCTACTACTCCCTGGGCACAGGCATTCAGATCCCTGTCCCGCACTCTGGAATCCCAGCGGTGCTGAGAGGCGAGATTCCAGCCTAGGCGCTGAGCCGCCCCGTATCTGGCGTGGACAGGCTGAAGCCGTGTCTCTAGCCGTTCCACCAGTTTCTCTGTTTCAAGCCCCAGGAGGCCCAGATGGCTCCCATGACGGCTACAAAGGCGAGGAAGATAACGACGATTATGGCGAGGTTCTGATAGGCGTTGTAGCTCCCGGCGTAGAAGAAGAGCCAAAGAATCGTGGCGATTATGGCGGCGAAGAAGGAAAAAATAGACACGCCCACCCTCCAACCAATGCCCTCGGGTCTCCGCATATGCTCCATTCCCGCATCAGTCATGGCGCCGCCGGGATGAACCGACTACTTAGGTCGTTCCCGGGAGTTGGGCTCGCAACTCATCTCGAGACCTGTGCCAACGTCACTACTGTGGGAAGAGCATGACAGATCGTACCCTGTGCTCTGGGCTCCCGCAGCCATAGTTCTGAATATGGAGCTAGTCGGATTTACTAACTCAGTCAAATCTTACTACTAGTCTTAAATCCGGGTGCCCTGAACGCCGTCTGTGAAGTCACCCATGACGATTACCACCTCGCAGTTGAAGTTGTGGGAGAGGCTGCCCCACCGAGAGATTGTAGATGAAACCATCCGTGCCCTTAATGCCCGCGGATTCAAGGCAGAGCTTGTTCCTGACAAGAGGGCAGCGCTGGACAGAATACGTTCACTCATCCCCGCCGGAGCGGAAGTGATGACCGGGAGCTCAACTACGCTAGAGGAAATCGGGCTGGTTCACGCCCTGAGCACGGGGGACCACCCATGGAACAACCTGAAGGCGCAGATTGTGGCTGAGAAGGATTGGGAGAAACAAATGAAACTAAGACGGATGGCGACGTTCGCGGATTACTTCCTTGGAAGCGTCCATGCCATTACCACCAAGGGGCAGATGGTAGCGGGGAGCGCAGGTGGGAGCCAGCTTGCGGCGTATGCGTTCGGAGGCAAGAACCTAATCATAGTCGCTGGGACAAACAAGATCACCGAGGACCTCGACGAAGCCCTGCTAAGGCTGCGGGAGCACTCCACCCCTCTTGAGAATCAGAGGATGAAGAGCCTCGGGTTCCCAGGGACGTACTTGTCCAAGATCTTCATTTACGAAGGGGAGAGGCAGAGGAACGTCCGGGTAATATTCGTGAACGAGAAGCTAGGCTTCTGATGCCAAGACTACCCTCGAGAGAGCGCGATTAACGAATCGGCCAGTTCCTTCGGCTTTGTGATCATCGGCCAGTGGCCGGTTTCCATGACCTTGTATGGGCCCCGAAGCTTCCCCCACTTTCCGGCGATTATCTCGTCCACGGGATCACCCGCCAAGGTGCAGAAGACGTATGCCTCCTTCACTCCGTCGTAGTTCTTTGACAGGACGACAGGGTCCCTGGCCATCTTCATGGGCCAGGGGGTGGCCATGGCCATCATCCAGGTCCTAGCTTTTCCTTTGACATCCTTCCCGATGCGGTCCACAGTGTGTTCGCTAAGGGGGACTGTGAACGCGCCTGGAGGCTGGGCTCCGAATTCCTCTGTGGGGTCAAATGATCCCTGGGGGGTTCTCACCCTCTCTGGTCGGAACGAGTCGAGGTAAATGACCTTCTTCACCCTGTCGTGCGCCCGGTCGGCCACCACAGCGGCGACCTTACCCGCAAAGCTGTGCCCCACGAGGACGAAGTTGTCTATCTCGTTGTACTTTATCACATTGAGAACGTCTAGAACCGCTGTCTCCAAGCCCACCTCCTCCGTGGCGAGATGTACTCTCTCCCCCATGCCAGTGAGTGTGACCGGATAGGCTGAATGCCCTCCGCTCTCAAGCTCGGGGACGACCTTCTTCCAGGCCCAAGCGCCGAGCCAAGCTCCCGGTACCAAGACGAATGTTGACATTACCGATGACACCTGAGCGATGGCCGGTATAAGTCTGCAGTGTAGAAATGGTCAGCGGTTCCGTCGGTGGCATATGGTTAAGATGCGTTGTACAGCTGAAGGCTCATGACGTTAGTCTCTGCTGAACTGAGGGAGGGTGCCCAGAAGTTGCTTGAAACCTGGTCTTCTCCCGGAGCAAAAACTGTGGGGCCGACCACCGCCGTAACGAGACTGATTGGTCCTTAGACATCGGAGGTGAAGTGGCCGAATTACGCTGTTGTCTCCGATGAGCCGAAGTCAATTGGGGGCATGGACACTGCTCCTCCCCCATCGTCTCTCTTCGTCGCCTCCATCGGTTTCGCCGAGAACGTAATCTTCGCCAGACAAGCGGCCCTCAAGGGAGTAGGCTTCGATTCTTACGAGACGAAGATCGATGGCCTGTGGGACAGAAAGGGAATATTCGGTATAGGAGACGCGGACCCTGCAATCACCCAGCTACTAATCGAAACAAGGGTTGAGACAGAGGCAACTCCGCAGGAAATCGTCGAACTACTGAAGCTCACACATCGACGATCTCCCATGACAGCCACTCTGGCGAAGGCCGCAAAGATAGAAAGAAAACTGTTCGTAAACGGCGCAGAGGTCACCATTTAGAGCATCACAACATGTTCGCCTGATGAGGAAACAGGGATTTGAAAGGCACCTAGACGCCGGACTGTTGCGGCAGAGGGCCGGCCCTCCTGTACCTGTACCGCTCGTACATCAGCTCGACGCCATACTTGTTGAACCTGAAGGTCACCTCCATCTTCGCGCCGGCATCGAGGGTGTAGAACCGGGCCATGCCGTCTTCTTCTCCCTCTGGGACTAGGACGATGTCCTTCCCGATGTCCTCGCCGGAGAGCATGAGGAAGCTCCCGTTAACCTTGACCTCGGCGTAGATCGTGTCCTTGTATGCCCTGTACTGCCCTTCCAGCTTCTTCAGGAGTGTCTCCAGCTTGACTGCGCGCAACTCGTCTGGATCGACCCCGACGAGCAGCGACTGGGCAATCATGGCGAGCCTCCCCATGTTGTATCCCGTGCCGTTGGCGAGCAGCACGACGCCTGACTTCAGGTCCCTGATGTAGTTCATTCTGGCAGTGTAGCAGTCGACTGATCCTCCGTGTCCGACAACCTTGTGGCCATGAAAGATAGGGAGTATCTGGAGCCCGTAACCGTAGGAGTCCCCGCCGTAGTCTTCGGCGGGCCACTTCCCGTATGGGGTCTCCATCTTGGCGAGGGTGTCTTTGCCAACGACTCTCTTGCCTTCGAACTCGCCGTCGTTGATGTACATTCTGACGTAGTTGGACAGATCCATGGTGTTGCTTACAATCCCGCCCGCACCTCCGCTGCCGTAGGGGATGGCTGTCGGGATCGCCTTCGCGCCCCTGATCAGATAGGGCGTCGCGACGTTTGCATCCAGGTCGATGTCTGCCTTCTCGAGGAACGTCCTGTTCATCCGTAGAGGCTTCAGTATCTCCCCCTTGGCGTAGTCGAACCAAGATCTCCCGCTGACCTTGGCGATAACGTCCCCGAGGAGGACGAACCCCTCGTTAAGGTAGAAGAGCTTCTCGCCCGGCTTCGCCTCGGCCCAGTCGTCGACGTCGCTCATGAACGACTGTATGTCGCCGAGGCTGGATATGGGGAGCCAGTGGTGGTATTCCCCGAAGGCGCTAAAGAGAAGCACCTCAAGCGAGCCCAGGCCGGGTATTCCGCTGGTATGGCTCAGCAGGTGGTGAATCTCCACCTCCTGGAAGGCTTTCGGCTTCAGCGGGAGGAACTTGGTGACGGGGTCGTGGAAGTCCATCTTCCCCGCCTCTACCAGCTTGGCGATCGAGAGAGCCACGAAGGATTTGGTGATCGAGCCGACACCGTAGAGAGTGTGCTCCGTCGCGGGGAGCGCGGCCGAGACATTCTTGTATCCGAAGCCTCTCGCGTGCACAACCTCTCCGTCCTCGATAATGGAGACTGCGATGCTGGGGAGCTTGGTCTCGCTCAGTTTGCTGAAGGCGATGTCATCGAATCTTGTGGAGTCAAAGCCGGCCATAGGTCGCTTGTCTAGGTCGAGTTGTTAAAAGCGCTCTGGGCAACTGGCTCATGCTCACCCTCATTGTCTGATTCGTTGGCCCGTTGAGAGCTTGGGACAGATTGGGCTCAGTAACCGTTCTTGAGCAGCCCAGCGTAGTCGAACACCATGACTCCGTCACTGTTGCTTAACGCATACTGGAACTGGGACTGATAGTCAGCCAAACTGGAAGTGGCGAATACGCCCACGGAGGCGATGATGCCGTGCCTGATGTACTGCTGGAATGCTGGACCATATGTTTCAAGGACCAGCAGGTCAGGCTCCAACGGAGAGTTCATGTCAGTTGTGGTAACCGCGGTCTGGCAGTGGCATGGAGTCAAGTCTGCAAGCAGGCTCTCCTGTACTGAAATGCTTAGAGTGGACACGTCCAGGCTTATGCCGTCTTCTCCCAGACCGAAAATGTTGCTAGGCACGGGTTGTGACGAATTGGTGAAATAGAGCGCGAAGAAAATCTTCAAGCCCTGGGCGTGGGACTGGTTCGCAAAGTAACTCAGTTCGTTTCCGGTGAAGAGGAGATCCCCTGCCCTGTAGACCTGGAAGAACACCGTGTTGAAGCCGTGGTAGGAGGCGAAGCTCAGCATCGTGCCGAAGTTTGATTCGTTGACGAGGCCGTTTCCTTGGTTCACGTACAGTATGATGGGTTTCTCTTGACCATTCTGGGATTGGAAGAGCAAGAAGACGAACAGGGCGGCGAGGACGACGGCTACGGCAATGTAGATTGCCGCTCTGCGAACCCTTCTTCGTCCCCTCCTTCGCATGGTCGGGTGCTCTACCATCGCTCAGAGTGCTTCAGTATGAAGTTGTAGGCGTTGTCGTTCAGGATCCCTTCTATTTGTGTGGGCGAGACACCCGCTGCCTTCAATGCTTTCCTGAAACGAGCGAGCCTCGAGAGGTCCTCAAGCCTCACAGGTGTGGTCTGCATTCCGAGGTAGTCAGTGCCGAGGGCGGGGAGCGACTCCCCTCCGAGCTCGACCATGTGCTTTGCGTGCACGGCCAGCCTCTCCGGCGTAAAGGGGCTCCCGATGCAGCTCCTGATGAAAGTCAAACCTACGATTCCGCCGCGCTTCGCAGCCCGCCTGATCAGCGAGTCGGAGACGTTCCTCTTGCTGGTCTGAACTGCAAGAGAGTTGGAGTGGCTGAAGAACGGCGGTGACTCGGAGGCCCCCAGGGTGTCTGACGACGTCTTCGGCGAAGAGTGCGAGAGGTCCACCATGACCCCCAGCCTGTTGGCTGAGGCGACCAGCGCCTCTCCTTCGCCCGTCAGACCGTAGTCCTTGACAGATAGGCAGGAGGCTGCGTACTTGTTGTCGTAGTTCCAGGTGAGCCCAATGGACCGCACACCGAGGTTGTAGAAGACCCGGAGATCCTCCGGCTCGCCGAGTGCCTCGCACCCCTCGATATGCATGACGATGCCCGTTGCCTTTCCTAGGCTTTCGATGTCTTCCATGGTCCTGACGATTTTCAACGCCTTGGGGTACAGCTCTTCGAGGGTGTAGTAGATTTTGACCAGCTCGATGGCGATGTCTCTTGGCGATGCGAGGGCGGAGGAAGGGGACCAGACGCCGTACATCTTCTGCATGGCTTTGATCTTCCGGCGGTTGAGGCTCCCCACGAGAGGAAAGATTGAGCCAAGGACGAGCTTCATGCCTACCTTCCGGTACTTTGGGATGTCCGCCTGCCTCCCCTTCACGTCCTCGTGGAAGGGCATGATATCGGTGGCGCCGCCCATGAGGTAGTAGTACCCAATGTCCTCGTGAAGGTCCACCACCATGGGCGGGGAGCGGCCTTCCACTCGATTTAACTTTCTCCGAAGACTCTCCTCGACGCCTAGAGGGAGGACCTCGCCGTCGGCTTCCGTGGCAAAGTGACGCGCCGGAGGATGTGGTTTCTCAACTGGCGCAGACCGTAACCTTCGGTCGCAGAAATGTTGATGGAATCGAAGTCTCTGAAGAGCGGGTCTCCTTCCATGTAGGAGCGTCCCCTGTCGGGGAGCAAGTCGATCTTGTTCAGCACGAGCAGGATTCTCCCCGGGTCTACCTCCAGCTCGGAGAGAGTCTCCCTACAACTGAAGAGTTTCGTTCTGATGCTGTCCAGAGGCTCGCTGGCGTCCACCATCAGGAGGACCAGGTCAGCGTAGCGGAGCTCGTCAAGTGTCGACTTGAATGACTCCACGAGATAGGCTGGGAGCCGTGAGATGAAGCCGACGGTGTCGGAAAGGAGGATTCTACTCCTAGGGTTCGGGAAGGTGACCATCCTGGTGGTGGTGGAGAGAGTCGTGAAGAGGTTCGGGGAGGCCTCCTTGGACTCCGACGTCATCCGGTTGAATAGGGTGGTCTTTCCGCTGCTCGTGTAGCCTGCAAGGGACACGAATGGAACTCCGAGCTTCCTCCTTTCGACCGTGTGTAGGTCCCTGACCGTCCTGCTCTTTTCGAGTTTTTCTTTGATGAAGGACATCTGCTTCCGCAACGCCCTGAACTTCACGTCGACCGCGTACTCTCCCATGCCCATGAAACCGGCCTGCTCCCCCTTTACGGAGTAGCGCACCTCGTCCCGCGCCCTCGGCAGGGCGTAGCGAAGCTCCGCGAGCTGTACCTGGAGTTTGGCCTCTGTGGTCGTCGCCCTCCTTGCGAATATGTTCAGAATCAGTCGCTCTCTGTCGATGACCTGGGCGTGCGTCTTTGCGGAGAGCTTGTTCGCCTGTGCTGACGTGACACTCTCGTCAATGATGATTGTGTCGGAATGTGTGTCCTCCACCATCCCTTCCAGTTCCTGTGCCTTGCCTACCCCCACGCCGTACTCCGACCTGATGATTTCCCTCTGGGTGACCACGTCTGTGACCTCGTAGCCGGCCGCCTTGGCGAGCTCGACTATCTCGCGTTTGTCGAACTCGTCAGGATAGGTGACCACAATTGCCCTATCCCCATTTTCAGTCTTCATTCTCAGAATCAAACGCCCCGCGCCGAATCCCACGTAAAACGGTTGCTTTGTCTGACTTTCTATGCCCGAATCACGGATGTGCCCATCAAGCTGTCGCTGTATTTCTGCTGGTATCCTTTCGTGACAGCCAGACCGACAATCACGTCGAGGAGAAGCAGAAGCCAGTAGATCTTGCTAATGTTCCTGACGAATGCCTCAACGAAAGTCGGATTTGAGCCAGTCTTCGACACTACTTTGAGGTGCACCGCGTGCTTACCAATGCTTGCCCCGGATGAGGACTCCATAACCGGGAAGTAGAATATCAGGATGATTCCTGCAAGGACCGCGAATCCACCGAAAAAGAAGCCGGTGAAAGCCACTGCTCCACCCGATAGGAAGAAGGGGACTGTGACGGCTACAGCGATGATGGTCAGGACAACCGCTATGATGACGACATCGATTATGAAAGCCACCAGCCTCCACAGCCAGTACTCCTGGGCCTTGGAATCCTTCATCAGAGAATCAATCCCGCTCAATGGCGCCGAAGAGCCGGTAGATGCCGAAGCAGTCGTGGCTTGCGCCTGAACGGGAGCGCCGCAGGCGGGACAAAATGTCGCTCCGACGGGAAGCTCCTTCCCGCACTTCGCGCAGAAGGCCACCCTTAGTCTCCTCGCGGCAGACCGGCCGGCCCCTTATTTATTGGCGCAGGCCCTAATTCACCGTAGGTATCCCACAGACGACCTTCTATGATAGGGGCCAGAGCAACGGCGGAGGAACCATTATCGGAAGAGAGGACATCCGCCATAAGCCTGCCGTTGGTCTCCATCTCACTACACCAGTGCGATGAGTACCCCAGCTGCCACGCCCGCCGCTGGAAAGGCAATCCAACTTAGGGCCACTAAGAAGAATGGCTTCGCCGAAAATAACCTCGTCTTGTAGGACAGGCCCGCTCCGAATACTGCTGTGTTCTGGACCATCGTGTTGGCCATGGGGATGCCAGCCAGGGTGGATGCCTCCACCAGTATCGCTGATGTCAGCATTGACGACAGCGCGTTCGAATACCCAAGCTCGAACATATCCGCCGACACCCTTCTAATCTCCCCGGCGCTTAGGAAGAAAGTGCCGACAACGACGCCAACGATTGCGAGAGGGACCGCGAGCCCTCCGAACCCCTCCACCGCAACTATGAGCCCTATCGTGTTCGCACCAAGGGTGAATGCGAACAGGAAAGACACCAAGATCAGGAGGACCTTGTACACTTCTACCTTGGCCCAGAAGTCGCTAGTCCCGCTCCTGCCTATGAGACGAGTGATGAGAGGGGTGGCAACCAGTGCGGCTACTGGAGCGGCCATCCATGACAATATCATGAGGAAAAAATAGGAAGTGAAGGCCAGAGCGACCCCCGCGAGCAGCGCCGGCAGAATGTGAGTCAGAGAAAGAGGAAGCCTGGCGAAGTGCGCGACGACAAAGAGTGTAAGCGTTATCGTGAGCACGATCAAGACGGTCTGGGAAGACAAACTGCTTGCCAGGTGCCCAGCCGCCGTAGTCATGCTGGTCCCCTGAAAGAGCAAACCCAATGAAACCCCTGCGATTTCAATCAGAAGTGCAGTCCTCGTTCTGACAACTCGGGCACCAACCAGATTACCTATGCATGCCTGGGCGTTGTTTCCTGAAACAAGGAGTATCAGGAGGGTCGCAACCGCCAGCAGGAGCGGCCCTATGAAGTCCAACTAGTCACCTTGAAAGTGTGTTTGCGATGGCCAGGATGAGATCCGACATGTCTTCTGCGCCGTCTTGAATGTCGTCCAGCTTCCTCAGTACTTCGATGTAATGCTGGAATGAGAAGTAATCGAAAAGTCTGTGGTTCTCATATAGGTCGTCGAAGGCTGAGTCCTTGAGTTCGTCGCCACTCTCCTCCAACTTCTCGATTTCCCTCCTTTGATGATTGACCTCATCCATGGTGTTCGCTTCTAGGAGTTTCCCGAGTGACTCCAGCTGCTTGTCTGCGAGGTTGACCTGCGCGATGAAAGTCTTGGTCATCTTGTCAAGCATGGGGAGCCTAATCTCGCTGGCCACAGTCCTGTTCACTTCACGGGCGAGGAAGTAGTAGTCGTCAAAAACGGTGTCCATCAGATCGCTGACGTGGAGAAGGTCTCTGAGAACAGCCGGGTTGATGGCGCCATTCATGATGTCTTCGCTGAGCTTGAAGGTGAGCTCGTCGCTCTGCTTCTCTAGCGCCTTCATACCCTCCAACACGCTACGGTCAGCGAGGCGCTCCTGAAACAGCCTAATGGCAAGAGGCGTCTCGTTGCGCGCCATGTCGGCGAGGGCTTGTAGCCGCTTGAAGATGCCCTCCTCTCCTGCTACCAAGAACCTAATCCTCATCTTCTTTCACTCCCCAGGAAAAGGCACCTCGTCGTTGTTTCGAGCTGGTACTTGTCTGACCCACGTTTGTGGCAGTCGGCTTCGGCATTCGTCTGCCGGAGGTCAGTTGAACCCAGAGACCGATCAAGGTCAGTGCTACGGCGACAAGGGTTGAAACTGGCACGCCGAGGCCGAAGTAGACAAGGACGTTGAAGAGCAGAACCCCGCCGGCGACCGCCGTTACAATCTTGAGGATCTTACTTGATAGGACGAGCCCGATTATGAAGAAGATGAACCCTGCGACAAGGGCCAGGGTCGAGCTTAGCCCAAAGCCCCCGGCAAGAATGTACCCTGCGTAGCCAACAACCAAGCCTACGCCTAGGGACAGAAGTGCCATCCCCAGCAAGCCTCCGATAATGAAGCCGAGAAGGACTCCTACCACATCCCATTGGGGCGAGATATATTGTGCAACCAAGACTCCTCCGAAAACTGCCCCCACCAACCCCACAACTATGAAGGCGAGGATCTTTGCCAGAGTGCCTCCCGCGAAAATTAACGCCAGTGATACCGCCAGCAGGGCGAGGAACAGCAGGTCCGCTGGGACGTGGGCCATTGCCGGGACCAATGAACTTGGTATCGAGAACATGGTCATCTACCTCCGCTTTTACCCAAGAGCGTTATTCCGGAGACTTCCGATGCCAATTAAACAATAGGATTTGAACGGGGAACCGGAGACTTGGACGTGGCTATGTTGTAAGAATTACAAGGAGGACAGCCTTTCCTGCAAGCACATGCCCCAAGCCGACTCGGGGCGCATCGATCAAGCGTTGGTTGTTATGAAACCCCATTAGAAGTTGATTGGAGGTTTCAAGGAAACTGAAACTCTTATCTTGGATGCAAAACGGAGCGCGTTTGATGCCGCGGTAGCTCAGCCTGGGAGAACAATCCCAAGAGCATCCGGCTGATCGACTCACAAGAGTCGGGCTAAAGACCGGAGTGTCGTCGGCTCAAATCCGACCCGCGGCACCTTCAACTCTTCAAGGTTGGTCAGTAAACACGTAGAACGATGAAACAGGGGGAGCGGTCGACTCTGAATCGACCGACCTTTGTTCGACGGCGTATGCCGCTGACTAGTTCGTACGTGCACCGGATTCGGAGGTTGGTCCTGCTGGACTCTCCACGACCTGTCCAGATGCGAACCTCTCGGAGACTTGGGTGACCTTTATCCTCACGTTCTGGCCGACCTTCGTGCCAGGGACAAAGACGATGAATCCCTCGACTTTGGCAATACCTTCTCCTCGCCTGCTGGTGTCGGAGATGCTGACGCTGTACTCCTTCCCGACCTCAACCGGCTTCTTGAAGGACCCGGAACCTCTTCCGAAGCCCCCTCTATTGCCGTATCCTCCTCGTTGACCGAAACTCAATAAAAATCACCTGTCCTACCGTTATTCCGTCCGATGGGAAAGCGTCGGTGGGGGCCCTATTAAAGGCGGCGAATGCGAATGTTCAAGTTCGGGGAAACTATCCGAAGTCGAGGACTGAAAGCCCTGATCCTCAGCGTGTCGGCGCAACTGAGGCCACGCGGTCTCCTGTAGAGTGCTCGACCATGAGCCACAATTCGGCAAGCTCTGAGTGGCTTCTGAGAGCGCCGTACAAGCGTTCTCAAGCGGCTAGCGTCCTCGGGAACGTCTTTGGAGGGACTACGTTAGCTATCTGAGGGCAGACTTGACAGGCGAGCCTTGAGGACGCTCCATCCGACTGAAGCTTAATCCGGTGGGTCGCGCAGACCTCCGGCGCGGTTTGATCCATGATGCTCACCGTTTGGGGCCTTATTAGACACCCGTCCAAACACTATTAGCCTAGCTGTGTCAGTGAAACGCAATTTGGGGACAAGAGGGGCTCGAGACGATAGGCTGGCCGAAATCTTTGCCGCTTTCAATGAAGCGTGGATGAAATATTGGGCGTCCTATACGAAGCTGCAGGACCAGCTATACGAAAGCCTGCGTGCTGGGCGAGAGGTTTCCTGGCTTGCTGCGACCAACCAAGAGAAGCTCAGTGAGATTAACCAGGTACAACGGGAGCTCTTCTCGGCCATGCCAAGGCGATTGGACTATGCACCAGTGGGCGAAATCACGCAAGACATGGGGAGCGCGCCGACCAAGATTGCCGACCTTCAGGAAGCGCTCTCGAAAGAAGAGGAAGGTTGCAAGGAGTTGGAAGCGGCTATCGCCCTAATGAAGGAGAAGGTCGAAGCTATGAGAAAGACCATGCTCGCCGAAGAGCGTTGATTCATCCGCAAGCAAACTAGCGCTCAAATCCGACTCGCGGCACTCAGCACTTGGTCCTCCAGCTTTCCCAGATACCCGTGCTAGGAGGAGGGAACCAGGCCAGCGAGCACAGAGCCTGCCGGGTGAACCTCAATCTCTTGAGGAGGCTCCGGCCGTATCGATCTCGAGCCAGTTCGAAGCCAGACAGCTCGTTCTTTTTTGATGGACACAAGAGTCCACGGGCTGTTAGGGAAAAGTGTATCTGGGGTGAAGTTCCGCATAAGCAATGGACGGGTGAACTCAATTGGCACGCATACTTGCCTTCGTGAATATCTTCGTGGAGTCGCCGTCGATGGCCTCCGTCCTAAAGGAACTCTCAATGTTGCCGAACCTTGAGGAGCTCTACGAGGTGACTGGGGAGTTCGATATTGTGTCCGTCTTCTCAGCCAAAGACATTGAGGAGTTCCGAGACGTCCTGGTGAAAAGGATAATGAAAATCAAGGGGGTAAGAAGCACCGTAACTGACATAGTTCTGCACACTCACAAACCCCGCATCGGAAACCAAGATTTCCGTGCGTCTCGGTAAACAGCATTGCGGCACTCGTACTAACGTGAGATTGCATTGATGCGGTTCAAGACCTTCAAGGCGTTCAGCGTAATCATCCGGCTCGGCTTCCCGGGCTCCTCGAAGGCAAAGGGGGTTGCTGCCTGTCTTGGATGCTCACGGTCCCACCTGCCCTGGGGGCTTTCGGGGTCCGGATTTACAGAGTCAAGGTTCCATCTTCCATCTGATCTCCTCTTCTTTTTGAGCAGAGAGACGGCATAGCCGAGCCTCTTGTCGCCAGAGTAACCAAGGGCAGTCATGAAATCGAGGCCAACAAGCAGGTCGTAGTAGTAATGGACTGGGTAGTGGAAGCGATACCATGGCTCATAACGATCTCCCTGCCTGTGTAGCTCGCGCTCTAGGAAGAATTCGGCTCCCCTTTCAACTGCGAGCTTAATACCTCTGGTCCATTTGCTTCTGGGGTACACTGCGAAGGCACTGAGAGGCTCCCAAGAATCGAGGTTCCTTCCCCTGGGGTGGCTGCCGTAATTCCAGCACGACCATCCACCCAGCTCTGACTGGCTCTTAACGAACCAATCGAATGCCCTTCTTACCCTAGGGTGGTCCACGTACCCGAACTTGACCAGTGCCCTGGCTGTGTTTCCTGTGACGCAGAGATGCCCATATTTTGGAGCACCCTTGACGGATGAATCGAACCCACCGTCCTTCGCGCCAAAGCGTTTCATCCACGCCTCACAGGCCATGGCAATTCCGTTTTCTTCCCTTGTAATTCCGAGGTCAGACAGTATCAATAGCATCCAGTTCGTGGATAGGTACTTCGGGCGATAGAGATTTTCCTCGCTTACCCAGTATCCGGAAGGGGTTCGCATGTCAAGAATCTGTTTGGCCCAGCCGAGTCGCGTGACGTTCTCCCTAGCGGCCTTCACTTCTGAATCGCTCTCCGGTTTTCCGAGTAGCTCGGTCAGTGCGAGGTACCTCACTGAGGGTTGTCTTTCGTCTAAGAGCCAATCCAGGACAGAGTCCTTCAAAGTCGCGTCGCAGTGCCTCGATCCAGTAGGCCCTTTAGGTTGTTCGCCTTGAAGTAGGCGGGCTGCGCGAGTCGGTTACGCGCTTATGAGCTAGGGACCTGTGCCCTGGATGAGCCAGTATTCGTTCCCGTCGGGGTCGGCGAACATCCCGTTCACCCCCCAGTCCTCCTTCTTCAGGGGTTGCGTGAACTTCACTCCTTTGGCCTTCATCTCTTCCCCAAACTTGGCTGCGTCTTTCACGTAAAATGCGATCCCTGTGTTTCCGGGATCTGGCTTGCCTTCGCAGAGGTGAATCTTCGTGGTAGCCCCCTCCGGCCAGACCAACACCCAGTGGCCATGAACCGATGTCTTGAATCCGGTTTTTTCCTTGAACCACTTCGCGGATTTCTTACCATCAGAAACCACGACCGCAACGGAGAACTTGCTCGAAACCATAGGACACTCGCGGGCCCGGCTCTTTTTACGCGTTCCCCACTGCGATTGCACTCGCCTGAATTGCACTTGCCGGACCGCTACGAACACTAAACGCGGTTAGCAGCTACTTTCCGAATTTTCCGAAGAGTCGCTTGAAGAAGCCTTCGCTCTTCTGAGGTGGTGCATCGGGCTGGCTCGAAGGTGCAGCCGCTGGTTCTCCGGTGGCCGGAGGTGGAGGCTCAAGGGCGGCGACAGGCTCTGAAACGGCTGGAGGCGTCTGTTCCATCGTCTCGACCGGTTCCTCGGCTAAGGGATGGACCGGCTCATCTATGGGTACCGGCCTTGCAAGTTGTTCCGCTCCCTGCGTGCTCTCAGCGGCCTTCGCTGTCCTCACAATGTCGGTGACTTCGGTGATTTCTGGTTTTTCGTCGATGCTCACTGCCTCCCCGAGACTCGATCCCTTGTCAGGGGCGTCTCCGGGTTTCGTCTGAGGACCTTCATCACGCCTCCGGAAGAAAACATCGTTGTGCGATGTTTTCTGTGCAGGGAGCCCCGGCCGGGCCGAAGGAGCGTCAATTGCAGAATGCGGCCTCTTCCTGGAAAGGGGATCGTCTCCTAGGCGTCCGGGCATTCCAATATCTCCTTCGCTAGCTCCCTGTAGGCTCTGGCGCCGTTGCACTCTGGGTCGTATTCGAATATCGACTTGTGATAGCTCGGGGCTTCCGCCAGCCTTACGTTGACCGGTATGACCGTCGAAAAGACCCTCCCGCCGAACCCGCCCCTCACCTTTGCCTCAACCTCCCTCGAAATCAGGGTCCTCCTGTCGTACAGGGTGAGGACGGCTCCGAGGATATCCAATCCCGGGTTGATGTCCTCTTTCACTTTCTGAATTGTCTCCTCTAGCTGCACTACGCCTTCCATGGCCAAGTATTGAGTCTGGACAGGTATGATCACCCGACTGGCTGCCGTCAGGGTGTTGACCGTGAGCAGGCCAAGTGAGGGTGGAGTGTCGATGAGGACATAGTCGTAAACGGGGCTCCCCT
>CAYPSJ010000065.1:0-4070 GCA_964413565.1 uncultured Nitrosopumilales archaeon | reverse complement strand
ATATCCTGCAGGTCCCTATCATAGGTCGTCGTGAAGAGGTGTTCCTCAGTCTTCGCGTCAATCATTACTATGTGGACCCGAATCTTGTTTCCTGCCTTTCTAATGCTCCCCTCGACGACGCACCCTACATTCAATTCGCTAGCTATCTCAGATACTCCCTTGGCAGTTCCCTTATACTTCATCACCGACGTCCTCGCTATCACTCTAAGGTCCTTGACACTCGAAAGGCCGATGATCAGTTCTTCAGTCATCCCATCTGCGAGGTAGTCGTCCTGAGGGTCCTGGGCCAGGCTGGCAAGAGGGAGGATTGCTATCCTCCTTGTCTGTGGAACTCCACCCGTCGGTCTTGGTTCCCAGGGGAGTACAACCTGATAGACGTCGACAGGGAATGAGACATTCTTGAGCTTGACCTGCTCGACCTTCAGAAGTTCGTACGGTATCTTGTTCCTGACCTGCCCTTGGACCTGGTCTGAGACACATATTCCCCCCGGCTCGGCGAGGGGCTGAATCCTCGACGCGATATTCACAGCGTCACCGAAGACGTCATTGTCACGGTAGATGACGTCTCCCAGGTGGATGCCAATCCTCACCTTGAACTTGCCATCTTCGGTAGCGAGAGACTTGTTGTAGTTCGACACCGTCTCCTGCGCTTCAACGGCGCACTGAAGGGCCTGCAGTGCGCTCCCAAATTCAATTAGGAAGGCGTCTCCGATGGTTTTGACTTCCCTCCCATTATGCTTCTGGAAAATGGGCCTCAGCAATGAATTGTGCCGCTGGAGTATTTCCATTGCGCTCGCCTCGTTTCTCTGGGTAATCGCGGTGTATCCCACAATGTCGGTAAACATGATTGCCGCAAGGCGGCGTGTTCCCTCTTCCAAATGGCCGGCCGACCGAAGAAGCGACTCCAGCTCAATATAAACAGACCAGACGCGGTCGCAGTGGAGTCCGCTTCAAGGGGCGGACCAGACTTCACGCAACCGCCTTTCAGGACCCAGCCATCAAGCGGTACCTAGCCCGAATCTTTGAGGCCGACTGATGCCCTCCTGAGGCATCCGCAACAAAGCTCCCTTCTCCCGTTCCACGAAAAGAGTCGATAAAATCTCCGTTCTTCCGGCGCACGTGCTTACTACCAGGAGGCTTTCGCAGTGTGCTGGACGATCCAGAAGGCGTTCCCATCGGGATCGGAGAACATCGCAGAGATTCCCCAAAAGTACTCTTCAGGCGCCTGCTTGAACTGTACCCCCCTGGCCTTCATTTCTTCGAAAGTTTTGCGGCAATCGTCGACACGGAGGGTGATGGGCGGGTTGCTCCCGGGTCTCCACTCGTGAGACCAACCCCTGGGGTCGGGCGTCCCGAGCTGCCAGAGAGCCAGTTCAAGATCCTGCCCCTTGGGGCCGACAGCGACGTACCTGTAGCTGCTAGAAACGTAGTGGTCGGTTTTCTTCTCGAACCCGACCTTACTTGTGTAGTACTCCAGCGCCTTATCCTGGTTTCTTACTGCAAGAGAGACCCCCGTGACTATTGCATCCACGCATACGTAGTGGCGAGGTGGGAATTTAACGCTATTGACGTGAAAGGCGCATACAACGGTAGAGCGGATTTCCCTGGCTCATGCTCGTATCACGGAAAGTGACGGATTGACCTAATGTATTCGGCATGATTTGTTATAGTGGCCTCTGACCACAATCATGGGGATGTCGGCGACGAGGACCGTCCATGCGCACAGGCTCGTTTCACACGGAATTACTAATCTGGCCGGACTTTCGCTTGAGGCCGAGATTCGCTCGCTCTACGCGATATCCCCCGAAACCACTCTGCAAATCCCATCGCTCTTTGCCCAGTCAGTTGTCGAAACATGCTCGAATATTGCTGGGGTGTCCGCCGGAGAGGCTCTCGTGAGGAGGATTGGCGACAGCAGACTTCAAAACCCCGAAGAGGCATATGAGAGGATTGACATCTTTCTCCGAAGCGGGTCTGACACGCTCAAGCATGCCATAGAGCAGAGATTCCGTGGCAAGGTTCACAGGTTGTACAGGATATCGATGAGCCTTGCAATGAGACGCATCTCCGCCTCCTAGGTTTGCGTCAATCACAGTCAGGCAACGCTCCGCCTCAAACGCTAAAATGGTCATCCTATGATGGTCCACTATTGCGCAACCCGGCCAGCAAGCTCAGGGTAGCTGTCCTCGCCGCCACAGGAATGGTTGGGCAGAGGTATGTCAGCATGCTCTCCGACCACCCCTACTTCCGCCTAGCCGCTGTTACGGGCCAGAGCAGCGTCGGAAAGAAGTATGGGCAAGCCGTCTCCTCTGGCCCATTTCCTGTTTCTAGGGAAGCAAAGGACCTTACAGTGAAGCCGACCAGCGTCGAGGCAATAGGAAAGGCAGATCTCGTCTTCTCCCCACTTCCCACGGAGGCAGCGGTGAGTCTAGAGCCCAAACTTGTGAGGGCAGGGTACAATGTGATAACTGACGCCGGTCCCCACAGGATGGATAAGCTGGTCCCGCTGGTTGTGCCCGAGGTCAATCCATCTCACCTATCACTTATTCAACGGCAGAGGGAAGCGGGGTGGGAGGGGTCGCTCGTGGCCACCCCGAATTGCACGGCCGCGGGCCTCGCCCTCGTGCTGAAGCCCATTCACGCGAGCCTGGGTCTGAGGAAGGTCATAGTTTCCACGATGCAGGCTGTCTCCGGTGCTGGTTACCCTGGAGTCCCATCGTTGGACATCCTTGACAACGTTATACCCTTCATTAAGGACGAGGAAGACAAAGTGGAAACGGAACCCTTGAAGATGTTGGGCTCAGTGGGGGCGGGTGGAGTCGAGCCAGCTGGGTTCGACATCAGCGCGATGGTTCACAGGGTAGCCACCACCGATGGTCACTTGGAATCCCTTTACATTGAAACCGAGGACCGTTTCGAACCGTTGAAGGTTGCAGAGCTGCTCGCAAGGTTCAGGGGGGAACCACAAGAGCTGAAACTCCCCACGGCCCCGGCTGAGCCGATCATAGTCACCAAAGAAGATGCGAGGCCACAACCCAAACTGGACCGGAACGCAGGGACTGTCCCGGGGATGAGCGTGGTGGTCGGAAGGATAAGAAGGGGGCTCGACTCGAACTCAGGGAGGCTTACGCTGCTCTCGCACAACACGGTCAGGGGCGCTGCAGGGTCGACGATCCTCACGGCTGAATTGATGTACAGGAAGGGTTTGCTCAGCTAGTTGAAAGTGACCCTGTTGGGGTTCGGCACCGTCGGGCAGGGCCTTGCTCAGGCTCTAGCGGAGAAGAAAGATTACCTGGGGGAAAGGGGATTGAGTTTCAATCTGGTCGCCGTGGCAGACTCCCGCTCATCAGTTGTTGACGTTGACGGACTAGACCCGATGTTCCTCATAGAGAGGAAGAGATCTAGCGGAAGGGTAGGAGATTCCCAGCAGATTGCTATTGATCTGATAAGAAATGTAGAGAGTGATGTTGTGGTTGAGGTTACCCCTGGGAATCCCAGGGACGGGGAGCCCGCCCTTTCACACATTCGGGAGGCACTCCGCCTCTCGAAACACGTGGCCACAGCCAACAAGATGCCTCTTGCCCTTCGCTTCGCCGAGCTAACAGGCATGGCGAAGTCGGGGGTGGCACTTCGCTACAGTGCGTGCGTCGGCGGGGGGATTCCGATGCTCGAGACCGGTACTGCCTGTCGAGAAGCAGAGGAGGTAGTGGCGATTGACGGCGTCCTCAATGCCACCTCAAACTTCATTCTGACGAAGATGCAGGACGAAGGGTCAGACTATACTTCGGCGCTGCGGGAAGCCCAGGGTCTTGGTTACGCGGAAACGGACCCCTCCCTCGACGTCGACGGTTTCGACGCCGCTGCCAAGCTCGTCATCCTCGCGGACCACGTGATGGGAAGGAGCCTGGCCCTGGCGGACGTGAGGCCAATGCGCGGGATCAGGAACCTGAACCAGCAGGACATCAACGGAGCAAAGTCAAAGGGAAAGATGATTAGGCCGTTGGCCAGCGTAAGCAAGACGGCAGAGGTGGGGCCGAAGGAGGTCGACCCCAGGAGCCCGTTGAACGTCT
>CAYPSJ010000064.1:0-11523 GCA_964413565.1 uncultured Nitrosopumilales archaeon | reverse complement strand
TGCCAACGTGGCGATTTACATCGTTGCGTTCCAGGAGTATGGTAGCATACTTTCTCAGACAAAGACTGAGGCTCCGAACCTCCTTAGTACAAAACTGCCGTGGTTTGGGACTGACGGCATCGCCCAGAACTCGGACCTTTCAAACTCGACAAGCAGCGTGGCCAGCATAGCGGCCGGAGTCGGCGTGTATTCGACTCTGTTCGGCGACCTTACCAATAACTCAAAGGCAATAGCGTTCTACAACAGAATCGCAGGTACTCCACAGGGAGCTGCCATCAAGGGTGGCGGCGCCTTCTACGACTTCGAGGGCTACGACGACATGTGGCTGGCGGCGCTTTCCGTCATAGCCTGCGGAGCGAACTCTGGAACCTGTATTCAATCAATACTACCAACTGTAGCTGGCAACTTCTACGGGCTAACTGGCGCTGAGACTCTGAACGCTGCCGGCGACAGAGCACTCTTCGCAGGTTCTGGATACCAGGTCTGGAAGGTGGTCTCTAACGGGGCCAGCTCTTGGGAATGGATCCTGGCCGGGGCCTGGGATTACGCCACCGACTCAATTACCTGGACAACTGGCAACGCCCCCGCATAAGATAAGGAGTCCCCCACTCCTCTTTTTCGTGGTCTAATATGGCAGAAATACTTCGGATGAACGAAGTGAGGAAGTCCTTTGGGAGCCTTCAGGCCCTCGACGGAGTCACCTTCAGCGTCAACGAGAAGGAAGTGCACATCCTGATTGGGCCTAACGGTTCGGGGAAAACGACCCTGATTAATGTTATCAGCGGGTTCTACAAAGGCGACTCGGGAACGGTCACCCTGGCGGGCAAGGACATCACAGGGATGCCCCCTTACAAGCTGTACGAGATGGGGATAACTCGGACCTTCCAGATTCCCAGCCTGTTTTCGAAGCTCACGATAATGGAGAACGTCCTGGTGGCTGCGAAGGGGAATCCAGGAGAGACCTTCGCCCATTCCCTGTTCAAGGGCTCCTGGATGAAGCAGGAGACCGAAGCGACAGAGAGAGCCTACACTATCTTGCAGCTGCTCGGCCTTGATAACATGTGGGACAGGCAGGCGAACACCCTTAGCGGTGGCCAGATGAAGCTTCTCGAACTGGCCAGGGCGCTCATGAGCGATGCAAAGGTTGTCCTCTTGGACGAGCCGATATCAGGAGTGAACCCGACGCTGGCACACGAGATTTTCGGGCGCATCCTAAAGCTCCGTGACGAATTGGGGGTGACCTTCCTCATTGTAGAGCACAGGCTCGAGATTGCCCTTAGCTATGTTGATGCCGTAACTGCAATGGCGCTCGGGAAGGTAGTCGCGGCGGGCAAGCCTGAGCTCGTGATGGCAGACCCAAAGGTCATAGAGGCCTACCTTGGTGCTTGAGTCGTGCTAAAGGTAGACAACATATCGGCCGGATACGGCAGGTTGCAGATCCTCACAGACGTCACTCTCGAGGCGCTCCCCGGGGAGTTGACCATCGTCGTGGGACCCAACGGCTCCGGCAAGAGCACTCTCCTAAAGAGCGTGGCTGGGTTGTGCAACCTCTACAGGGGGACCATTACCATGGACGGGAAGAGTCTCAGCGGGCACCCGCCTCACATAATCGCCAGGCACGGTCTCGCCTATCTCCCCCAGACAGAGAGCGTGTTTACCAAGCTCACCGTCACCGAGAACTTCAAGATGGCAGCCTATATGGCCTCGAAGTCAGAGTACGAGTCTCGGCTGAAGGACTCGTTTGAGATTTTCCCCCAGTTGAAAGTCTACCTCCAGTCAAAGGTGCAGAACCTCAGCGGAGGCGAAAGACAAATGGTTGCCATGACCATGGCCCTTCTCCGTAAACCGCAGGTCATAATGTTCGACGAGCCTACCGCCAACCTCTCCCCGAAGTACGCCACCGATGTCCTGAGGACCATCCAGAAGCTTGGGAAGGAAAGGGGGCTCACCATCGTCTTGGTAGAGCAGAACGCCCGAAGGGCGCTTGAAATAGGCGACAAGGCGTACCTGCTTGTGGGAGGGAAGAACGCCTTCATCGGTACCGCAAAGGAACTCCTGTCCCACCAGGAGCTGGCGCGGATGTACCTAGGGATGAAGGTCGCGAGCGCCTAGACGTCCCTTTCCACCGACCAACGGATAAATAAGAACCACAGTCGACGCAGGCCAGAAATTGCACGGCCCAACGATTTTCGGGGGAGCACGCCTATGCCGGTAGAGGATCTCATGTGGGTCGAGAAGTACAGGCCTAGGTCTCTCGGCGAACTTGTGGACCAAGAGGCTGTGAAGCAGAGGCTGGAAGCGCTCCTTGAGAAGAAGCAGCAGCTCCCACATCTTCTGTTCGCTGGTCCCCCAGGTTCGGGGAAGACCACAACCGCTCTGATAATTGCTAGACAGATACTCGGAGACAGCTGGCGCGACTACACCCTCGAGCTCAACGCCAGCGACGAGAGGGGCATAGAGACAGTCAGGCAGAGGATAAAGATATTCGCGCGCTACACCGATCGTCCGGAGGGTGTTCCGTTCCGCCTCGTTATCCTTGATGAAGCAGACGAAACAACGAACGACGCGCAGACAGCCCTCCGGAGGATCATGGAGGAGAACTCGGAGCACACGCGATTCATACTGATTTGCAACTACTCTTCAGGAATAATCGAGCCGCTGCAGAGCCGGTGCGCAATATTCCGATTCCAGCGCTACGGCGAAGAGGCAGTGGTGAATCATCTGAAGTCCATCGCCAAGAAGGAGAAGGTGAAGCACTCCGGAGAAGCGGTGTTCGGGGAGATATACGAGGCGACCCAGGGGGATCTGAGGCAGGCCATCAACCTGATGCAGGCAGCCTCAGCCTCCGGGGAACTCACCACCGACTCCGTGAAGTCGGTTTCGGGCGCCAGCGTCAAGGTGCGGGTTGCCGAAATCATTGGTGCCGCCATCGCCGGCGACTTCGAAGGGGCAAGGACGAAGATGGTTGAGCTTACAAGGGTGTACGGCATCCCGGAACGGGACTTCCTAAGGTTCGCCAACGAAGCCCTCGGCTCGATGAAGGTACCAGACATGGCGAAGGCGATATCGATTCTCGCCGAGTACGACTTCAGGCTCGTGCAGGGCTCCCAGCCCGAGCTGCAGCTGACGGCCATGCTCGCCCAGCTCTCCTCCCTCAAGAAGAAGGCGGACTGAATTGGACCTGTCTCTCCCCAGGGGCGTCGACGACGTGGAGCCTGGGCGCTACGCCCGCCAGGACCGGGTGAGGAGGGCCTTCGAAGAGGTCTCGAGGCTCTACGACTTCAAGGTGATGGAGCCCGCCTCGCTCGAACACCTTAGCACCCTTAGGGCGAAGAGCGGCGAGGACGTAGACAGGGAGATCTACTCCTTCAAAGACAAGGGGGGGAGGGACCTCGGCCTCCGCTTCGACCTTACCGTCGGGATCACCCGTTACGTGTGCTCTCATAAGGACCTGAGGCTTCCCGTGAAGCTCGCGTCCAGCGGCGGGATTTGGCGCTATGACGAGCCGCAGTACGGGCGATACAGGTGGTCGCACCAGTGGGACCTTGAGGTGTTCGGGCCGCCGTCAGTGGGCGCGGACGCCGAGGTAATCGATGCGAGCGCGGCCATCCTGCGAAAGTCAGGCCTCTCGGACTTCACGGTGAAGATAGGCGACAGGCGGGTCGTGGAGGACTACGTCCGGAAACAGCTAGGGATCAGAGAGCAGGGGAGGATCATAGAGTTGATGCGCGCTCTAGACAAGGTGGAGAAGAAGACCTCTGCGGAGCTTCGTTCCGAATACACCGCGAAGGGCTTCGAACCGAAACAGGTGGAGGAAGTTCTCGACTTCGGCCGTCTTAGGGGCTCTCCTGACGAGGTCCTAGCGAGGGCCTCGGAGCTGAAACTGGAGTCTGTCAGCGAGCTGCGAGCCCTGGCCGACGACCTCGACTCCAGGGGACTGAGGAACGTGGAATACAACATGAGCATCGTAAGGGGGATAGATTACTACACCGGGATAGTGTTTGAGGCCGCTGACATCAAGAACCCAAGGCTCGGTTCTCTGTTCGGAGGCGGCAGGTACGATGCGCTGCCGAAGATATTCGGGAGGCCAGAGCTGTCCGCCACCGGAGCCGCGGGCGGGATAGAGCGCATCGCCATGTCTCTCGTGGAGTCTGAAGGGCCCCCCGCTCCGATGGCCTACGTAGCCGTCGCCGGCGCGTCCGCTTCCCCCTACGCCCTCAGGGTCCAGAAGACGCTGAGAGAGGCTGGGGTCTCCTGCGAGGCTTCGCTGGTCCCGAAGGCGTTGTCAAAGCAGATGGAAGACGCGGGCCGCCTGGGCGCAGCCTGGGCACTTGTAATCGGCGAGAAGGAGGCGAAGTCCCAATCGGTGACCCTCAGGGACATGAAGAGCGGCAGGGAGGAGCTGCTCCCCCTTGCGCATGCCCTAAGTCGGTTGACCGCGCCTGCGGTTTATGGGAGTTGAAGGCTTGAGACCTTCGAGCGTATGGAATCCCTAGGGAGACACATCCGGGGCTCGCTTCCGAATGAACCATCAGAGGCCAATCCTTACGGGGTGTCAAGGCCATGGTGGTGGCTGCCAACTTGGAGCATTGGGGTCTTCGTTGCGGAGGCTGGCATCCTGAACCTGATTGTGCCAGTTAGCGCCATCGGGTTGCCTTTGTTCTTGGTCAACATGTGGGCTTGTTTTGCCCTCGGCGGTGTCGCAGGCGAATGGACAGGCCAGAAGAAGTTCTATCTGCTCCTCTATCCAGAGCTAAGGAGCGGGATAAACACCCGGTGGCACGTGGTTCTTCCAGCCATTGTAATTGAACTCGCTATTGGAATTGGATACTTCAGCGTGAGCAACTGGGTCTACGTATTCACGCACTGTTGGACTGGTAACGCCTGCACGTTCTTGCAAATGGCACCTGTGTGGTTCTTGCCCCTTGGGGCCGTCGGTCTCGCTTACCTCATCGTTGGTGTGATCCGCTATCAGACCAGTAGCTCACCCGCCTTCCACGAAAACGCTAGGCCGTTCTGGTAAGTAGGCGTAAATCCAGCCGGCTTCACGACCGGCGGGGGTCTTTCGGCCTTGGCAGACACTGGACGAGGGGAGACCAACCTCGGGAGTCGAAGGGTGAGAATAGCCATTCTGACAGTGCTGGCTATCGCAATAATCGCCTTTGCTGCTTTGACGTTCCTTTCGAACCCGCTTGGACTGGTCGTTCCCACGACAAGCGCCCAACAGAAGAACCAGATTCTATTCGTAGGGCCGGGGTTCAATAATACAAATGCCGTCAGGAACTCAACCATTGGAGGTGGTTTTAGGGTCAACATGACAACGACTGGTCTGATGCAATTCACTTTGGAGGACGAGACATACTACCCTCCGACCACCTACTCGGCGGGCAACAAGACGACCGTGCCATGCCTGTCAGTCCACACTTGCCAATCCGTTCATACCTTCCAGTCCGGGTTTATCGAAGTCGGCGGGGACACTTTCAATTTCGTCTCTTCGAAGCCGTGCAACGCAACCATTGCCTCCACTCAGACGAACGGCTCAACCGTCACTGCATACGCAACTTGTAACGCCAGCACTACGCCGGCCGTTATAACAACAGGCTACATTCACATTCGGACGGCTGGTGTCTGGCAGTTTGACTATTCGCTGAGCGTGCCTAGCAACGCTACCATTGGAACCTACCTTATTGATGTTCTAATCCAGAATGCATCTGATCAGAACTTCGCAAATCTAAGCAACAATCTGGTCTACGTCCTTACAGTAGACGTTACACAATGACGAGCAGGAATGCGTCCACCGCCACCAAAACCGCTGGGGCCGTTGTCACGAGTAGCACTATACACCCCTTGGGCTACCCTCTGAGGCTGAGACGAGCAACGAAGGCGGCAACCGTGGGAATGGTGGTCATCCTAGCCTTCATCTTCTTCGTCCCCATCGTTCCATGGACATTTACCACTAATGCAACCATGCCTTGCGCCTTGGAAGGCTATCCATGTCCTCTCGGCCCCATAACCAGCGCGAACCCGTCAGGAATGGTTACGTATCACCTAGAGTCCTCATTAAGCTACTCTGAATGGGGCGTGGGAATTGTTTACTCGCCAGATTTTGGCGCAGCTTGGCTCTAAACAATCTCACTCAAACCATCGATAGAGTGTAATACCGTCCAACCTCACCAAAAATCTCTAGGCCTTTCTCACAGGTAGGACCCACCTCGCGTAGAACCGAATGTACTTAGTCGCTCTCTCGCACTAGGGACAAGTAGAGCTCCTCGAGTGACGCCTCTTCTCTATCACAGGAGAGGAGCAACGAGCCATGTTGTACTGCAAGCCTCGCCAACGATGGCCTCACGTCGTAGTCTCTCGACATCAGGATTGCAACCACATCCTCTTCCATGGTGGTGATTGCGGATACACCGTCAATCCTCTTCAGGTCGTTCATCAGGTCTGGTCCCAACGAGTCAAATTCTGCCTTGTAGATTATTCCGCCATGCAGGCGCTCTGCCAACTCCTCTACTGAGCCCTCAGTGACGGTTCTGCCCTCCTTCAGAACAGTGACACTACTACACATCTGCTGGACCTCTGACAGCTGATGCGACGAAAGGAGGACAGTACGACCTTCAGACACCGCTGTTTTGAGGAGCTCTCGCACTTCAATTACACCAACAGGATCGAGCCCTTCGGTAGGCTCGTCCAGTATCAGAAGGTCAGGCTCTCCCAGCAGGGCCACGGCAAGCCCTAGTCTTGTCTGCATTCCCTTGCTGTATTGCCCAACGGTCTTCTCAGCAGCGTCGTTCAGACCGACCCGCTTGAGAAGAGCTTTCGACTCCTCCAAGAGCTTCGTCTTGTCTGGAATGCCCCTTATCCTCCCGTAGGTGAGGAGCACCTCCCTCCCCTTGAGGTAGTTCGGAAAGCTCGGAAGCTCGGGCAGGTATCCGACCCTTCTCTTCAGTCCTATCGCGTCGCCATGGGGTTCCTCGCCGAAGATCCTGATCTCCCCCGAGGTCTTGTGCAGAAGACCCATGACGCATTTGTTTGTAGTCGTCTTCCCTGATCCGTTAGGTCCGAGGAAGCCGTGAAGAGTCCCCTGTCTCACCGCCAGGTTCACGTCCCAGACACCCGGGATTGGGCCGTAGGACTTCACGAGGTTCTTCACTTCCAGGGCGAGTGACGACGAGCTGGACGTTGCGTTCGAGGAGAGCTCCTTCTGACTCAGCTTTTCACCCCTTGACCTCCGCCCTCCTGAAGAAGTAGAGTCCCGCCAAGAGGGGCGCAGCGAGATTTACCGCCAGTCCGGCCACCACGTAATCTACGGCCGAGGTGACCGTGACCGTAACCTCTGGCGTCCAGTTTCCCAAGATGGCGCCCTGCAACACCATGTTCCCAGAAGGCTGGATGATCGAGTAGGGCATGACACGGAGCAGGAAAGCTGCGTTCGGAATGGGCAAGAGGGATAGGGGTTCCTGTAAGCCAAACTGGAGAGCCAGCACTAGCATCGTTCCGTAGATCCCGAAGAGCAGACCGGTAAGGATTCCCAGAACCATGCTCCCGGACCGGACCAAGGAGCCGACAAAGAAGGCGAGCGACGCATACTGCAGAATGGCTCCAAACTCGAAGAACACCACCAAAGGGAATGCGTCTAACTGCGCCTGTGCTCCGATGGAAGCCTCTGAGACGACGAGAACCATTAGCGTGAAGAGAGCTGATACGAAGAGTAGCAAAAGGAACTTCTCAAAAAACTTCCCACTGTACACCTCTAGCCGCGTGACGGGTTGAGAGAGAAGCGGGACAATCGTGTTCGTGTCGAACTCTGTCGTGAGCGAGTCTGCTGCGATGAAGCCTCCGATAAGAAGAGGGAATAGGCCAGATGCCAGAGCGTTGAACGCCACGTTAACCCCGTTCACCCACCAGAGGCTGCTTTCGAAGCTGGCTCCTGAGTTGAAGGGAGGAAGCGTAGTCCACTTTCCACCGACGGCAGGCACTAGGTATCCGAAATAGAGAGCCGCAAGAAAGAGTGCGCCAAGAATGAAGTAGGTACGCCTCTTTCTCAAATCCCAGGTCAACTCATACCTTGCGACAGCCCAAGTCTGGGACATTCTGCTCAAAGGAAGCTCCACTCCCCCTGTATCATCCCTTGACCTCTGATCTCCTGAAGAAGTAATATCCCGCGACGAGAAAGGTGACGAGATTCACAGTAAGACCCGCGAAGACATACTCCATGGCCGAATCCACCATTACCGTAGTCTGTTGTGTGTAATTGCCCAACGCGATGCCCTGCAGCACCATTACCCCCCAGGGCTGGAACACGTAGTAAGGCACGACTTGAAGTAAGAACCCCGCGTTTGCCACAGGGAGCAGGAACATGGACTCCTGTATGCCGAATTGGAAGCCCAGCAGCAGCACCGTCCAGATGACCCCGAAGAACAAGCCAAAGAGAAGTCCAAGAACCATCATTCCAGAACGGGCGATGGAGCCTAGGAAGAACCCGATTGCCGCGAACTCTAGGAATGCCCCGAACTCAGCGAACACCACCAACGGGACCATGCCCAGGTTCCCCTGAGTCCCGAGGGAGGCCTGGGAAAAGCCGAGAGTCATCAGGGTGAAGAGTATGGCCACAGCGAGGAGTATCAAGAACTTGGCGAGGAACTTCCCGACGTACACCTCCAGCCGGCTGACTGGCTGCGAGAGTAATGGGACTACGGTATTCTCATCAAACTCCGTCGCGAGCGAATCGGCCGCGATGAAACCGCCTATGAGCAAAGGGAACAGACCAGTAGCGAATAGATTGAACACTTCAAAAGCAGTGTTCACCCACCAGAGTCCACTTCCGAAACTGATTCCCAGAAGCGTGCTTTCCTCCGTGATCGACTTGCCGAAAATGATAGGAACAAGGTAGGCGAAGTAAAACGATGCTAGGAGAATCAGGCTAACGACGACGGGAGTCCGCTTTTTTCTCAGGTCCCAGGTCAGCTCGTACCTTGCGACGGCCCACACTCTCGTAAGCGAGATTCCGTTCGTGTGTCCTGCGGGGCCCGGGAGCGCGTATAACATTTCTGATACGGTCACTTACGAAGGGGCCACTACGCGACTGTACTCCTCACAAAAATCGCTAGACTGTTCTCATGAGTAGAACTTTACACCCCGTGTTGTTACCCTCTGAGGCATGAAGAACGGATTGGTTGCTGCCCTGCTTGTGGTGGCGATTCTGGCAGGTGGAGGGGCGGGCTACCTAGTCGGTACGATTGCTACAGAAAACCAAACCACCAAGAGCATCACGATTACCTCGTCCGACACGTCGAGAACCTTGCCATGCGGTTCCCCTGGAGTGACCTGCGGGGGAGTCAACATCACTTCAGCAAGCCTGACGGTGAACGTGAGCAACAGTGTTCTTCGGGTAAGTTTGGCTGAGACGGGAAACGCGTGCATTGGAAGCGCGACGGTCTACGTCAACGGGACGGTCATAGGTGTACCCCCTGCCTCAGAGTATGAACCCCCTGGAAACATCCCCCTAGACATTCAAGGGGGGCAGCAAGCCGTGCTTTTGCTCACTATTTCAAACTCTACGATACCCATTCACACAGGGATGACCTACTCTGTGGACGTCTACGCCTGGGAGGGCCCACCAGGGCAACGTGCAAGTGCGGGTGGCGCTAATTACATCCTCGTTAAGGCGGACTAGGGCCTAAGCGCTGAGGGTCGTCCACGCCCACCAAGATCGCTCCGCACCTTCCGCACGCATGCCCCTTCGGGCCGTTCTCACGAGTTGAACTAAACACCCTCTGAGGCAACCCCATGAGGCATGCGGCGCAGAACAAAGGTACTGATAGGAGTCGCCGTTGTTGTGGTGGTCGCCTTCTTCTTCTTTGCCCCAGTAGTCTATTCGCCCATTGATGTTTACACGTGTACTTATGTCGGTTCAAGTGGTTGTGTCAATTCAAGCGGTGTGGTGGCCCACCCCACCGCGACCTATCCGAACTGACACTCTTTGAGCTGCTGGGCGTTTGGATTTGGCACGTATTACGGAAGTTGGTATGAGAACGGTTCCTACCAATTCGGGTGTTATCCACCGTATTTCTGGAGCCTTTGAGAGTCGAAATCCCGACGAAACGCCGCCAGAATCCCTGGGCCCTTCTCATGAGTGCTTTTAGGGGGCATGCCGCCAGTCACAACGAATGCCTGTCTGCCCAAAGTGCAAGAAACTAGTCAGCGCTAAGAAATATGCTCGGCATATCAGGCGCTGCGGGACGACGCACAAGCATTCGCCAAGGCCCCTGATGGAACATGGCCCCGCCGACAGTGCAGCCCTCTACTTGGGGCAACATTAGTCGAAAGATCATCCTCGAACCTGCTCCTTACTTCTCCCTCCGGCCCCAGCTCCCGAGCAGGGTTACGCCGGAAGTGGAACAGGTGGGTGGAGCATCTGCAGTCAGAAGAGCCAAAACCAGGAGCCACGATCTTGCCGCCAGGAAGTGCCCTGACCCTCCGGCTTAACTCGCACTCTGAATGTCGGCCACCGTGGTACCTCTTTACTTCGACGATCCTGGCCTGTCCGAGCAGGTAGTCGATGTGCCACCGCAGTCTCTTTTCCTTTCGCAGGTGCCGCGCTATCCTGGATTCGAGTCCCAACTTGGCGCTTCCAGTGTAGACGTAGTAGCCTGACGGGAAGGCGAAGCGCCCGAGATGGCCGACGTCGATAACCTGCCTCCTTCCAAGCTGAATGACGAGTTGGTACAGGCCTGAGTCGGTGGAAGAGTTCTTTCCCCCTCGGCCCTTCTTTTGGGCGGTTTCTAGGGCACGCATACACCCTGCGGGAGAGTGAGAATCGTTCTCATGGATAGAACTATACACCCACATCCAATACACTCCCCTGGAATGGCAACACGGCGAAGGGCGATAGGCACGACTCCCATCGTTATAGGAGTGGTCGCCATTATCCTTGTCGCGGCGGCCGGCATCCTAATCACAACAGACCAATCGTCTCATTCGTCTCCACCGAATCAGACAACAGCGTCCACAATAGTTGTTACCTCATCCGCATCCTCGTCGTTCACTGCGACGTCCAGTTTAGCCGCTACCGCAACATGCTACGGGGGCACGCTGCCCACTAACAGCTCCAGTACGGGGACTCAAACCAACAGAATCGTCTTCAACGTTACAAAGGCCTACGATTATTGGAACTGGGCATCCCCGTCTACCTTCAGGGTCGGCTCTTACAGCGTCGTCACTACAAATCCCGCAGCAGCGCCTTCTACGCCTGGAACCTCCACCTTCTATCTGGAACCTCAGCTATTCTTCAATGTGACAAACAACCAGGGTCAGACACAAGAGACCGGTTTCACTAACCTGGGAAGCTTCAATGGTCAAGTGTGGCCCCCTGACATGGGATTTCAGGCAACGCTCTTCGGAGGAAACGTCACTATTCAGTGGCTCTTTCTCTGTGACAACCACAGCGTCTTCCTAGAAGTGACCACCACGTCGTCCCAGGGTACAAACACGGCAACTGGGCCTTCTGTAGTCAGTCTCCCT
>CAYPSJ010000063.1:0-11942 GCA_964413565.1 uncultured Nitrosopumilales archaeon | reverse complement strand
CGGATCGCGAAGGTCCAGGGCGACAACGCCCGCATGAGGGAATATGCGACCCGCATCAGGACCCTCCAAGGTCAGCTTGGCGTTCCTCAGGCAAGTTTTCCGAACATAGGACTGTAGAGGAGCTCCGCTCCTCTCTCCCTTTTTAGTCGATCCGGACTAGCTCTTTCTCTATCTCTTCGAGGATCTCCCCGACTACCTGCTTCTGGAGCCCGAGGGACGCGCTGATGCCGGTGACCCCATCCGCTTCCTCCCTCATGAGGTACCTCAGTACCTTCCTCCTGTCGTCGCTCGGAAGAGAGGTGGTAATCCTCGCCGCCTCCCTAAGAGCCAACCCCCTGACGTACAGGAAGACGGCCCTCTCCTCTTCCATTTCCTTCAGCTTCTTGTCGACCGCGGCCACCACCTGGGTGAGGGGCCTTATCCTCGAAGCGCCGTCGGGGTACCTTAGCACTTCCCCGACATGAGCAGCCATCTGAGCTCTCTCCTCGTTCTCCTGGACGCCAGGGACTGCTCCGAAGGAGAACATCCTCGCCCTGAACAGATTGGGGGCCAGGTCGATTGTGACGGAGAAGCTCTTCTTCAGGAGGTACTCCTTCCTCGGCGGCCCTCGCGGGCTGTCCTGGGCGATAGTGCTGACCAACCCGGCGTCCTCCATTGTGATAAGGTGCTTTGCCACAAGCTGTTGGCTGATCCCGAGCTCCTTGGAAAGCTGCAGCTGGTAGTTCGGTTCCTCGCTCAACCTCGCGATGATCCTCCGCCGGATTGGGTTCTCTACTGTCCCCAGCACCGCGTCAAGTTCTGATTGGCTCAAGGGTCATACACCGATAGTTGTATACGCGCGATTTCTTGTATAAATAGGTTCTCGACGGGAAGACGACTCTGAAACCCATAAGTCCAGCCCACGGCCACGGCGAACTTCACTCCCGCCAGCTGACTGAGAAGACCTGGCCAGATTTCGAGAAGCTCTTCGCAGCCAACGGCGGAGTCTGGGGAGGGTGCTGGTGCATGTTCTACCACAGGCAAGGGGGATTCGATTCGAAAGCTTACGCGGAGAACAGGGCTGCGAAGCGCCGGCTCACCGCCGAAGGGAAAGCCCACGGAACCATCGTGTTCTGCGGGAGCGACCCGGTCGGGTGGTGCCAATACGGTCCGAAGGAGGAGCTCCCCCGCGTAGACAGGAAGAGGGGGTACAGACAGACTTTTCCCCACGCTTGGAGAGTCACCTGCCTATTCATCGCCCCAGGGCACCGGCGGTCGGGCACGGCGACATTTGCAGTGAAGGAGTCCGTCAGTGCGATGAAAAAGTTGGGCGTCAGGGCGGTGGAGGCGTACCCAGTCGAAGGGCAGCGCTCTGCTACACTGCTCTGGAGCGGGACCCCGACCCTGTTCGAGGAGGCAGGCTTCTCAAGGGTAGGTCCCCTTGGTAAGGGGAGCTGGATCTACGCACTGCAGCTCAGGCCGTGACATCTTAAGAAGCCGGAGTAAGAGCCAGGGTTGCCCTTGCCGCTAAGTAGGTCTGTTGCCGCCGAACACGCCGCGGTGGCGAGCGAACAGCCCATCGCTTCCAAGATCGGTTGCGATGTTCTCAAACGTGGTGGAAACGCTTTTGATGCAGCCGTGGCCACAAGCTACGCCCTCGCTGTGACCTTCCATCCTGCGGGGAGCCTAGGTGGAGACTTCTTTGGCATGTTCTACGAGGCAAAGACTGGCAAAATCCGTTGCCTCAACGCCAGCGGATGGAGCCCGTCCGGTCTTACGCTCGATTTGATGCTCTCTAGGAACGGAGGGTCGATTCCGAGGTCCGGCCCATTCAGCTGCGTGGTCCCGGGCTATACCGCGGGCGTTTCAGAGATGCACAGAGAACTCGGAACTCTGGACTTCAAAGTGCTCCTCGCCCCTTCGATACAAATGGCGTTTACCGGGTTCCCTGCAGGAGATAGCATCTGCAGGTCGGTTGTCGACGCCTACGGGGATCTTTCAGGGAAAGCACGAGAGACATTTGCACCAGGAGGAAAACCTCCGCTCCCAGGGGAGCTGATCAGGCAACCCGCACTTGGGCGCGTCATGTCTGAGATTTCCGAGAACGGTGCATCAGCATTCTATCGTGGGTGGCCGGCGGAGCGCATCATCTCCTTCCTTGACTCGCTGGGAGTCCCTTGGAAGGCTAGCGACTTCGCTGACTTCAAGCCCGAGTGGGTCGCGCCACTGAAGCTCGACTATAGAGGAACAACGGTCTACGAGTTCCCGCCTAACAGCATGGGCGCGACAAGCCTTCTTATTCTGAAGCTGCTCGCGCAAGGAGGTCCCCTCGCACAGGGCCCGCTCTCCAGAGAGAGGATTATGCGTACCATGGAAGCGGCGCTTTTCGCCTACTCGCGTAGAGACGAAATGCTTGGAGACCCTCGTTTCAGTAACATAGACGTCGAAGAATTCCTGTCCCCTGTAGGGAAGCCTACTCCAACTGATGGTGGGATTCGGAGAGGAGACACCACAGCCTTCTCCATTGTCGATTCGGACGGAAACATGGTGGCAGGAATTCAAAGCCTCTTTCTGCACTTTGGGTCCTGCGTCTTCGTCCCTGATTGCGGTGTATTCCTTAACAGCAGAGCCTCTGGCTTCAGTACCAAGGGTCCCAACAGGGTTGAACCCCGCAAGCGTCCGCTGCACACTTTGTCGTCAATGATTCTGGAAAGGGGCGGGCGGCCATACCTCGCAATCGGTTGCAGCGGGGGTGACTACAGGCCGCTGCAGCACGCCCTCTTCGCGACAAACTCGGTGGACTATTCCATGGCGGCCGAGGAGAGCGTGGCGCACCCACGATTCCTTTGGGGCGGTAATCGAAAGCTCATCATTGAGGATGGCTACGAGCTCCCTCAGGGAGGCGCGTTCGAGGTTCAAAACCTCCCCATGCCTGGGAGAACAGGAGTCTGCCAAGCAGTTGAGGTATCTGGTCGCAGGCTAGTCGCAGTATGCGATGTGAGGGGGGACGGAATCCCCGAGGGGTTCTGAGGAGCCGTACGCCCCGCGAGTTCTTCGAGATGGCTCACTTCTTCCTGAGACGCCCGTAGGCGAATCCCAAGGCCGCGACTGGGATGCTAGCCACCAACAGCGGCCCTATGAACGGAAGCAATACAAGCGAGATGACTAATGAAAGGATCGGCAGGGCCTTCTCCCTCCCCCTCCCCTTTAGGAGCATAACGCCAGAGGCGGACCCGACCACGTATGTGAGTACGGCTACTCCGCTCGTCGCCAGGAAGGCGGACTGGATGTCAACTCCTACCAGGTAGTAGACGGTCAGTGAGACCAGAATGATAGCCAGGAGTGCGACCAGGGCCCGTCGAGGGACGCCAGTCTTTGGGTCGATCCGCGCCAAGAACCTGGGGAGGTTGCCGTCGCTTGCCGCGGCATAGACCACCCTTCCCATCCCAGCCGTGTACGCGTTCACGGAAGAGAAAATGATCAGGACGGCGAAGAGAGAAACGACCACGCCACCGTAGTTGCCGAAGGCATTCGACATTATGTTGGCGAACGGCGTTACCCCGCCTCCGGACCGGTAGGCGCCAGTCCCTACGACCGTGAGGGCCACTGCCATGTAGAGCACGCCGATCAGGACCACACTTACCGTGACGCTTCGTCCGAAGTCCCTCTTAGGGTCCTTGAACTCCTCGGCTATGTTTGACACATTCTCGTACCCGAAGTAGGACCACACTATCAGCGCCGAAGCAACGCCCACTGACAACACCCCGTCCGGAAGAAGTGGTACGAAATTGGAGGCCCTGATCCCAGGGCTCGAAGCTGCGACTCCCAGGGCCATGATGGCCACCATCAGGGTCACCATCGCGACCTGCACCCTCCCGCTGAGCCTTATCCCCCTCAGGTTGATCCCATAGGCAAGAAACAGGATTCCCGCGGCCACAGCGTACACCTCTGGTCCCGAGATCGGGAAGGCATAGGCAAGATAGGTACCGGCAGCCAGGGTTATCGCGGGAGCCCCGAGGGCTACCCAGGCGACGAAGAGCCAGGCTGTCATCGAGCTTACGCCGTGGCCGAACGCTTCAGTCGCGAAGGCGTAGATCCCCCCCGAGGTCGGATTGCGGGCCGAGAGTCGTGAGAAGGTGAAGGCGAAGGGGTAGCTGGCGAGAGATACTAGCGCCCAGGCCAGAATGGACCCCGCCCCGGCGGTCCTAGCAGCAAGCCCTGGGATGACCAGTATGCCCGCTCCCAACACAGAACTGACGTAAATGGCGACGGCGTGCCGGACGGTGATCACCTTTCGAAAAGATATCTCTGGACCTTCTGTCACCCGGCCGCCTTCGGTCAAACAGCGCCATCGTCTGGAGTTCGGATTTAAGATAGCCGGGAGATTTCCAGATTTGGAAGGACGTCGTGAAAGTTCCCGCCCTGCCTTACCGGCGGGTCTATAACCGAATTCGAGGACGCCACGTCAGAGGGCCGTCGCCATGATAGAAACTGAGGGCCTTACGCGGAAGTTCGGCGAAGTCGTTGCGGTGGATGGACTGACTCTCCAGGTAAATGATGGCGAGGTGTTTGGGTTCCTGGGGCCGAATGGGGCAGGCAAGACCACGACGGTGAGGATGCTTTGCTGCCTCATCTCCAAGACAAGCGGGACGGCGAGGATCGCCGAATACGAGGTGGGGAACGATGCTGATTCTGCCAACATCAGGAGAATAATTGGGCTGGTACCAGAGAACGTGGGTCTCTACGAGGGCATGTCCGCCTACGACAACCTGGACTTCTACGGGAAACTGTACGACAGGACAGAAAGCCAGAGGAAGGAGAGCAACGAGTACTTCCTCAAGATGCTTGGGCTCTGGGAAAAGCGGGACGCAGCCGCGGGGACTTTCTCAAAGGGGATGAAGCAGAAGCTGGCAGTCGCGCGCGCCCTAATCCACGATCCGCAGGTGCTCTTCCTGGACGAGCCGACGGCGAACCTCGACCCCGAATCAGCGAAGACGGTCAGGGATTTCATCCTAGAACTCAAGAGGGAGAAGAAGACCATCTTCCTCAATACGCACAACTTGGACGAAGCCCAGCGAATCTGCGACAGGATATCGATCCTCAACACAAGGCTAATGGCAATCGGGACCGCCGAAGAGCTCGAACGGACAGTAATGGGAAGACAGACCGTCATCCAACTGTCTCAGATGAGCGACGCCGTCGTCAAGGCGATCGAGAGACTCTCTCTAAGCAACCTGAGCTACGACGGCACGAGGGCCACCTTCGACGTAACCGACCCGGAGAAGGAGAACCCTCCAATTGTCCGGGCTATAGTACAAGCGGGGGGCGAAATTCAGACCGTTACTGTGCATGGATCGACGCTCGAAGAGGCCTATCTGAAGCTGGTGAAGAAGCAAGGATGAATCTAAGACATTCCTGGATCATCGCGATGAAGGACCTGAAAGCAATCAGGCACAGGAGGACAATTCTGTACACACTCGTCATCACCCCTCTCGCCCTTTCACTTCTCTTTGGATACATCGTTCAGTATGCTGTTTCTTCGGCGGCACCAGGCACCAAAGTCTCGGATTACGCTTTCCTCCTCGACGCATTCGAATTCTGGTTTGCGATAATAGCAGCCATTCTCCCCTCTCCCATCGCGTCCTACAGCATCGTCGGAGAGAAGGTCGAGAAGAGCCTCGAGCCTCTCCTGGCGACTCCGGTCACAGACGGCGAGATACTGCTGGGGAAGAGCCTGGCCGCATTCATCCCCACCATCTTGGCCTCCTTTGCGGGCGCGGCGATCTACATGGCGTACGCGGATCAGGCCCTGTATGGCGCCGTAGGCTACCTGTACTACCCCAACGGGGAGATGGTCGTAATTCTCCTCCTCCTCGCGCCCCTAACCTGCCTCCTGAGCATCGAGCTGAACGTAATCATCTCGTCGAGGGTCACAGATGTTCGTGCTGCTTCGCAGCTAGGGGGCGTCGTCTTCGCCCCGTTCATGGGGCTCTACATAGCCGGAGAGATCGATGTGATAACTCTCAACAGCAACACGCTGCTAGTCATTTCGGCCATACTCGCCGCGCTGGCGATGGGCATGTTCTTCCTGAGTACCCGCACCTTCCAGCGGGAGGAGATACTGACGAAGTGGAAATAATGCACCGAAAAGCGTAGATTAGCCTATGTTAATAGCCACGGTGCACACGGTGGGCGATGAGAAGTGAAGGTCTTCCAGCAGCTGACGGCGAAATGTACGTGCGAGGTCTGCGGGGAGGGGTGCCTCTGCGGGGACTGTGCCGCCTGTTCGAACCCCGTCCTGGATAGGGCCATGTCGAGAAGTGCGAAGACAGTTACTGCATTCGCCTGCTTGGCCATCATTCTCGGAGGCTTCGTCTTCCTTGCTCCTGTAGTCACCCTTGGTCAGACGCCGACTCTGACCGAAACTTTCTCAGTGAAGTTTCAGCAGGCGCAAATTGCCACTGCCCCGATGGGTTCCATCTCGTTCTGTCTGTTCGGCGAAAGAGCCGTCCTGATCAATGGTACCTATTATCCTAGCGCCGCGACGGGCCAGAATGAGAGTCACATCTGTAACCACAAGTAGTCCACTCACCCCTTCCGCGGCTTGCCTCGTACAGGCATCATTCCCGGTGGCAACCAGCACACTTTTCGGTCACCTGTTTGCGAGACCGGGGCTGGGTATGGTAAAGTTTCCAAGCGATGAATGGGTGAAGGCGTACATGGAGAAGCTGAACTCCAACGCCGCCTACGAAGACGCAGGGAAAAACTGGGAGGGCGCCATGACGTTCGTGGTGCAGAAGGACGCCGCCTTCGACAAGGATGCGTACATCTACCTGGACCTGTACCATGGCAAGTGCCGGGACGCGAAATTCTCATTCGCCGAGTCTGAACTCCCCGTCCCCGAGTACAAGTACAGCGGCCCCTATACCAACTGGAGGAAGCTGATCAACAAGGAGATTGACCCGATCCAGGGGTTACTCACTGGAAAGTTCAAGCTCCAGGGCTCCATGATGAAAGTGATGAGGTTCACCAAAGCGGCAAAGGAGATGGTGAATACCACCGCCATGGTCCAGACAGAGTTCTGATGGCGGGAGATGTGGTACTTCAGGTCCCCTCAGATAGTCTTCGGAGAGGACTCGATTTCATTCCTTTCGTCACTCGATGTAAAAAAAGCCGCCATAATTACGGACAGGAACCTCCTCCACACTGATATCCCAGGGCTCGTGCAGAAGGCTCTTCCTCCAGGGACGGAGTCGATGATCCTGGGGGATGTCTCCGAAGAGCCTCCCTTTTCAGAAATGACAGCGCACCTCAGCCGAATCAACGAATTCGCCCCCGACTGGTTCCTGGCGGTCGGAGGAGGCTCCGCCATCGACGCGACGAAGATCCTCTTCGCTCTATACGAGCGCCCCGACCTTACGGTCTACGATATCACGCCGCTTGTCAAGCTCGGACTGAGGAAGAAGAGCAGACTTATTGCGATACCCACCACCAGCGGGACCGGCTCGGAGTGCACGTGGGCAGCCATGCTCACGGTGGAAGGGGAAAAGCGCAAGCACGAGCTCGCCTCTCCAGAAATCATTCCCGACTACGCCATCCTCGATCCTGCGTTCGTCGTCTCCCTCCCTCTCGAGCAGACCAGGAACACGGCGTCTGACGCCATTGCGCACGCCGTCGAAGCCTACGGGAGCACCTGGCGTAACCCATATTCGGACGCCATGGCTGAGAAGGCCCTGGAGCTGATTCTGGGCGGAATAGCAGGAGTGATGAGCGGCCCGAGGAACCTGGAGCTAAGGAACCAGGTGCATATTGGTGCTTCAATGGCAGGGCTTGCCTTCTCTAACTCCCAGATTGGGTTGGTGCATGCCCTTGGCCACGCCCTCGGCGGTCGATTCAAGACACCGCACGGCAAGGCCGTGGCCCTATTCCTCCCTCACGTCGTGGCGTACAACTACGACGCGTGTCCTGAAAGGTACGACCGGCTTAACAAAATCGTCCCAGACCAGTTCAGGGGGGGCAAGCTCTCCAATTCCCTCGAGAACGTCCTCGGGGCAATCGGCCAGGCTCGGAGCGGGAGGGAGGCGGGCATCGATGCACGGGAGTTCGAAGCGAATCTCGATAACCTCGTGCTTCTCGCTTCAGAGTCCAATGGGATGATGACGAACCCCAAAGATGCCGGCTCGTCCGACCTCCGGAGTCTTTTCATGAAGGCCTATGCGGAGGAGGCGCCATGAGGGAACGGTACGGGAACATAATCGGCGGCAGGGAGGACTTCGAAGGGGAGTCGGTGACCCTGCGCAGTCCAGCTGATGGTTCCCCCATAACACAGGTCGTGTACGCCGACCGTGGCAAGACGGAGGAGGCAATAGGCGCGGCCGCTGACGCATTCAAGAAGTGGTCGAGGACCTCAATCCACGACAGGCAGGATCTTCTTCTGAAGCTCGCGGAGAGAGTCCAGTCAAGAGCTGAAGAGTACTCCCTTATCGAGACGATGAACACGGGAAAGACGATCAGGCAGAGTACAATGATGGACGTCCCGCTCGGCATCGAGCACATCCGCTACTTCGCAACCACAAAGGACTTCCCATCGATACGAGAAATCGACCATCCAGAGTTCCCGGGCACGAAGGGAATCGTCCAGTATGCTCCTGTGGGCGTCGTGGGCGCGATTGCTCCATGGAACGTCCCGTTGCTAATGGCCATTTGGAAAACGGCTCCTGCTCTGCTGGCGGGGAACACTGTGGTCCTCAAGCCATCACACCACACCCCTCTAACTGCTCTCGAGCTTGCGAAGGATAGCGTCGAGGTAGGCTTCCCTCCCGGTGTTTTGAACGCCCTGGCGGGGAAGGGCGCGACCGTCGGCCAGACCCTGGTCTCAAGCCCCAAGGTCAACTTAGTGAGCTTCACCGGGTCGACTGCCACTGGAGAGAGACTGCTCTCGAGCTCGGCCGGAGTGAAGAAGTTCACCCTCGAGCTTGGGGGTAAATCTCCTAACATCGTCTTTGAGGACGCCGACCTTGAAAAAGCTGTGAAGGGGGTCATGTTTGGCATATACCTGAACTCTGGCCAGCTCTGCGAGTCGGGTAGTAGGCTCATCGTCCAGTCGTCAATCAGGGACAAGTTCCTCTCCAAGCTGAAGGGGACCATGGAAAAGATGAGGGCGGGCAACCCGTTCGACATGGAAACGGACGTCAGCGCCATAACCACCGAGGAGCAGAAGAAGAAGATAGAGAAAATGGTTGATGGAGGCTTAAACAGCGGTGCGCACATGTACTATCAGAAGCCGATGGCGCAGGCCGTCCCCAAGGGAGGCCTCTACTATGCCCCGAGCCTGCTGACGAACGTCCCGAAGAGTTCTGAGCTGGCCAGGGAAGAGGTCTTCGGCCCTGTCCTGGTAGCGCTAGAGTTCGACGGGGAAGACGAGGCGATAGCCATAGCCAACGACACTGAGTACGGCCTCGCCGCAGGTGTGTGGTCGAAGGACATCCAGAAGGCAAAAAGGGTAGCGAGCGAAATCGAGGCAGGGACTGTCTGGATCAACGAGTACCACTTCCTTTCGGCCGCGGCACCACGCGGTGGATTCAAGAAGAGCGGAATCGGCAGGGAACTTGGCCTGGAAGGGATCCTGGAGCTCACCCAGACAAGGCACATCTTCGTGAATGAGGGAACTGACATGGACGAGGTGGCCTTCGGGCTCATCATTCCCGATTAGTGTAAATCCGGCAACGCATCACCCACACAGGTATGGCCTTCGACGACCCTCTTCAGTGGCTGGTAATTGGAATATTCGTTCTAGCTGTCCTAGGGATTGCCTACATTTTGTTTAGGATTCTGCGAATACTAAACAAGGCAGAAAGATACCTCGATAGCAAAGAGAAAGGCTCAGAACAGACCTCATAAGTGACAACGAGTCAGGAACCCAACCCCTCAAGATTCGTTCGACTGTTCTCATCAGTAGAACTTTACACCCCTTGAGGCTACCCTCTGAGGCATGAAGAAAGGGACGATTGCGGCGCTTTTGGTAGTTGCGATTCTTGCTGGCGCAGGCGTGGGATACTTCATCGGGGTCAATAGCACTCCCCCCACCTCAGCAGGAACTTCTTCTAAGGAGGCCCAATCCACCACACCTGTCCTTCTCCCCGTCTACGAAGAAACCTGCACCACCGCCTACTTCTCACCCAATAATGGTGGGGGCACTGTCTGCGCTATCCAACCTAACCCTGTGATTATGCCCATGTCGTTCAACCTGAGTCAATTCTTCAGCAGCGGAGGAGTCACACAATCTCCAGTCAGTTTGGGAGAAGGCTCGTTGCAGGATGTCTTCTTCGGGGTCTACTTGGAGTCTGGACAGGCAATCAGGGTATCAATGAACTCGACTTCGCCCATAATACTCCGCGTCTACTTGGACAATAGGACGAGTTTTGATGCCAAAGATTGGTTGAACGAATCCGCAAATTATGGTCACCTCCTTACGAATCAGACTGGAGTTACAACCTACGGGGTGCGGTTCCTTGCGCAACAGAGCGGGCTGTATACCTATGAACTGACAGTGAATCAGCCCAACCCTGTTCCGAAGGTTAGTTTCGACATACAGAGAAGTTAGAGGGCGTCCAACCCCCTCCCGCTCTTCCTACCCGCGCCTAACGCCCGCCATGCACGACCGAGCATAACCGAGCACAACTAGGCACAACAAGTCTGCACCGCACACACAAATCCTGCATGGTCATCCCCAAGAGCACAGTTTACTGTGCAAATCCGGGCCCAAATTACCATTGAACTCAGGCCCGTTTGGTCTTCACTGGCATATTGGTGTTCATGTTCCTCTTCGCGTTTATCGCTAGTGCCGGTCCCTAGTGGTTCGATTCAGTGTGCAGCATCAAGGGTCTAAAGTTGTGCTCACGAGAACCGCTCAGTGGTTTTGGCGAGGTTGGATGCCGGTGGCCCTCTCGCTTCCCCCGGAAGTGGCGCACCGAGTCTCCTCTTAGAAAAAATTGAAGGAGACGCCGATTGTGCTTAACCGGCGTCCGAGATGACCTGTGAAAGTCCGAAGACGTTTGGTTGACCTAGGCCTGTAACTGGGTTCCAGATTCCCGGTGTTACGGTGAAGGGACCGTTCTGCCCTGAGGCTGTTTCGAACATGGCCCCCTGTACTCCGCGATAGAGCTGGTAGATGCTGAATTGAGTCTGAGACACATAGAATTGGGGCCCGTAGGATCCGTGGTTCTCCTGGGAGTAAAGCTGGTACAATGTCGGTGCGAGGTCGCCTATGGCAAAGGACCTGACGCTGCTCTGGACCGTTGTAATCATTCCAGCCGTCAGAGGAGCCGCCAGGCTGGTCCCTCCCCACTCATACTGTGAGAAGGTGCCATCTTGAATCACCAGGACTCCTGTTGAGGGGTCGGCAACAGCTGAAAGGTCGGGTGTGCCTCTCTGTCCCTGTGGGTAGAATGTGATACCCAGAGCGGGCATAGGGATGGAACTTAATTGAATCGGCATGTGGATCAATCTCTGGCCAGGCAGTTCCTTGAAGAGCATGGAGTAGCCTCCGCTCGACGCGCAGCTTGGGCAATAGGAGTCCGAGCCAAGGCTCCACGCAGTTTCGAGCCTTGAGACCGAATGGTCTGTGAGCGTTGCCGTGAGGGTCGTTCCACCCACACCCGAAACCCATGGGTCGTTGTTAGGATTGCTGGATGAGATCTCACCATAGGGGAGGGAGGAGGAGGCGAAATAGGGGTCAAAGGCACCTGTGTCACCCGATGCGACGTAGACACCTATCCCCTGGGCGGCGGCCTGCTGGAATATCTCGTCGTAACCGAGCATGAGGGCGGCCACCGCTACGCCGGGCTGGGCAGGGAAGAAGGAAGTGGATGGGGTGCAACCATAGGCCGGGTTTGTGCAGTAGTATTCATCTTCGTACAACCCCCAGCTGAGGCTGATCGCGTTGGCCAGTTGGTTGTTGACTA
>CAYPSJ010000062.1:0-8774 GCA_964413565.1 uncultured Nitrosopumilales archaeon | reverse complement strand
CATGTACTGGTCTAGGACTATTAGTATCTCCTGAGCCCTCCCGACGGCGGGGACGGGGATGAGCACCTTCCCTCCCTGCCTCAGGGTCTCGTTGATTGCGTTGACGAAGTTCATCTCGACCTCTTCCCTGACGGGCATGATGTCCTCCTTCGCCCCGTAGGTGCTCTCGGTGATCAACGTCTCCACACGCGGGTAGTTCCAGGTGGCGGAGTCGAACAGAGCCGTCCTTCCATACTTGTAGTCACCCGTGTAGACTATGTTGTGCGCGCCTTCGCCTATGTGGAGGTGCACGGTGGCCGAGCCGAGTATGTGCCCGGCGTTGTTGAACACGAGTTTGATGTCCGGGGATATGTCGGTGACCATCCCGTAGGGGAGCGTGATCGCGTGCTGGATTACGTCTCTGATGTCTTTCTGGTCGTAGATCAGCCTCCCTCCTTCTATCTGGGCTATCTTCACGAAGTCGTTCTGGAGGAGCGTCATGAGTGGGAGAGTGGGCTCCGTGCAGTAGACCGGACCGTCATACCCGTACTTGTACATGGCAGGCAGGAAGCCCATGTGGTCCAGGTGAGCGTGGCTGATGATTATGGCGTCTATCTCTCCGGGCGAGACGTCGGCCCAGTCGAGCCTCGGATAGGCGTCCCAGGTGTTTCTCGAGCCCGGGTGTATCCCGCAGTCGAGCATCACCTTGCTCTCTGCCGTTTCCACGAGGATGCACGACCTCCCTACCTCCTGAAAGGCGCCCAGCGTCTTTATCGTAACGTGCTCCTCGGCCGCCATCCTCGGCCTGAATATCGCCTCTCCCAGCTCCTTCAGGAACTTCTCTCTGGTGTCGCTTCCCGTCTTCAGGGCATAGTAAACATTCTGAATTGCAGTCGACTTGATATGGGGTGCCTTCCTGACCTTGATCTTCCATCCTGTCTCGTCCATGGCCGCGCCCAGGTCGAAGCCCGCCTCCTGGGACAGGAGCTTGGGGGTCTCGGCCTCGACTGTTATCTCTCCTAGTGCGTCATCGAAGAAGTAGTTCGAAACCCCCGCCTCAGGGGGGAAGATCCTTTCGAGGGAGGCCCGTGCCTCGTTCTCTGGCTTCCTGATTGACTTCTCCGTCCTGGTGACCACCCTCTTCTTCAGCGAGTTTACGATCTCCGATATCACGTAGCTATTCTTGTGAAGGTAGGCGGGGTTCTTTGTGTAGAGCGCAATCCTCGGCCCCTCATATTCTATCCTGGTGATCTGAGCCTCCGCTGGGATATTGTTCAGAATGGCGCCCATCAGGCTCGCGCCGTTTGTTTTCTGTTCCAAGTCTAATTTTCAGTTTTGAACTGAGCGAGGAGCTTGTTCTTGTCCTGCTCCGGGAGCTCCCGGAACCCCTGCTTGTCCAGGATTGCCACGTCGAAGTGATCGCCCGTGGCCACGTTGCGCCGTGTCGCGGCGATTATCGCCTTCGCCGCCAGAGGATAAGCCTTCATCGTAGTCATCCCCTCTTCAAACTCTTCCTCCAGGATTCCATAGGCGACGGGGGAACCGCTTCCTGTCGCGATCATCTTCTCCTGGTTGATCGAACCGAAGAAGTCAACGTTGAACAGAGCGCCTCCGTTGCGGTCCACCCCTCCCACGAGGACGTCTGCTATGAATGGATAGAGGCGTGAAGAGAATAGAACGTTTGAGACCACCTGGGCCGCCGACTTTACGGGCATCGGGCGTCTCTTTTCAATCCTGTACAGGTTGGTATAGTACTTCAGGGTGTCGACGACGTTCTGGGCGTCGGCCACTCCCCCTGATATTGTCATGGCAATGTTGTCGTCAATCTTCAGGAGCTTCTTCCCCCTCTTGTGGGCGATGAACCCCCCGGCTGTAACCCTGGTGTCCGTCGCGAGGACCACGCCATCTGAGCACACGAGGCCCACTGTCGTCGTCCCATGATACACGGCGGACCCTACCGTCTTCCCTCCCACTCGATTGAAATCTCTTGACATTAGGTTTCGCAAGCCTCCTCAGAACGGACAAAAACAGCGTGAGCCGGTTAGTTATTTAATCTTTCGAGCCTTTCACAGATCCACGGCCAGAGTGGGGCAAACCCTCCGCAGTGGCCTTAAATCACAACCAGTCGGCCTCGCCTCACGTGGACCCTGGCTACCATCTGATGGAACTCCCCACCAAGGTGCTCATCGGCGAAGGGGTCATCTCGAAGCTCGGTGATTTCATCAAAGATTCGGCCGGGGGAGGGAGGGTCGTCGTAGCTTCCGGGTCGAACGTCGCCTCCAAAGTGAGGAGGGCGGTGGAGGCGGCACTTCCCATGGAGCCCATATGGGTGGAGGTGGCCGCCGCGGACATCAGCAACGTTGACAGGGTCATGGGTGCGGCCGCGAGCGCCGGGTGCATCGTAGGGGTCGGAGGGGGGAAGAGTGTCGATGTTGGGAAGCTGGCAGCATTCAGGCTCCACATTCCATTCTACTCGGTTCCGACGAGCGCCTCCCACGACGGGATTTCCAGTCCTTTCGCATCCCTCAAGGGGCTCGACAGGCCCTACTCCCTCATGGCAAAGCCCCCCGTGGGGATACTGGCGGACATAGACGTGATAGCCTCCGCCCCGAGGCGTCTGCTAGCCTCCGGCTGCGGGGACTTGGTCTCAAAGCTGACGGCTGTGAAAGACTGGGAGCTGGCCCACAGGGTCACCGGCGAATACTACGGGAGCTACTCCGCAAGCCTCGCGCTAATGAGCGCAAATACGGTACTGGATCATTCGAGGACACTGGGGAGCTTTGACAAGGAGAGTGTCAGGGACCTGGTGGAGGGTCTGATCAGCACCGGGGTGGCGGCCGGCATAGCGGGGAGCTCTCGTCCCTGCTCGGGCTCGGAGCACCTCTTTTCCCATTACTTGGACGTGCTCGCACCCGATTCGGGGCTCCACGGAGAGAAGTGTGGCATCGGCACAGTCATGATGGCGAAGCTCCACAGAATCGACTGGAGGAGGGTGAGATCGGCCCTGAAGAACGTGGGGGCACCCGTCGAGGCATCCCAGATTGGAGTCGGCGATTCGATGGTAATTGAGGCTCTGACAAAGGCAAGCACCATCCGTCCCGACAGGTACACTATCCTCTCGAGGAGGAAGCTTACCAGAAAGAGTGCTTCCATTCTCGCAAGGTCGACGGGCGTTATCTAAGCTGTCTGGGGCGTCGCCGCTTTCTTCCTGCGGGTCTTCGGCGTTGGTGCAATCACTTTCGATTCCGGCTTTGGCTGCTCGGCTCTTGGCTCCTCCTTCTTGGGCTGAGGTTTCTGGTTGGCGAACCTCTCTAGGAATGTCAATGAAATCATGCTCGGGACGAATTTGAAGATGTCGTTGGCTATTCCCCTCTTGATTATTTGCAGACCCTCCACTAGGAAGAGGTCCTCAGGAATTGTCACCGTCAGTCCTCCTCCGTTGGCAAGCTCAATGGTCGTCTTGCTCCCCTCCCCCGCGAGCCTCCTGTCGACCAGGGCCCTCACCTTGTCCTCGTCTGTGTCGACCGTCCTCAGGACCTGGAAGTCGTAGATTATCGACTTCCCGGCGAGCCTATGGTTGAAGTCTACCTGGGCCCTCCCGGACCCTATGAACCTCACGATTCCGACGCGGTTATCAATTTCTACCGAGTCCCCTACGGACAGCTCGTGCTCCCTATCTCCAAATTTTCGGAGGGGCATCATACGCAGCTGGGTTGGGTCCCTTGTTCCGAAAGCCTTCTCTGGAGGAAGTTCGATTTCCTTCCTTTCTCCCACGGCGAGTTTGGCGACTTCCGCGTCGAGCCCTGAAATAAGCCACCCTTCCCCCACGGCCACCAGCCTTGGCTCGTACTTTCTCGACGCCTCGTAGATCTTGAGCTTCTTCGCATCTTCCTCGTTTGTAGACTCTATCCCTTCGCCTGTGTCCTTGACTCGGGCGGTATAATTGGCGAAGATAAGGGTCCCTTTCTCAAGAGCCATTGGACTCGACCAGCCCCGTTGTTGGGTTTATAGACTTTCACGGGTTTCGGAAGGTGGCCATCGTCTCACCGATAGCCTTGAGCGTTGTCTCGACTATGCTTTCGTTGATCTGACCCATGCAGCCGACCCTGAACACCTTCCCCTTGAAGGGACCGAAGCCTCCAGCGATTACCACGCCCCTGTCTCGGGCGATGGCCTTCCTGAACTTGGAGTCGTCCACCCCCTGAGGGTAGTAGGAAGCGACAACCGTCTTCGACCGGACCGACTTCTCTGCCACCGGACTCAGACCCTGTTTCGCCAACCCATCGTAAAGCAGTGCTGACATCCTGTCGTGCCGCTGGACCCTGTTCGCCAGCCCTTCCTCCAGAAGCTCCTTCAGCGCCTCGTCAAGGGCGTAGAAGAGAGGGAGCGCAGGTGTGAAAGGCGTCTCTCCGTTGGCCCCGTACTCTAGGTACCTGGGTATCTCGAAGTATCTCGTTTTCGGCGGAGACCCCTTTAGGAAATCTACCACCCTCTGGCCGACCGAAAGAAGGGCCAGCCCCGGGGGAGCTGCGATGCACTTCTGACTCCCTGTTATGCACATGTCGACGCCCCATTTGTCCACCGGGATGGCGTAGCCTCCGAGACTGGAGATGGCGTCTATGATAGCGAAGGCTCCGTGGTCTCTCGCCAGTTCCGTTGCCTCCCGCACATAGGGGGCAGTCACACCTGTGCTCGTTTCGTTGTGAACTAGGAACAGGGCTCTGAACTTCCCCTGAGCCTCCATTGCCGCAGTCAGCTGCTCCAGGCTGGGGACCTTCCCGAAGTCGGCGTTCACCCTGACTGCCTTCCCCCCGGCCAGCTCGACCGTTTCTGCGAGACGCGTGCTGAACTCCCCGAAGACAGGCACGATAGCCACATCCCCAGGCCTGACGATGTTCCAGACTGCCGCCTCGACGCCCCCGGTCCCCGATGAGGAGAGCACGAGAACCTCCCCTTCTGTCTGGAACAGGTGCCTCTCTTTCTCGAGTATTCCCTTGTACAGCTCCCTGAACGCATCCCCCCTGTGGTTGATTATCGGGCCTAGCATGGCGCGCATGACTCTTTCCGAAACATTCGTCGGCCCTGGTAGCATTATGAGCTTCTGTTGGCTAGACATGTTCACTACCCTTCAAGTCCTTGCGCATAAGGGCTCTCACCCGCTCCACTCCTCCGAATTCCTTCACCAGTTTTGAAACCTGCTCAGGCACGAGGCTCTCCCAGTCTTTCCTTTCTAAAATCCTGTCCCTAACGTTGGTGGCAGAGTACTTGCTCCTGTCCAGATAGGGAACAGCCTCGACGTCTATCCCTTCCCCCTTGAAGAGGAGAAAAGTGAGGGCGTCATTGGTGAACACGACATCGAACTTCGGCACCATGGACTCCACTGTTGAGACCCAAAGCGAATGAGAATCCGCATCTGCTATTGGAATCGCCATCCACTTGGAGGGGTCCACGCTGCTGCTGTCCAGAGCGCTCTTGATCATGGTTATGCGCTCTGCGGCTGTGAACGGGTTGTCCCTCTCGTGGCTCCTCTGGGCCGATCCGACCACGATGTATAGGTAATCGACCTGTCTCAACGCGTACCTCACGGCCCCCAGGTGACCCAAATGGAATGGCTGGAACCGGCCGACGAGAAGACCGACTCTCATGCCGTTCTCGGACCGCGGCCCTCTGGGTCTATTTAAGAGAACACGCCTCACCGCTTTATCACCCCCATTTCACACGCCCGGCCGTGGACTTCGTTCAGGTGGATGGCGCCAAAGGGGAGGGGGGCGGGCAGATACTGCGGACAGCCGTCGCATTCTCTGCCATCCAGGGCCGGCCGGTCAGGATCTACAGAATACGCGCCGGGAGGGATGTCCCAGGCCTCAAGAGGCAGCACATCTCTGCCCTTCAGGTCATAGCGAAGGTCTTCGGGGGTGAACTGGAAGGCGCCACGGAGGGTTCGTCTGAGGTCACCTTCGTTCCCGGGAGGCAGCGGGTCGATGCTCTCGCCCTGGATATGCGGACCGCTGCGAGTATCACCCTCGTCCTGCAGGCGGTGGTTCCGGCGGTCGCGCTGACCGGATCCCGGTTGAATCTGGAGCTCGTTGGCGGAACTGATGTCCCATGGAGCCCCACCTACGACTACTTCGAGCGCGTCGTTCGAGACGCCTACGCCAGAATAGGCATTGGCTTGAAGATCAGCGCCCGACGGAGAGGGTATTATCCACGCGGGGGAGGGAAGGTCTCGGCTGCCATATCCCCCTGCGACGAGCTCAAGACGCTTGACCTGACCGACGGGCAGGCCATACGGGACGCCATCCTTGTAAGCAGGTGCGGCCGGCTGCCAAGGCACGTGGCAGAACGCCAGCTCGCCTCGGCGGGGGCTGAGATTGCGAAGGCCGGTTTCGGCGTCTCTTCGACGGAACTATCTGAGGAGCAGTCTGACTCTCCAGGCTCATCCCTGCTCGCCTACTGCGTGAGTTCTTCCAAATGCATCGGGGCCGATGGCATAGGGGCAAAGGGGAAGCCGGCCGAGGAAGTGGGGAGAGATGCCGCTTCGCGGTTCGTCGCCGCCGCCCGGTCCGGCGCCTGCCTTGATCTGAACCTGGCAGACATGGTCCTTCCGCTGCTGTCGTTGGCTCACAAGGAGTCGCGTGTTGCGGTCCCAAAGGTAACTTCCCATCTGCTGTCTGGGCTCGGGTTAGCCAGCCAGTTCACCGATTGCAGGTGGTCCGTCGATGAAGGCGAAGGGGTATCCACCGTCACAATTTCGCCAAGCATGCACAGATGAGATAGATTCGGGCACAACGTCTAAAAGGACGGGCCCGCGCGGGCCGCCTGAATTCTCAATGGCTTACGAGCAATTTATGCCGGGGGCCACCGCCGTGGGCATCGCCTACAAGGACGGCGTCGTGCTTGGAGCGGAGCGGCGTATCACCCTGGGCAACTTCGTAAGGAGCAAGTCGGGGAAGAAGGTCTTCCGCATCACAGACAGCGTTGGCGCGGTCTGCGCAGGCATGGTGTCTGACATGCAGAACCTGGTCAGGGAGGTTGCCGTTTACTCCAAGCTAAAAGAGCTAGAGACTAGGAAGACGCTGAAACCCAACTCTGTCGCAAAGCTGATGTCTACGCTCATGTTCCAGAACAGGTACGCCCCACTTCTGACGCAGGTGATACTCGGCGGAATGGGGAACAAGCCCGTCGTCTATGTGCTCGACCCACTGGGGAGCGTTATCTCAGACCAGTATGCGACCGTGGGCACGGGGGAGGAGACGGCCATAGGCGTTGTAGAAGCGGGATACAGCCCAACCATGACCCAGAAAGAGGCGCGGGACCTGGCGATTTCTGCTATCAAGGCAGCGATAGCGAGGGACGCCATGAGCGGGAACGGCATCGACATCCTGACCATCGATGAGTCAGGCATCAGAGAGGAAGGAGTCGATCTCTAGGAGGACTCGGGCGTGTGGACATACAAGGGAATCAAGGTCCACTGGCTCGGGCATGACTCGTTCGTTCTGGAAGGGTCCAAGACTGTCATACTCGACCCGTTCAAGACCAAGGGGGGCTACAAGGCCGACCTGCTTCTGATATCTCACGAACACTTCGACCACCTAAGCGACGAGGACATCAAGCGGTTCATCACTCCCGCTACGACTATGGTCGCCGCGAGGATGTGCGAGGAGCCTCTGAGGAAGTATCATAACGAAAAGAAGTTCATTCTACCTGGTTCGAAGATAGAGGTGAAGGGGGTCGGGATTGAGGCTGTGCCGGCCTACAACATCAACAAGTTCAGGGAGCCGGGGAAGGTATTCCACCCCAAAGCGGACGAAAAGAACGGCTACGTGGTGACCCTCGACGGAGTGAGGTTCTATCATGCTGGCGACAGTGACGCCACCCCTGAGATGAAAGCGGTGGACGTGGACGTAGCGTTCCTGCCTGTTTCAGGGATCTACGTAATGACTCCCGATGAGGCTGCCGAGGTGGCGAAGACGATAAAAGCAAAGGTGGTGGTACCCATGCACATCGAGTCGGGCATCGGTACGTTGGCCGACGCCGAGCAGTTCAAAAAACTAGTCGGTGGCGCCAAGACGGTCGAGATACTCCAGAAGGAGTAATTCCCTACTCGGGCACGCTCTCCGAGGCTAATTTACCATTTTCCAGCTTCACGAAGAGGTATCTGTTGTCAGCGAAGACGAGCGTCAACTCGTTCTCCTTCTCCTCGACTGTGAGCAGCGCCTTCCCTACGATTCCGTCGAACTTTGCCATACTTGGCTCCCGGCCGCCTGTGTTCGTATTTCTGTGTTACCGGGTCAGCCCTTTAGGTACTTGGTCAATTCGTCCGTCCTTGACGTCGCGTGTGCGTCTTCCACGGGCGACCCCGTAGAGGCCCTTATCATCTCGCGAATCACCTCATCGATGCTCCGGCTCCTTCGCCGGGCCTTCAGGAGCTTCAGCGCCCGATGAGTATCGTCGTGGACCTTTACTGACTTTGCCATCTATATTCCCTCAAGTGCAGGCGATTTCTACGCCTGGGACCTCCCGCAACTCGGGCACCAACGCTCCTCGACCGGCTTTGGCGCTCCGCAGTACTTGCACGTTGTCCCATAACCTGACGCACCCGGCTCTGCTGTAGTCTCGGCCTTGACCACTACGTGCTCCGATATCCCTGTGACCTTTGAAAGTGGAATCTCGGAGTCCTTCCCGTCCGCCCCCTGCACAAGGAGCGTTACTCCCCCGCCCAGGTCGAACGTGATGTCCTTGACCGTCCCCTTCACGGCGCCTGAGGTCTCGATGACGGTTTTACCAACCACGTC
>CAYPSJ010000061.1:0-7275 GCA_964413565.1 uncultured Nitrosopumilales archaeon | reverse complement strand
GGCTACCCTCTGAGGTTATGAGAAACGGAGCTATTGTCTCCATGCTCGTTATAGCGGTTCTAGTGAGCGCAGGGGCTGGGTATTTCATTGGAACTTTCAGTGAGCGCGCCACCACTTCTACAACGACTTCGACTGTAACTTCGTGGAGCACATCGACCATCCCGAGTCTTGAGATGATAGCCAATGTATCGCCTTCGGTGGTAACAGCCGGTCAAAACGTGTCGATAAACTTCGGGGTCTACAACGCCCTTTCGGTGCCGTCGACAATAAACGTCACAGCCTACAGGAATCAGTATCTTGGGCCGTGCTTCGAAGAAATACCCATCACATACTACATCTACTCGGGGCACGCTACCTTTTCGAACCTGACCTTCAGCACACCTCTCCTACTTTACAATGTCTCGCTCGCAGTTCCATGCTTCGCCGCCTTCAACGCTACCTGGACGTTTCGGCCTCACAGTGACAATGCAACAGTGTTTGCTCCCCACTTTACACCCCCAGGCTCACTACCCCCAGTCTCACTAAACGCGACCTTGAATTATAGTGGATTCTGGGTGCGGGGGCCCGGTTCAGGCTATTCCTTCAACATATTCACTCCCGGACGATACACAGTCTTGGTGAACGACAGTTGGGGGCAGCAGGAATTGGAGTATTTCACGGTCAACCCATAGGCAGGGAGCGCCTTCTTGCCAAGGCATCTAACCCCACCAAAATCGCCGCACCTACCGCACGTCGTGCCCAACCGCGCCTAACTAGGCACAACTAGGCACAACGACTCCGCACGTTTATGCATCGTTGCGCACACAAGCCCCGCACGACCACCCCTATACTGGTGGCATAACGATGCGCAACGGTGCGCAGCTTAGCACAACAAGTCCGCACCGCGCACACACAAATCCCGCATGGTCGTCCCAAAAACACACTAAACTGTGCGAGACATAGCGGCTCCGCCCGCGCCGAGCAAACTCTTGGTCTGCCGGACGAGTTTTGTCAACTAAGTTAATTTTAATGGTCTACCCGGCAACATACACGCTGTTAGGAAGGTTAAATATCGTGGAAAGGGCGTGCTCACGAGCAAGGTCGTGCAGGAATCAATAGCGTCTATACTGGATTCTCTAAGGAAATCCGACCTAGAAGAGGCGAAGCAGAGAATCCAAGCGCTGATGCCTGAGGTAAAGTCGGACAGGCAGAGGGGGGAACTGCTGGCTGCAGCCGGCATCTACTCGAGCATGGCCAAGGCGAAGGAGGGGACCATGCAGACCTGGGACGCGGAAAGAATCGAGCGGGCGGCGAAGTCGATAACGTCCAGCCAGCTGGCGGATGAGTTCGACATGGGCTACGCTGAGACTCTGTTGAACTATGCGAAGCTCACAGCGAGTAACCGGCAACCTGTAGCGTGAAAAAGAGCATCCATGCAAACAGGAAGATCATGATGAAGCCGCCGATGCCAGTACTGTAGACCTTCCCCTGACCTTCTCTTCCAAGCCCCTTGTACCAGGTAAATCGTGCGACATAGTACGAGATGAGGTAGAAGAGAATCCCTATGCTCACCCCGCTCGTCCAGTCAGTCCCAGTAAGGACCTCAGCCAGCATTCCTGCGACAGCCGCGAAGCCGATTCGGGACCAGTATAACTTATCAAACGACGGCAACGGCTGAGGCTTCATGGCCGAACTCTCAGGTTTCGAAGTCTTGGCCTTGCTCAAGGAGATGGATGCCGCGCTTCGTGGAACCTATATTAACAATATCTACAGCTTCGGAGCATCTCAGCTTCTCCGGCTGAGGAAGTCGGAATCTCCTGACGTCTGGCTCGTCGTCTCTCCCAAGAAAGGAGCATGGGTCTCAGCCAGCGTGTCCGAAAGGGGGGAGACTACGGAGTTCACCACAAAGCTTCGGGGGGAGCTGGAGCGAGCGAAGTTTGCTGGCGCTGACCAGGTCGACCTCGACAGGGTCTTCGAGCTGGTTTTCGAGGATGGGGAGGCGAAGAAGCTCATACTCGAACTGATGCCGCCTGGGAATGTGATCGTCGTTGACAGTGATGGGAAGATCATTCTTGCACAGGAAGAGGTCCGTTCGCCCGCCAGGCGCATCGTTAGGGGCGAGTCGTACCAACCCCCCAGGCAGACAAGGATCAGCCCGCTAGATGTAACGGCGGTGGACGTCACCCGGATGCGAGAGGAAGAAAGGACTGCAGGCAGGGCCGTAGGAAAACACGTCGCACTTCCGAAGAAGTACGTTGCCGAATGCTTGGCCCGGCTCGGACTGAAGGGCGAATCCCCCGCCTCTAGCCTGAGCGGGCGCGAGAGCGAACTGGTCGAGGTCCTAGGGGACCTAGTCACGGACGCACGCGACAATCCGAAGCCCTGCCTCTGCAGGACCGAGGATGGGGAGGACATTTTCGTCGTCCCTCCCACGGCGGCGGAGTTGGTCACATCGGCCAAGACCGTCTCTGAGCTCTGCGACAGGGTATTCCTCAGGGAGGCAGGGGAGCTCGCTGAGAGGCCGTCACCGGAGACAGAAAAGAGAAGAGAACTCGAGGTCACCGCGCTGAAGCTTAGGGCGGAGGCGTCGTCCCTTACCGAAAGGGCAGCGAAGGCACGGGCGGCAGCTTCTGTAGCCGCCTCTAGCAAGCCAGAGGAGGCACTTCTCCTTCTCAGGGAGTCTGGGGCAAGACCCGCCCGTGAGCCGAAATCTCCTTCTGCCATCGCTTCTGCCCTCTTCGACCGAGCCAAGGACCTCGAGAGGGAGGCGTCCGACTCCCTTGAAGCCGCGGGGAGGCTGGAGAAGAGGCTGGGTAGAACCAGGCCGGCCGAGGGACCGAGGGCGAAGCCCCTCCCCAGGAAGGCACACGAGTGGTATGAGAAGTTCAGGTGGTTCGTGAGTAGCGGAGGCAGGCTAGCGGTGGGAGGGAGGGACGCCCAGTCGAACACACTCCTTGTGAAGCGTCACCTCGAAGAGGGCGACGTTGTGTACCATGCCGACCTGTTCGGGTCGCCGTTCTTTGTGCTCAAGGACGGTACCACACAGTCTGAAGAGGAGATGCTCGAACTCGCCCAGGCCACCGTCAGTTTCAGTAGCGGATGGAAAACAGGCCTGGGGGCGGCAGATGCGTACTGGGTGAACAAAGACCAAGTCAGCTCCTCGGCGGAAAGCGGGGAATACTTGGCCAGGGGGAGCTTCGTCATACGAGGAAAGAAGAACTTTGTCAGACATGCCCTGATACAGATCGCTCTCGGTCTGGACGAGATGGGGAGGGTGGTGGCCGGACCGGAATCGGCCGTTGCAAGTGCTTGCCCCCGATACGTCGTATTGATCCCTCACCGAGAAAAGGCAAGCGACACCGCCAAGAAGGTCCTCACAGAGCTGTCGGAAGGAAGGTCAGAGGCCGCCGCACCTTCAGTGGACGACGTTTTGAGGGCCCTGCCCGCCGGTGGAGGAAAGATAGTTAGGCGCAAGTCTAGGGGTCCCCTTCGGGACAAGCCGTAATACCGAATAAATCGTGGACTAAGCCGTTTGGTGGTACCAGTCAGAGAAGTACTCATTCTGACGTACTTCCCCTACGCCTATGATGTCCTGTACGCCACCTTTCTTGTTAGCGGCAGCGTGCTGCTCTACGGCGTATACACGCACCTGCGAAGGTATGGTATTGGATTATTCGACATCCTGAAGGTTGTCCTGAAGGACATCAGGGTGAAGCTGTCCCGGTTCGTGAAGTTCGGGCTCGGCCAGAGAAGAGTGCTGCAGGATGAAGGTGGTGGTCTGATGCACGGCTCTCTCTTCTATGGTTTCCTGGTTCTTGCGGCCTACACAACAATCATCTTCATCCAAGATGACGTGTTGCCTCTCTTCACCAGTTTCACCTTCCTCCAGGGCAACGCATACCTCACCCTTGAGCTGCTCGGAGACACCTTCGGGATTGCCTATGTATTCGGGCTCGCGGTCGCTATCTATCGGCGCTTCGTGAAGAAGCTGGACAAGCTGGAGACAGTCTTGGACGACTATTTCGTGGTCGGCATGCTGATTTGGATAGGGGTTTCCGGGTTCTTCATCGAGGCACTTCGCCTTATCATACAACCGGTCGCCTGGGCTGACTTCTCCCCCGTAGGGGACGCCCTCTCGGGAGCGATCGGCTCAATCCCAGGACTTGTTTCGAACGCGCCCACCCTCTACCAAGGGTTCTGGTGGGCCCACATGTTCAGCGTGATGATTCTCATCGCGGCCGTCCCGTACACTAAGCTCATACACGTCTTTACCTCCGGAGCGAACGTCGCCCTAGCCCCCGTGAAGTCCATGGGGAAACTCCCTACTCCCTTCAACCTGCAGAAGATGATGGAGAGCGGGAGCACCGAGGTTCCTCCGAACGTCAGGGGAGCCCAAGACTTTCTCCCGCTGCAGAAGCTCGCCCTTGAGGCATGCACCAACTGCGGGAGGTGCCAGGAGGTTTGCCCCGCCCACGCTAGCGGGAGGGACCTCTCCCCAAGGCTGGTCGTCAGAGATCTCGCCAGTCAGAACGCCACCCATCCGTCGGGGGACGCCCTCTCCCTCGGGACTGTCCGCGAGCCGGAGCTTTGGGCCTGTACGATGTGCAACGCGTGTGTGTCCGTCTGCCCTGTCTTCATCGATCAGGTCGACTACATCACCGAGTTCAGGAGGACGCTCGTAGCCGAGAGTAAGCTTGACGGGAGGAAGAAAGTGTTTCTGGAAAATGTGGGCAGGTCGGGCAACCCGTTCGGCCTTCCGCAGCACGACAGGATTGACTGGCTCCTGAAGCTGGGTGCACCCACTATCGCCGAGAACCCGGGAGCAGAGTACCTGTACTGGGTGGGCTGCCAGTCAAGCTACGACCCTAGGAGTAGGGAGGTGGCCAAAGCGATGGTGAGACTCCTGAAGGCGGCGAATGTCAGCTTCGCCGTACTCGGGAACGAGGAGGTCTGCACAGGGGAGCCCGTCAGAAGGATGGGAGAAGAAGGGAGGTTCCAGGAGCTGGTCATGAAGAACGTGGAAACACTGAAGGGGCGCAATGTAAAGAAGATCCTAGTCCACTGCGCCCACTGTTTCAACACGTTCAAGAACGAATACCCTGAGTTCGGGGGGGACTTCGAAGTAATCCACCACTCCCAGCTCCTTTCGAAACTTGCTCTAGAGGGGAAGCTCCCGAAGACGGTGATGACTGGGTCGGTCACTTTCCACGATCCCTGTAACCTTGGCAGGATCAACGGCGTGATCGAAGAACCGCGTCAGGCCCTGAGGTCGCTGCGGGGACTCGACCTGCGGGAGATGCGGAGAACCAAGGAGGCGAGTTTCTGCTGCGGCGGGGGAGGAGCAAACGTGTGGTACGAAGTGCAGGAGAAGAAGAAAATAGGGATAATCAGAGTGGAGGAGGCCCAGGCGACGGGGGCTGAGACACTGGCAGTCGCCTGCCCGTTCTGCATAACAATGTTCGAGGACGCGACGAAGGCTCTCGGTGACGAGAAATTGAAGGTGCTTGACATGGCCGAGATAATGGCGAAGTCGCTGGACGCTCCGTCGTAACCCCCAGCGGCTAGTGGTGCCTCGCCTTTATCTCCTTGAGCATCGCCGGAAGGACTGCGTAGAGATCACCAACCACACCGTAGTCCGAAGCCTCGAAGATCGGCGCGCTCTTGTCTGTATTGACCGCAGCTATCACCTTGGAGTCCTTGACCCCCGCGACGTGCTGTAGCTGGCCAGAGATGCCAACGGCTAGGTAGAGATCTGGGTGGACGGTCACGCCCGTCAGGCCGATGTGGTGCTCCTCAGGGAGCCATCCCATGTCTGCGGAGAGCGGCCTCGAGCACCCGACTGCCCCACCCAGGGCACTCGCCAGGTCGCTTACGAGGACGAGGTCTTCCTTCTTCTTGACCCCTCTCCCTGCCGAGACTATGAGCTTCGCGCCCCTAAGGTCTACAGTCCCTTTCTGCTTCTCCCTTCTCTCCACCAATTTGGTCTTCGAGGCGACTGCGCCCACCGTCTTCTCCGTCGCCTTCGCTACGGAAGCAGGAAGTACCGGGTTTGTGCCAACCTTAAGAGCGACGATGCAAGGGAGCGGCATGGCCAGCTCTGCGATTAGCTTCCCTGCAAAGACGTTCCTCCTCCCCTGAAGTGTACCGCTCCCGAGGGCGACACCGAAGACTTCGCTTGCGCACGGGCGGCCCAGCTTCACGGCGAGACGCGACGCGATTTCCTTCCCGTCCCTCGTTGAGCCCACCAGAATGACATCGGGGTCTGCTTCCCTGGCAGCAGTTGCGAGGGCGTTCGCGGCGGCTTCAGGAGATGCGGAGAGCGGAGTGTCCGCCCTGATCACCAACTTCTCGTCTCCGGCGAGGAGAGGCCCGCTGTCGTCTAGGCCGATCACTGTGAAACTTCCTCCCGCTGACCCGGCGATTGCGTTTGCTACTGAAGCGACCTCGTTGGCCACGGAGGGGGACTCTGAGAACGCCCAGATCTTGATGCTCATCTTGGTAGCACCCCCTCAGCGGCGAGGGAATCGACCAGCTTCTTCGCGGTCTCCTCGGGGGGACCCTCGAACACGACTCGCTTCCGGGCCATGGCCTGCGCTTTCATACCCTTCACAAAGGGTACTGGCTGTCCAGCTCCGGGGAGCAGAGCCTCAGGGGTCAAGTCCTCCATCGGTTTCTTGCCCGCCTGCATAATTTGAATCAGGGTGGGGTATCTGGGTTCATTGATCTCGCTCACTACCGAAACTACCAGCGGGAGGGGGGCCTCGACGAGCTCGACACTGTCTTCCAGAGCACGCTCGACCTTCGCCGATTGGCCACTGACGTCTATCTTTTTGGTGTACCCCACGTATGGGAGGCCTAGAAGTTCGCCCAGCATCGGGGGCACCAGTCCGCTGTACATGTCGGACGAGCCCTCCGAGCAGAGGACCATGTCGTAGGGCCCCCCCTTTCTCAGCGCGGCCGCAAGCAGCTCCGAGGTGCGGCGGGTGTCCATTGACATTGGGTCGGCGGAGACGAGGACGCCTCTGTCGGCGCCCATGGCAAGGGCTTCCTTCATTGTCTTCTTCGCCTCGGGGGTCCCGACGGTCACTATGACCACCTCCCCCTGGTGAGCAGCCTTCAGGCGGAGTGCTTCCTCAACGGCGTTCTTGTCGAAGGTGCTCATCTTGGTGGGTGCTCCCTTGAGCTGGGGGTTGCCCCCCGAGTCCACCTTCAGCTCCGTCTCGTCGACGGCGTGCTTGACGCAGACAGCGATTTTCATTGTAATTTCGCCAGCTCCCTCCTGGCAATCAGCATCCT
>CAYPSJ010000060.1:0-28976 GCA_964413565.1 uncultured Nitrosopumilales archaeon | reverse complement strand
CAGGATGAAGTTTCTCTTCGTCACCAACGAGAGTCTCTCAGCAGACCTCGCATGGCAATTGAAGAAAGAAGGCCACGACGTCAAGATGTACTGTCATGGCCAGGGCGAGAAAGACGTTGGGCTGGGGTTCTTCGAGAAGGTCGACGAATGGGATTCGCTGAAGGACTGGGCAGACGTGATAATCTTCGACGACATCGGCTTCGGCGCAAAGGCAGAGCAGCTCCGCTCCGAGGGGAAGTTCGTTGTGGGCGGAAGCAACTACACGGACAAGCTCGAGCTCGATAGAGAATTCGGGCAATCAGAGCTGAACTCTGTCGGAGTAGATGTTCTGCCAAGCTGGAACTTCACCTCGTTCGACGAGGCCATAGAGTTCGTCAAGAAGAACCCGGACAGGTACGTGCTCAAACCGAGCGGCAAGGCCCAGAACGAAAAGGAGCTGCTATTCATCGGTCAGGAGGGAGACGGGAAGGATATCCTTCAGGTCCTTGAGCATTACAAGGCGAACTGGTCCAAGAAGATCAGGGAGTTCCAAATGCAGAAGTTCGCAGAGGGGGTCGAAATAGCGGTGGGGGCCTTCTTCAACGGGAAAGACTTTGCGATGCCTATTTGTGTGAACTTCGAGCACAAGCGATTGTTCCCGAACGAGCTTGGTCCAAGCACCGGCGAGATGGGCACAGGTACATTCTATACCAGGGACAGCCCGGTGTTTGAGAAAACTCTTCTGAAGGCGAAGGACAAACTGGCAGCTAGCAAGTATGTGGGGTACATTGATATCAACTGCATTGCAAACTCAAAAGGGGTCTGGCCCCTAGAATGGACTTGCTTCGATGCCGAAACGGAGATTCTGACTAGGTTCGGCTGGAAGAAATACTTCGAAATCGAGGTGGGAGATGAGGCACTCGCCATAAACCCCGCGACTCGCCAGATAGACTGGAGGCGGATTACTGGATTGATGACGAGATCGTACAAGGGAGAGATGGTGCATCTAGGCGCCAAGGGCAAGAAGCATAGTGGTCTGGATGCCCTGGTAACCCCTGATCACAATCTCTTAATTGGATACTCAGGGAACGTGAGATTCGCCAAGGCGGGGAAGATACCCATTCACGAGACGTCAGTTATCAGAACAGGGCATTTCACCGGCAAGCACGTAGATTTCATCGAAGTTCCAAGCTACGTGGAGCAACACTATCTTGGGAGATACGGCAAGACCTTGGAGATAGTACACGAAGCAATCACTGTTCCTGCAAAGGCCTTCATGCAGTTCCTGGGGCTCTACTTGGCAGAGGGTAGCGTAGGGGGGCACAGCCACATTGTCACGTTATTTCAGAGCGTCAATAGCGACAAGCGGGAGAGAATAGAACAGGTTCTCAAAGACACTGGATTCAAGTACACAGTTCAAAAGAGCGGCGCGTTTCAAATCTCCTCTACCCAAATCGTCAAATTCTTGGACGCCCTTGGATTGTCATCGGCTGACGCTTACGACAAGTTCATCCCCCTGCAATTTAAGAACTTGGCAGTAGACTTGCTTGAAGCGTTATGGTATGGATATTCGCTTGGAGACGGAAATACGCATGGGCGAACCGGGCAGCAGAGCTCGGGCACCGCATCGAGTAGACTCGCTGACGACCTGCAAGAGCTCTTGATCAAGTGCGGCAAACTATCCAACATACGTGTCAGCAAGCAGAAGGGAACGATATCAATAGGAGGATACGTTCGCAAGAGCGACCTCTACGTCCTATCGGTCAGAGCGAAAAAGCTGGACTACTCACTTGACAAGAGAGTGATTTCGAGAGAAGAGTACTCAGGAATCATCTGGGATGTTGAGGTGGAAGGCTGGCATACCATGCTAGTCCGGCGTCACGGAAAACCTTTCTTTTCTGGAAATTGTCGTTTTGGTTACCCCACTATCAGCATCCAGATGGAGGGTATAACGAGCGACTGGGGGCCGTTCCTTTCGGACATCGCCCACGGCAACGACACACAGCTAAAGACCAAGAAAGGATACCAAATCGGCGTCGTGGTCGCAATCCCCCCCTGGCCATTTGAGGACGAGAAGGCGTTCAAGAAGTACTCCGAAGGTGCGACAATCCTATTCAGGCGCCAGGGCCTGGACGGAATTCATATCGGAGAGGTTAAGCTAGAAGAGGGAGACTGGCATATTGCCGGCAATTCGGGTTACGCCCTTGTTGTCACCGGATCTGGGGCCACGATGGCTGACGCCATAGATAGGGCGTATCAGAACGTCAGCAACGTGATGATTCCGAACATGTTCTATAGGAACGACATAGGGCAACGCTGGACCCACGATAGCGACATGCTTCTCAGCTGGGGATACATCTAGCCCTGAGTTTCTAACCAGTCATCTAGGTCGGACAGTACTTCTCCGAAATCATGGTAGCTGCGTCTCTTGAGGGCCTTCTCGAGGAAGTAGTCCAGGTCCCACCCCTCCAGATTCTTTCCTTCAAAGTTACGAAGGATCCTCGATCGCGGAGGGGGAAACCCTGCTCCCTTGAGCAATCTCGATACGGCTGCGGTCAGGCTGGAGACTCTGCACCAGGCCATGCCCACTGGTCCTTCCTGTGCTCTGATATGATGTACCAGAGGACAGAGCCAATCAACAGCGCCTGGGCCACAGAGCCCAGGACAAGGATTATTGTCGCAGGAATGTTGCCATTCTCAACCAATGCGTAGTGTTCCGGTTGCGTGAGGGTCTCGCTAAGCGCTACGATGGCGAGCACCAAACCAAGGTAATACGAAATCTTGGGGCGTACGAAGGTGAGGACGCTGTCAACTACGAAGAGGAGCCATCCTAGGGTCAGGATGTCAAAAACGTCCGGAGGGAGAAGGGGTTGAGCCTGCCAAAGGAAGAACACGCCCAGAATTGCTGAGAAGACTATCAGCCCCTGAATAACCCTTGCGGCTGATATCATCGGGGGCGCCGACCCAACTTCGTTATTTCAAAGTATGCTAGCCTCGAAACTCTTTTGAAGCGCAGACGGTTCCGAAGGCTCCATGGCGATTGGTAGCCACAAATCGTTCCACCTTCCTGAATCGAAGCCTCACTATGCGCCGCCTAGAGAGTTCCGCACCCTGCACAGGAAGATAGAGCTCTCCGTTGATTTCCAGAAGAGGAGCATCACGGGCTCGTGCACTCTGGACGTCGAGCCCGTTCGACAAGGACTAAGCGGAGCGCACCTCGATGCCTGCGAGCTCGATGTCAAGTCGTGTTCTGTCGGCGGAGCAATTGTAGACTTCGAGTACGACAACGCCGTCCTATGGGTCCCACTCTCCGACAAGGCGGGCCTCCGATCCATCCGGGTGGACTACTCGGCCACACCGAAGGAGGGGTTGTACTTCTCCGCCCCTGACGCAGAGCATCCAGAGAAGGAGGTCCAGGCCTGGACCCACAGTGAACCGGAGTCCGCCCGTTTCTGGTACCCCTGCCACGACCACCCGTCAGACAAGTCTTCCAGCGAGATGGTGATACGAGTGCCGAAGGGTTTCAGGGTAATCTCTAACGGGAGACTCGTCTCGGAGAGGGAAGAAGGTGACAGCGCAGTCTTCCACTGGAAGGAGGACACGCCTCACTCGAGCTACCTGACATCGTTTGTTGCTGGTAAGTTCAGTCGGATAACTCAGGAGGTGCACGGGCTCAAGCTTCACTACAACTTCCCAGAGTCGAGGCGCGCCGACGTCCTCAGATACTTCGGGGAGACGCCGCAAATCATCCAGGTACTCGAGGAGCTGACGGGCATGAAGTACCCCTATGAAAAGTACGACCAGACCACCGTCCAGGATTTCATTGCGGGGGGCGAAGAGAACCTCAACGCTACAACCCTCTCCGTGAATTACTACCCCGAGGCGGGCACTGAGGAGGACTTTCAGGTGATGTATTCAAACCCGTTCTCGTCTGCCGCAAGCCTTGTTGCCCACGAGGCTGCTCACCAGTGGTACGGAGACTGGGTCACATGCTCCGACTGGTGTCACGCGTGGATTAACGAAGCTTGGGCGACCTACCTCGAGTCTCTTTACACAGAGAGGAGCCGTGGGGCAGACCAGATGCGATGGGAAATGCGTGCCCGTGAGGTGCAGTACTTTGAAGAGGACGAAACCGAATACAGACGGCCAATAGTGGACAGGGAGTACGTGTGGCCCCATGATGTCTTCGACCACACGACCTACCGCAAGGGAGCCTCGATGCTTCACGAGCTCAGGTACATCATGGGGGACGACGCGTTCTTCCGCGGGATTGCCGAGTTCCTGAAGAGGCACGCGAAGGCGTGCGCAGACACCGACGACATGCGCAAGGCAATGGAGGCTGTCAGCGGGCTCCAGCTCGAGGAGTTCTTCGAGCAGGCCTTCCTGAAGCCCGGCTATCCGGAATTCCAGGTTGAGTACGCCTGGGACGAAGCTGCCAAGACAGCAACTCTGCATGTGAAGCAGGAGCAGGACACTTCGGATGGAACGCCAGTCTTCAAGCTCCCCTGCGACATAGTGTTCTACGTGGGAGGCGCCAGGAAGAAGTTCAGGACCTCGCTTGACTCAGCGGAACAGTCGCTGGTGTTCTACTTGGATACCAAACCCTCTGTGGTGGAGTTCGACCCCGAAAGGTGGCTGCTGAAGAGGGTAAAGTTCGAAAAGACGTTCGAACTCCTCGAGAACCAGCTGGCACAGAGCCACGATGCCTGGAGCAGGGCGGAGGCCGCTACGGCCCTTGGGAAGAGCGCATCAGATCGAGCCATTCCAGCCCTGAAGTCTGCCGCGAAGAAGGAGCAGTTCTGGGACGTAAGGGCGTGTGCTCTGCATGCCCTGGGCGAAATCGGAGGCGATGCTGCCCTAGAGGCGCTCCTGGAAGTTGGCATCCCCTCCGACAGGCGGGTTAGGCGTGCTCTTGCGAAGGCGCTGGGGAGCTTCAAAGGAGAGAAGGCATGGAAGCTCTTGGTCGAGTTCTTGGAATCGGATGAGAGTCCCTACGTCAGGTGCGAAGCAGCCTTGTCATTGGGGATGTCGTGGCCAGAGGGTGCCCTCCCTCACCTGAAGAAGGCCATGGGCGTTCATTCACCAAACGAGACCTTGGCGGAGGCATGCCTGGAAGCGATGGGGAAGCTCAAGGACGAGGAGGTGAAGCGGATTGTTGATGGTAGCCTGGCATATGGCAAACCTACGAGGATGAGGGTTGGAGCCTTGAAGGCCATCAAAGCCCGTGGACGGATTGCTGACGACGAGCTCCCCCTGCTGACGGGCATACTTCTGCAAGACAAGGAGTACAGGATCAAGCTGTACCTGGTATCAGGCCTCTTGCGCGAACTGGCTGACGGCAGGTTCGTCGAAGCCCTGGCCAAAGTCTCGAAGACCGACAGGAACGCTAGCGTAAGGAGGGAGGCGCTGGAGGTGTTCTACGAGTTGTCCAAGCAGGCCGATCAGACGGCAGCAATCACCGAGCTAAGAGCCGAGGTCGTAGGGCTCAAGGAAGAAAAAAGGAAGCTGATAGGGTCGACCCACTAAGCGTGGTACCCAATACGCTTCCTCGGACTGACACCTCTGGTGGAGGTTACCCTCGATTGCCTCGAAGAAAGGAGCCGCTTCATCTTCGGCCCCATCGAGTCGAACACCTCTGCGATGTCATACCCCGTCTCGGAGAATGCGTGCCTCTCCTTCGGCGTGTACACCTCCACGGAGACCTCATACCTCGCGTGAGTCTTTCCCGGCTTCTTCGACTTCACTACCGCCCGGATTTCCTCAATTAACGGGTAGACCTTACAGAGTTCCCCGGAGAGCTTCTCGAACTTCATCTTAGCCTCGTCGGCCTCGACGGGCTCGTCTGGGAGGCCGACGATATAGAACGGAGGATTGGTGTTCTGGGGAACCATGCGAGAACGGGCAACGGCCGAGTGGAGCGGTCTTTATGGGTTCTGCCGCACTGTTGAAGCTAATAGCAATCGGAGTCGTGGGCCCTGCATGCAGACTGGACCCACAACTTGCTCTGTGCCACTGGCTGCTACTTCGGTTGGATTCCCAGGACGTTTCCGAGCTCAGAAATCGAAGATACCACGAAGTCCGGCCCTTCTGCAGCAAGCCGGCCGGGTGCGTAGCTCCCAGACGCCACCGAAACGCTCTTCACTCCGGCCCCCTTCGCCGCCATGACGTCATACGGTGTGTCGCCAACATAGTACACATCATGTTTGGGTAGGGAGAGCATGGAAACGGCCTGGAGGAGCCCTTCAGGCCTAGGTTTCATGGTCTCGGTGTCGTTCCGAGTGAGCACGAACTCAAAGAGGCCGAGGAGCCCAGCGATGGCGAGAGACCTGGTGGCCGCCTTCCGCCCGCTGTTCGTGAGCACCCCAAGCCTGACGCCCTCTGCCTTCAGGCCGGTGAGGATCTCGCGGATACCGGGAAAAGGCTTCGTCGAGCCGATGTCCCTCAGCTCGAAGTAGTCGAGAATGTCGAAAGCCTTCCTCCTATAGTCCCCGTACCCCCCGTCTCCGGGGGCCATCCTAGACTTTGCAGCGTCGAGGATCGTCTGGGTGGGGCTGGATAGGTCCAAGCCGGACGTGTCGACCCCCCTGGCTCTCAGTTCTCCGATCAAAGCTGTCCTGACCCCCTGGGCGTCGAACTTGAATGAAACGAGGGTGCCATCTATGTCGAAGATGGCTGCGACAACCATGGCCGACTAGATCTTCTTTTTCGAGAATAGAATCAGGATGGCGAGCCCAACGAACGCCAGGGCAATTACTAGAATCGCAATGGCAGTCAGAGTGTCCGACCCCGCCTGAAGGACTGGCAGGTGAGGAAACAACCTGCGGTCTGTCCGCCCAACTTCGTATTTATCCCTTGAGGGCGGCTGATGGTTGCAACCGTTAAGTAGACTTCCTGCCATTCTACTTACGTGCCGCCGCGAATTACATGCTACGGCGGAGTCGGGGAGATCGGCGGGAACAAGTTCGTTCTAGAGGACAGAGGAGTAAGGGTGGTCCTCGACTTCGGAACGGGGTTTTCTGACGGGTCGGACTACTTTGATTCATCAATCTCCCCCAGGGGGGTCAACGGGGCGGGGGACCTCTTCGAATTCGACCTGCTCCCCCAAATCGCAGGGCTGTATTCCGAAGAGGCCCTGCAGAACACCAGTGTCGAATACGTCGAACCCGAGTTCGACGCTGTGGTCCTGAGTCACTTTCACTCGGACCATACTGGGAGGATCGAGTTCATCGATCCCAAGATCCCGGTCTACTGCGGCGAAACCACATCTCTGATTCACGACGCATACAACACCTCCACTGGTTCCCCGCTACACGGGCACCCCATCAAGAAGTTCAGAACAGGGGACCACTTCAACATCGGCCCCATGGAGTTCCATCCCATCCACGTGGACCACTCGATCCCAGGAGCGTATGGGTTCGTCATCCACACCAGTGACGGAACTATAGCGTACACAGGGGACTTCCGGTTTCACGGGCCAGCCGGGTTCATGTCGCGGGACTTTGTAGACTCCGCCAGGAGGGAGAAGCCCAAGCTACTCCTCACGGAAGGGACAAGGGTGGGCCCGGGGGACGATGCAGCAAACATGAGCGAGACTGCCGTGAAGAAGGAGGCACTGAAGATGGTAAAGGAGACGAGGTCCCTCGTCTTCTCCACTTTCAGGGGGAACGACGTCGATAGGGTGAACACCTTCTTCGATGCCTGTCAGGAAACCGGAAGGCGGCTCGTGGTCTCCATGAAGGTCGCTTTACTTCTGGAGAAGCTCGCAGCAGACAGGAGGCTCAGGATCCCGTGCGTCGGCAGGGACGTGGACGTCTACCTCCGAAGGAAGAAGACAGGGAAGTTCGACGACACCGACTACTACGCTTGGGAGAGGCCGTTCATTTCGAAGGGATTGACGGCCGATGACATCAGGAGGAGGCAGGGAGAGGTATTTCTCCACCTTGAAGCGTGGAACTTCCCGGAGCTCATAGACATCAAACCCGATCGGGGAGGGACCTACATCCACGCAGCCACTGAAGCTTACAACGAAGAAGGGGAGAAGGAGGAGACATTGATCAGGAACTGGGTCGACCACGTCGGGTTCCATTACGCACAGCTGCACGCGTCCGGGCACGCCCCCGGGGGCGAGGTGGGCAAACTCGTAGGGAGCATCTCTGCGAAGAAGGTGGTGCCAATCCATACGGAGCACCCCGAGCTGTTCAGTCAATTCAACAGGGAGAGGAGTTGGGTCCTTGAGCCCCCCGTCAGAGGGAAAGCCATCCCGATAGGCCCCTGAGCCAACAAGCAGAAATAAGGTAGGGTGACGGCGCACACCATTGGAGAGTCAAGAGGCCGGGGACCTCGCCGAAGCTGGGGTCTCCAAAGCGCGGGCCGCGGGCGCGACCTACGCAGAAGCAAGGGTGCAGAGAACCTGGGAAAGACAGTTTGTGCTCAAGAACGGGGAGTCTCAGCCTTCTTTCTTCGCCGAAGGGTACGGCGTGGGGATAAGGGTGATTTCCCGGGGGGCGCTTGGGTTCGCAGCTACAAACGACCTGAAGGCGACCTCGGTGGGAGAGCTGGCAAGGAGGGCAGTGAGGCTCGCAAAGGCTTCGTCAGGACTACTGAAACGACCTGTGGAGCTTGACGACTCAAAGCCGGTCCGGAGGAAGTGGGCTGCGGCCGAGACACGGAGGGTAGAGAACGCCGATTCGGCATGGCTGCGCGAGATTCTCCTGGACATTGACGGTCGGATAGCCGATGGAAAGGCAGGGGTGAAACTCCCGGGGCGGCTGCTGTACCTGGGGGCTGAGCTTGAAGAGAAGTACTATGTGAACAGCGACGGAGCCAGGGTGGAGGGGCGCATCCCGAGGGTAGGATTCCTCGGGTCTCTCACCGCAGTGGAAGGGAGCGCAACGGCCCAGCGGTTCGTCCAACAGGGGGAGACAGGGGGCCTTGAGGTCGTCAAGCGCGTAGGGCTCGTGGAGAAGGTAGAGGAAGAAGCGAGGGTGATGGGAAAAATCCTGAGGGGAGCCGCAAAGCCCCCCACGGACACGGTAGACGTACTTCTCAGTCCTGAGCTCTCGGGCATAGCAGCCCACGAGTCGGTTGGCCACCCGCAGGAAGCTGACAGAGTCCTGGGCAGGGAGGGGGCCCAGGCGGGGGAGTCCTACCTGAAGGACGACAGTCTTGGGAGGAGGATTGGGAGCGCTGAGGCGAACGTAAGCGACGACCCGAATTTGCCCCGTTCGAACGGTTTCGTGCCCGTTGACGACGAAGGAGTCGAAGGAAAGAAGCGGTTTCTGATAAAGGACGGGGTAATCAATGAGTTCCTCCAGAACCGGACCACCGCGAAGGAGTTCGGTCTCTTGAGCAACGGCGCGGCAAGAGGCGTAGCCTTAGACAGGGAGCCAATCATACGCATGTCGAACACATTCGTGGAGCCGGGGGCCTACTCCACGGACGAGATCATCAAGGAGGTGAAGCACGGCGTTTTCTTCAAGACGTTCACCGAGTGGAACATAGACGACAAGAGGCTCAACCAGAGGTACGTGGCCCTCGAAGCCTATCTGATCGAGCGGGGGGAGCTGAAGGGGCTGGTGAGGTCTCCTGTCCTTGAGATAACGACACCGAAACTCTGGGGGAGCGTGAAAGCGCGAAGCAAACACATGGAATTTGAATCCGCCACCTGTGGAAAGGGGGATCCTCAGCAGGGAGCACCGGTGTGGACCGGCGGCCCCGAGACACTGCTTTCAGGGATCAAGTTGGGGTCAAGGTGAGCAATTTGGATCTGAGGGAGCTCAACGATGCTGCCATCGACACGGCCAGGGCACTAGGAGTGGACGACGCAGTGGCCCTGAGCGCCAGAGGAGCGGACAGCATGATCAGGTTCGCCAACAATTCTGTGACCGTCGCTAACAGAGTGGAAGAGTCGCAACTCACCGTCTATCTTGCCAAGAGCAGGCGAAGAGCACTTGCTTCTACGTCGAACCTCCAACACGCCGCCGTCAAGGAGTTCGTACGCGACCTCTTTTCATCGATGGCGGGGCTCCCAGAGTCGAACTATGTCCCGCTCCCCGACAAGGCTACGCGGTACACTCCTAGCAGGGCAGGCTACGACAGGAGGCTGGAGTCCCTCGAGGACGAGCTCCCAGAATTGGCAGGAGAGGCAATCGACGCAGCAACGGCTGCGGGAGGGAAGAGATCTGCGGGCGTCATAGACGCAGGAAAGGTCACCGTTGCCATACTGACGTCCACAGGCACCCGAGGCATCGATTCCCGGACCGCAATTACACTGAACATCCGTTCCTTCGCCGAAAAGGAGGCAAGTGGGCATGGGCTGTCCTGCTCGTCCTCCCTGTCGGGGTTCGATGCGGAAGAAGCTGGAAGCAGAGCGGGGGAGGGGGCGAAGACAATGCGAAACTCGTCCGAACCAGAAGCAGGAAAGTATACCATGCTTCTCAGCCCGACGGTCGCGTCGAACCTGGTGGAGACAGTGGCCGATGCCGCCTCTGCCTTCGCCGTGGACGCAGGGACGTCGTATCTGGCTGACAGGCTAGGAAAGAAGGTGGCCGCTCAGACGTTTGGCCTCACCGATCACGGGGTGACCAAAGGGGGGCTAGGGGGACGAGTGTTCGACGACGAGGGTGTTCGGACGATGTCCAACAGGATCATTGAGGATGGCGTCCTGAAGGGCTACCTGCACAACCTCACCACTGCAAGCAAGTGGAAGGTCAAGGATACAGGAAACGCTGGCTTCGTCACGCCTCATCCGTGGAACCTTGAGATAAGTGGCGGAGACTCGACCTATGACGAAATGGTGAAGGAGATGAAGAAGGGCATCATTCTGACAAGCAACTGGTACACGCGCTTTAAGAACTACAGGACCGGGGAATTCTCGACGGTCCCAAGGGACGGGGCATACCTCGTCGAGGGGGGTGAGATTGTAAAGCCGCTGAAAGGGATGAGGATGGGGGACGATCTCCAACGGATGCTCTCATCGGTCACACTCCTTTCGAAGCACAGGGAGTGGATACAATGGTGGGAGGTAGACACGCCCACTCTGTGCCCATGGATGCTGATAGACGGCGTGACGATAACACGAGCTTACGGATAAAGGAGGAATGGCTGCGCTGATGCGCAGCCCGCTGTCACCGTCTACCGAACTACAGGCACAGTCTCCAGGGCCTGGTTGATGAAGGCAGCATCAGGCTCGTAGTCTACGAGTCTTTCGCAGAGTTTGTCTTCGTAGGCCTTCAGGTCGAGCAGGCCATGGCCGCTGAGGTTGAAGAGGATTGTCTTGGGCTCGTTACGTTGTTTGCACTGGAGCGCGATGTCGATTGTGGCCTTGATGGCGTGGTTGGACTCGGGAGCCGCCACTATTCCCTCTGTCTGCGCGAAAAGGATACCCGCTTCCATCATCTCGTTCTGGGAGTAGGCAACGCTGCGCATGAACCCCTTGTCGATGAGCATGCACATGGACGGCGCCTTGCCGTGGTACCTCAGACCTCCGGCATGGATTGGTGGGCACTGGTAGGAGTGACCGACTGTGTGCATCTTCAGGAGAGGTGTCGTCTCCGCCGTGTCTGCGAAGTCGTACCTGTATGAGCCGCGTGTGGTTGAGGGGACTGCTTTTGGTTCGACAGCGACGAACTCCGATTCGCTTGTGCCGCGGAGCTTGTCTCTCATGAAGGGATAGGCGAGGCCCGCGTAGTTGCTCCCTCCGCCGATGCACCCAACGATGTAATCGGGAATTTCGTCGAACTCCTCCATCTGGAGCTTGGCCTCTTGGCCGATCACTGACTGATGGGTGAGGACGTGGTTGAGCACGCTCCCTAGGGCGTACTTGGTGTTGTCGTGGGTGACGCAGTCTTCAATTGCTTCGCTTATGGCTATGCCAAGGCTCCCAGGGTGGTCAGAGTTCTTCTCGAGGAACTTCTTGCCAACACTCGTCCTCGAGCTGGGCGAAGGATGGACCTTTGCACCATAGACCTCCATCAGAGTTCTCCTGTATGGCTTCTGATCGTAGCTGCTCCTGGTCATGTAGACCGTAAGGTCGATGTCGAAGAGTGCCGCGGCGAGCGCCAGCGCGCTCCCCCACTGCCCTGCGCCCGTCTCGGTCGTTAGCCGCTCCGTTCCTTCCTTCCTGTGGTAATAGGCCTGGGCGATGGCCGTGTTGGGTTTGTGGCTCCCAGCCGGGTTGAGGTCTTCTCGCTTGTAGAAGATCTTGGCCGGCGTTTTGAGTTTCTCTTCGAGCCTGGTCGCCCTGTAGAGGGGCGTCGGCCGCCCGAGGCGGAGGTAGGCCTCCCTGACTTCCTCTGGGATGGGGATGAACTCCTGTGTCGAGACCTCCTGCATCACGCACTCCCTTGCGAAGAGGCGGAGCAGCGGTTCAGGTGCCATGGGCTGCATTGTACTTGGGTCAAGGGGAGGCGGGAGCGGCTCGGGAAGGTCGTGCTGGATGTTGTAGTAGTTGTGTGGCAGCTTGTCCTGTGATAGTACGGACTTGAACTGAGTCGTATTCATGGAAGGACCCGGCTTTATGACAGATAAATGCAATCGTGAACATTATTGTGCATAGGGTTTACGAAGGAAATGTGGAGAAACGCTCAAAAAAGCTCATTTCGGTACATGATTTCGTGTGGCCAAGGATAAGAGCTGAGTTCGAGAGGCAGGTAGTCAGGCCCGCTGTGGTCCGGAAGATGATCGAGTGCGGCATGCGGGTTTCTGACGACCTGAAGCTGTATGTCGGCGACGTCGAGGTAGATTACCTGGCAGTTTCTCGCGCAGTGGGGGTAGACAGAAGGGTAGTCAAGCAGACAGCTGAGCAGATCCGCAAGAGTCAGTATCTTTACTCAATCTTCTCCAAGACAAAGCCTCTCGGGACGAGCTTGGTCGACCTTGTCTCGTTGCTTGGATACACAGCCGTGGTGGTGGAGGCGGACCCAGAGTCCCCTGGTGTCATGGCCGAGGTCGCGGAAATCCTGTCGCGGCATGGAATGGTCGTAAGGCAGGCCATGGCCGAGGACCCCGAGATGGTGCCCGACGCGAAGATGACCCTAGTGGTCGGGGGGCAGCTGACGGGACAGGCCATGGAAGAGCTGAACGGACTGAAGGTCGTGAAGAGCATCAAGATTCTGAAGTAGAATTGACCGCAAATTCGATTGCGTATTCAAGCATGGCTGTCACGTGATTACGAGGGCACTCCTGGATTTCATTCGAGCGTTCGCAAAGATGGTCGCGGACAGAAGGCATCGCGGGGAGTGGCTACTTCTCCAGCATCCGGGAGAACGTCCATGAGACGGTGCTCAGAATCTCATTGAGCCTGGCCTTGTCCCTGTAGTTCTCTATTACGAGCTTGACTATTGCTCCGTTGGCCTCGTCGACATCGAAGCGGAGCTCCATCCCCTTTGCCAACTTGCTCGAACCTACCAGTTCCTCGTCCTTCGTCTTCATCCCCTGGAGTATCTTCCCCATCAGGAATGATTTGAAGGGAGGCGTGGAGGTCTTCAACACCACCCCGCTGTTCGGCTCTATGGCAACAGTGTCCGGCGTGATAGACGCCGTGGCAACCACCTGGCCGCCCTTGTCGCGCTTCAGTTCTCTCACCTCCGGTGCCTCCTTCGACTCTGACATCATATCGCTAGCCTGCTTGAATGTGGACGCTCTGAGGCTGTTGTCAACGTAGCTGAGCGTCTCCCTGAGGCGCTCCAACTCCTCCTCGAGTTCGGCGATCCTCTGCTCGAGCCAGAGCTTCAGCTCCGCTGTCCTTTTGGTGTCTTTGTCGGGAGCCGCCATTGAGGCACGTCCGACCGGGTTGCGCTAAAAACGTTAGCGCGTTCCGATTCCCGGGAGAGGGGCGGCGGTGAAAGTGTTAAGTCCGTTCTGAGAAGAGCACGCCTACTTGCTTCGCGTCGGCCGGCGCTCCTACTTCGTGGCGAGCGCGGCCCTCTTCGCGGTAACGTACGCGATTCTGGGGCTCTTCCCCGTGTCTGCGTACATCGGCGTCAACAGCTTCCTGACCTTCAGGGAAGTCGTAAGCCCACTCGCAGGCATGATCTTCGGCCCAGTGGCGGGCGGGCTTTCGATGGTGTTGGGGAACTTCGTGGACTTCGCCTTCGGGAAGCCTGTTGTATTCGACTTCCTTGACTTCGTGCCTGACCTCGCATCAGCCCTGCTGGCTGGGCTCGTCTTCACAGGGAAGAGAAAGGCGGCCATCGCTTTTCCAATCTTGTTGCTGCTCTGGTATGCGTCGGACCCTCTTTCGCTTGACATCGTCCAAGTCGGGGGCGTCTCGGTGCCGTTCTTCTGGATGCATGCGCTATCCATCGTCGTGCTTGCTGCAGCCCTCGTCCTTGAAGCTCGAAGGAAGATCGGGAGGTTGCACCCTGCGTTCGTCGCTGCGACGGTCTTCGCGTCTACCATGGCCGGGCACATCGCAGGGAGCATTGTGTACGAAAACGTTCTCGGAAGGATAAACGCCCTGCTCACACCGGGAGCCCTTGACGCGAATTGGAATCTAATCTTCTACGCATACCCACCAGAACGCATCGCGTTCACCATACTTGGCACGTTCGTCGCGATTCCTGTACTTCGTGCCCTATCCCGCAGAAAGAGTGCCCCGCCAACTGTCTCCGGGAAATAGGACTCGATTCTCTGGGGAGAGCACGTTTTAATGGAGTAGCGAAAAGGGCGCACTAGAATGTCTCAGGCGGAGGCGCCGTACGAAGCTGCAGTTAGCAGAATCCGCAACATACTTCGGGAACAGGTCGAGCGGGTGGAGAGGATTTCCAAGCCGGTCGAGTGGATCGACTACTCTAAGCTCCCGAAGCTTGTGATGGGGGTCATAGGCGGCGATGGCATCGGCCCGATCATCGCGAAGGAAACCACACGAGTTCTGCAGCTCTTGCTGAAGCAGGAAATCAACTCAGGTAGAGTCGAGATCAGGCAAATCGAAGGGCTCACCATAGAGAACAGAATCAAGCAAATGAAGCCATTGCCGGATGAGGTTCTGATGGAAATCAAGAAGTGCCACGTGCTGCTGAAGGGCCCGACAACCACCCCCGAGGAGGGGAGCGGCATGCCCAACATCGAGAGCGCCAACATCGCCATCCGCAGGGCTTTCGACCTTTTCGCCAACGTCAGGCCCGTCCGGGTCCCGTCCGAGGGGATCGACTGGGTCTTCTTCAGGGAGAACACGGAAGGAGAGTACATGCTGGGAAGCAGGGGGATGATGGTGACCCCTGACTTGGCCCTCGATTTCAAGGTGATAACGCGGCCTGGCGCGGAGAGGATCATCCGCCTGGCGTTCGAGCACGCCAGGAAGACGGGGAGAAAGAAGGTGACCGTGGTGACCAAGGCAAACGTAGTGAAAACCACAGACGGCCTGTTTCTGGAGACTGCAAAGAGGGTGGCGACAGACTTTGCCGATATCAAGTGGGATGGATGGTACATTGACGTCTTCACCGCGAAGCTCATCGATCCCAAGAGGAGAAGGGAGTTCGAGGTAGTGGTTCTCCCCAACCTCTACGGAGACATTGTGACGGATGAGGCGGCGGAGCTCCAGGGGGGTGTGGGAACCGCCGGGAGCGCCAATATCGGGGCAAGGTTTGGTATGTTCGAAGCCATCCACGGCTCGGCCCCAAGGATGATCACCGAGGGAAGGGGGGCGTACGCAGACCCGCTCAGCTTGATGAGGGCGGCGGTCATGATGCTGGAACACGTGGGTATGATCGAGCAGAGTAGGAGACTCGCGATGGCCCTTGACACCTGCTCTATCTATGACAGGAAGGCCATAATCACCGGCAGACAGGACGGAGCCACGGCAAGCCAGTTCGGGGATGAGGTGATAGCAGCACTTTCGGACCCGGGGCTCGCCGCTCGCTGGAACTCATATCGGAGCAACTGAGCCTGTAGCCCTCCCGCGCCGTCAACCGTGAATTCGGAAATCCCTATGGTTCCTCGGCGTCGCCGGCTCTACTTCGAGCTTGTCCACGCGTGCACGCGGCGGACCGAACTTCGCCCAGTCGATTATCCTCTTCACCCTTCTCTCGTCTCCCTCCAGGAAAGCCTCTACCGTCCCATCTGGTAGGTTCCTGACCCAGCCCCTGACTCCGAGGTCTGATGCCAGCTGCGCCATGCTTGACCGGAAGGAGACGCCGTGCACGAGGCCTCTGATTCTGATGTGGACTGCGGTCACCAACTGTTTCACCTAAGAGATGTGACTATGTTTGAAATCCCGCTGACAACGAATGAAACTGCGAGAGCTGCGATTAGAAGTGCCGTAATCCGGGACAGGGCGGTCGTCCCGTTCGCTCCTAGAACCTTTCTCACGCCATCGGAGCTTGCAAGTATTACGTAAGCGAGGGCTGTGTTGCAAGCTATGACGATCAGGGCGAGGAGTGGGCTATACGGGGGCCCGGAGATGATTATGACAGTTGAGATGGCACCAGGTCCAGCCAAGAGGGGAGTGGCGAGGGGGAATGCGGCGATGTCAGAAGGCTGTAGCCCCTTTGATTTGACGTCCCCTCCCATGAGCTGGTCGACGGCAACCACGAAGAGGATAATCCCTCCAGCAATGCGGAAATCGTCAAGAGTAATACCGAAGATGTCGAATATCAGCCAACCGAAAAGAGAGAAGACTATCAGGACTGCCGTAGAAATGACGATGGCATGTTTGAGAATCCTCCTACGGGCATCGGGAAAACCAGAGGTCAGAGTCAGGAATATCGGGACCGTCCCCACGGCGTCGGTGACTGCAAACAGAAGGGCGAAGGCTCCAGCAAAGAGGGCAGGGTCGAAGGCAAAGAATGAAGACAACAGTGACAAATGTTCGAGGCGAGCGGGGGGCTAAACGGATAAATAAGCAGTTGACATTTTTTCACCGAAAGTTTGTCCGCAGTTCAGGAATCTGCAATCACTGAGGCGATGTCCAAGATAATGGATCCGGAACTGGGAAGGCCGATAACGGACCTCAAGCTGATAGACCACATGACAGTCACGGGCAGCTCAGTCGAACTGGAGTTTCACCTGACAGCCCCCTTCTGCCCACCGATCTTCGCCCTCAAAATTGCAAGCGACATCAAGGCGGGTCTACTTTCGGTACCCGGTGTGACGGAAGCACGAGTCACGCTCCGGGGGCACTATCTAGCCGATGCTGTCAATAAGCAGGTGAACAAGCCCGCCCAGCCGGCGCAGTAGGTCTTGGGAGTGGGGAGCCAGGGGCGTGTCTCCGAGTACCTCTCAAAGTCCGGAGCGAAGTACGAACTTAGGGAGTTTGATAAGAGCACAAAGAACTCCGAGCTCGCAGCGCGGGCGCTCGGGTGCAGCGTAGCAGAGATAGCGAAGAGCGTCGTCTTCGTGGGCGAGAAGACCGTGGTCGTGATCATCTCTGGTGACAAGAAGGTGGACGGCGCCAAGCTTGCGAGGGTAATGGGCGCGGAATTGCGCGTCGCGAGAGCCGACGAGGTCAGGGACAGGACCGGCTTCCCCATAGGGGGCGTTCCACCATTCCCGCACGGCCAAGGCGTCGCGGTTCTAGCGGATGCTTCATTGACGAGGTTCCGGCGCGTCTGGGCCGCCGCGGGCACGCCAAACTCCGTCTTCGAAATCGGGACTCCTGACCTCCTCGGGCTCCTGGGGAGCGGACCGGTCGACGTTGCGGAGTAGAATGTAAGAGTTATAGAGATAGCCCCGTTCTATAGAGACGTGCCTGCGCGAAAGGCAATCGAGATGGGGGAGGGAACAATCCTCGTCTCGCTCCCCAAGGACTGGGTAAGGAAGAACGGCGTCAGGAAAGGGGACACCCTTTCGGTAGAGGAGTTGCCGGGCGGCAAGCTACTGATCAAGCCATTCGAGGGTGGCGAGGAGCAACCCAAGCAAATCACCATAGAATACCCTAGGGATGACCTTAGCCAGGTCACCAACGACGTGACAGGAGCCTACCTCCTCGGGTATGATGTCATCAAGGTCGTAGGGAACGGGGTGATATCGAGGGAGGACAGGGCCTCGATCAAGGCAACCATTGGCAGGCTTGTCGGCCTGGAGATCATGGACGAGGACTCCAAGCGCATGACCATGCAGTTTCTCCTCGAACCCACCGCTATCATACCTGAGAAGATAGTCCTGAGGATGTCAGGTCTCCTGGACGGGATGCTAAAGGACACGGCGGAGGGCCTGGTGAAGGGGGACAAGAAACTTCTGGGCTTGGTCGGAGAGCGTGACGACGAAGTAGACAGGCTCTATTTCCTTCTTGTCCGCGCCACACGGGCGGCCATAGTGAGGCCAGAGGTCTCCGAGCGGTACGGCCTCTCCCCGGTGGACCTCCTAGACTACAGGGTGCTTGCCAGCTTTCTGGAGAGCATAGGGGATGCCATCACCGACCTTTCACACAAGTTACACGACTGGGCAAGCCCGGGACGGCTGGCTAAGGAGTACTCGGTTTGCGTGTCCAAGCTTACGGCCATGAATGACCTGGCGACCCAGGGGTTCATATCGAGACGGGCTAGGAAACAGATGAGCATCAACAGGCAGGTTGGCGGACTCGCCCAAGAAATCGCGGAGAAACTGACCGCCATAGCCAAGCTACCGACGGACGACGGGGCCGAGACTGCGGAGACCTTGGCCGCCCTCGACAGGGTAAGCAAGCTGCTGGTCGATGTGTCCGACCTGGCTGTGATAACTCAGCAGGTCTCCGAGTAGATCGACATCTCGGAACGCTTAATTACGAAAGCCAATCCGACATTATGTGCCGAAGTATCTTTTCGTCACCGGCGGAGTAATGTCGGGGCTCGGCAAAGGCATAATCACTTCCTCCGTGGCCAAGCTCCTTCAGCTCTCGGGAGTAGAGGTCACATGCCTGAAGATTGACCCCTACATCAACTTCGACGCGGGCACCATGAACCCCTACACTCACGGCGAAGTGTTCGTGACGGACGATGGAGGCGAGACAGACATGGACCTAGGAAACTACGAGAGGTTCCTGAACAGGGACATGACCAAGGCAAACAACATCACTACAGGTCAGATATACAAGAAGGTCATTGACGACGAAAGAAGGGGGCGGTTTCTGGGCAAGTCGGTTCAGATAATACCGCACATCACCGACGAGATCAAACGAAGGATCAGAGAGCTGGGGGAGAAAGAGAATGTGGAAGTGTTGGTCGTGGAGTGCGGAGGGACAGTGGGGGACATCGAAAGCCTTCCGTTCCTCGAGGCATTCCGGCAGATGAGGATTGAAGAGGGCTCTTCCCGGTCCCTGTTCCTGCACGTGAGCCTCGCGCCTGAGCTCGCAGTGGTCGGGGAGATGAAGACCAAGCCCACCCAGCACAGTGTCCAGGAGATGCGCAGAATAGGTATTCAGCCTGACATCATAGTGATACGCGGCACCAGGGTCCTCCCGGCTGAGGCGAAAGAGAAAATCGCATTATTCACCAGCGTCCCCATCGAAAGCGTAATCTCTGACCCGGACGTGGAGAGCATTTACCAGGTGCCCAGGCTTCTCGAGAGAGAGGGGGTGCTCAAGCCCATCCGGAAGCAGTTCGGACTCAAGACGAGGCTGGAGATGAGGGCATGGAACGCGGTCGCCGAGAGGTTCGTTGACCACCGCACTGCTGTCCGCATCGCGATGGTGGGAAAGTATGCCAACCTCGCCGATAGCTACGTCAGTGTCAACCAAGCGCTGTCGCAGGCCGGCGCGATAAACGGCGCGAGCACGCGGATTTCATGGATAGAGTCGGAAGAGATAGAGAAAGACGAGACGAAACTTGACCTGATGGACGCCTACGATGGCGTGGTCCTCCCTCAGGGATTCGGGAGCAGAGGGGTCGAAGGCAAGATAGCCGCAGCGAACAAGGCAAGGGTGGCAGAGATCCCCTTCCTAGGGTTGTGCTACGGATTCCAGCTAGCAAGCGTCTCATTCGCAAGGCATGTTCTGGGACTGAAGGGTGCCAATACAACTGAAGCTGACCCCGATACGCCCTATCCGGTGATCGACATGCTCCCGGAGCAGCGAGTTGTCACCGATCTAGGGGGAACCATGCGGCTCGGGGGCCATGACGTCTTCATCAAGAAACCAAGCAGGGCCTTCGACATATACAAGACTGGGAAGATCAGAGAGAGGCATAGGCACAGGTACGAGCTGAACCAGCAGTACCTCAAGAGCCTAGAGGAGAATGGTATGAGATACACGGCGTTCAGCGACAACGGCAGGAGGGCAGAGATACTGGAGCTTGAGGGCCATCCTTTCTACATGGCGACCCAGTACCACCCTGAGTACATCAGCAGGCCTGAAAGGCCAGAACCAATCTACGTAGCATTCTTGGCCGCGTGCGTAACAAGGGCCAAGAGTGCCGAAAGGGAACTGGAGAAGGTCAGGCCGCTAAGCCGCTGAATACAACTCGGACGCCCTAACCGCTAGCTGAGCGGCCTCCATGGCACCCTTGCCCAGGAAGTAGACGTTTGGCTCAATCCCCCTGCCACCGCTGTCCACGATCGCGTCGAAGCCGCCCCTTGTCTCTGCAAGTCTCGTGCGCAGAGCGTCTATGGTGGGATCTCCGTTCTTCGTCTCTGGATAGTCACCGATTTCGAGGATTCTGAGGCCAAGCTTCTTCAAGACTCTGGCCATCCTGTTGTCGTACCTTAGGTTCACGACTGCTCGGCAGTTCCTCTTCCTCGTTCTCACAAGCAGCAGCATCTGTGCCATGTGCCCCGAAGCTCCAGACTCTGGCTGTCGAATGGCCCAAGCGGTCTTTCCTATCTTCACTATTCTGCCTGGCACCGCGACAACGTCTTGAGCGAGGCTGGAATCGCCCGAAACGCAAGCGAGATTCACCGAGACCTCGGGCATGGCGGCGACGAAGGTAGTGGAAGCTTCGATAGCCTTCACAGCCGAGGACACCTCAGCTATCGCCTCCCTGTTCCTCTCGCGCTGGGCCCCGAAGGCCCTCATGCAATAGTCGCAATCTGCCAATGACGGGTGCTCTTGTCTGTGAGCGTCACAGACCAATCCTCGACCAAGGAGGCTGGTCCAGATCCTACCCAGCGTCTCTACTGCGTAGGATGCATGTCTCCTCGCATCCTCTGCCAGGAGGGTCACGTACCTGTCCGCTTCTTCTCTGGCAACATGGAAGGCCTCCAGGGATGAGTACGCCTTCTCGGGGGAGGAAGCCAGGTAGAGGCTGACCGAGGCCTGGGTCACGCCGAGTGCCGTTGCAATCCTGCCCTGCGACAAACCCTGGCTCCGGAGTTCCCTCGCTATCAGTAGTCTGACCGAAGGGAGGAACTCGCCGACCATTAACTCGTCGGGAGGGTGCATTGGTGATAAGTGATTTATTGGGCCGTTTATAAGGCCTGACATCCGACCCTACTTCGTGCCCGGCGAGTCACCCCCGATGTCCGCCGTCGTGGAAGCCGCCAAGCCGAGGCCATACCAGCTCAGGATACTCGCAGAATCGGCCATCATGATAGCGCTCGCTACAGTCCTCAACTCGATCAAGCTCTTCACAATGCCAGAGGGGGGGACGGTTACGCTTGGGGCGATGGTCCCAATCCTCTTCCTCGCCCTGAGGAGGGGCGTGAAGGTGGGGATGGCGGCGGGCGCAGTGTTCGGAATTATCGATGTGTACTTCGAGCCCTTCATCTACAACCCTATTCAGTTCCTGCTCGACTACCCGTTCGCATACGGAGCGCTCGGGCTGGCGGGCCTTTTCAGCGGCCGGGTGAACAGCCCCCGGAACCGAGGGGGTCTGACCCCTGTCTCCCTGTCCGTGGCTGCGGTTGCCCTGGGCATATTCGCCAGGTTCGTCTGCCACTTCTTTTCCGGCCTCATCTTCTTCGCGAGCTACGCTCCGGCCGGCGAGAGCCCCGCCCTCTACTCCGCCATCTACAACGCGAGTTACCTCGTGCCTGAGTTTTTCATAAGCGCCTTCGTGATATCCATCCTGGTCGGCAGAAGGATCACCCTCGTGAGGCTCTGAGGGGAGAATCCTTGCTACTTGGACCCCGCAGGAAAATGGAGCCCTACGGCAAAGTGTCCAACGACGTCATGGAAGTCGTTTATCGCAATCTCGGAGCCAGACGAAGTCAGGTTCTGCAGGGCCCAAGAAGGGGCCTGGACAATGCGGCGCTCTCCCTTCCAGGAGGTACGGTGATGATACTGACGGCAGACCCGGTTTCAATGATTCCCGCGCTGGGCGCAAGGATGTCGGCCTGGCTGAGCGTTCATCTCATCGCCTCCGACTATACGACGTCGGGTGCCAGTCCAGAATACGCATCCTTCACCTTCAACTTCCCCGCCGGGATGAACTCCTCGGACAGAGTGTCTTACCTAGAGAATGTGGGAAGTGCGTGCGAAGAGTTAGGGGTTTCAATTGTTGCGGGGCACACGGGCTCGTACCCAGGAGCTGATTTCACCGTGATTGGGGGAGGGACCATGTTCGGGTTAACTGAAAGGGGATCCTACGTAGACGCCTCAATGGCGCGCAAGGGGGACCTCATTCTGATGACGAAAGGGGCGGCTATTGAAGCAACCGCTTCCTTGGCGAATTCCTTTCCCCGGTTCACACGGAGGGCGCTGGGAGATTCACCCGCTGCGAAGGCAAGAGAGCTCGTCGCTTCGTGCTCGACGGTCAAGGACGCACTGACGGCAGCATCAGTCGGTCTGGGCGAAGGAAAAGTGAGTTCGATGCACGATGCCACAGAGGGGGGAGTACTCGGGGCGATGGACGAGATGGCGGCTGCCTGTAGTAAGTCATTCGTTGTGGATACCGATAAGATACCGGTCGCGCCCGAAGCTAGAGGGGTCTGCACCGCCTTCCGTTTGAACCCACTTCGGACGATGGGGGAGGGCGCCCTGATTCTTACGTGCGGCAGAAGGAGCGTCGCTGTACTGGAAGACACGTTTTCGGACGCAGGTCTCGTCGTAGCTGAGATAGGCGAAGTGAGGGCCGGGAGGGGCCTGATTCTCGTGCGAGCCGGAAAGAAGCAGGAGCAGTACTCTCCTGGTCCCGACGAGTACTGGCCCGCCTACCACCGTGCAATGCGCGAAGGGCTTCGCTGAACTCTTCCTCGACGCACTGCAGAATGGCATGATTTGATATAGCGTCGGCCAGCAACGGCGCGTCAGACCGGTCTGTGTCGACCACAGAAAACGCTGCCAGAGTGCTCAAGTCGCTGAAGGATGAGGAGTGGCGGACGCTCGCTGGCCTCGAAAGATCGACGGCAGGCTACGGCACCCCCGACGTGGGGAGACTTTCCCGCATGAGCCGCCTCCCCCTCGACAGGGTCAGGTTCGCCACAGACGCGCTGGAGAAGAAAGGGCTCGCATCACGGCGTGGCCAGGGGTACGTGCTTACCCGCGAGGGGGTGGAGGTCATGGCCCTGAAGGACTACGTGAAGAAGGACCTGATCTTTGCCCTGGGAGCAATCATCGCGAAAGGAAAGGAGTCGGACGTTTACGAAGCACTGACCGAGGAGGGGACGGTCTACGCGCTGAAACTCTACAAAATTGGGAGGATCAGCTTCACCAGCATCAGAAAGAAGCGGGTCAGGGAGAGCGCCGAGTTCAGGAGCTGGATGACAGCAAACTACGATGCAGCGAAGCGAGAGTATCACGCGCTCCGCAGGTTGGAGGGCCTCGGCCCGACGTTCCCGAAGGCGGTGGCATACAGCCGTAGCACCGTATTGCTGCAGGAGTTGTCAGGTGTACGCCTGTCCCAGAGGCCGCAGCTTGAGGACCCGAAGAGTGCCCTGAAGACAATCTTGGAGTCCATGCGCACCGCATATGTCCGGGCCGGTCTAGTCAATGCAGACCTCAGCGAGTACAATATTCTGACAAACGGGGCTTCGATCTGGTTGATAGACTGGCCTCAGGCGGTAGCATCCGGACACCCTAACAGCTCCGAGCTGCTGACGCACGACGTGAAGGCGGTGACCACCTTCTTTGGGAGAGCCTACGGGGTCGAATCAGACCCTGACAAGGTCTTCCAGTACGTCAGCGGGAAAACGGGGGCTCTAGAATAGTTCTACTTTTTTCTGCAGGATTAGATTCGTCACCCTTCTTATGTTCGCCAGCGAGTCGTCCAAAATCGACTCGACGTCTCCTTTCACCGAAGAAAGGCGGGCTCCCTTCTCCATCACGACTGCAGCACTCGCGATGAGGGGCTGGTCGATGGGATTCCCGATCCTGCTAAGGATTCGCACGTAAGATTCCCTCACTTTCGGGACCTTCTTCACTATCTCCCTGGCGGTGAGCACAGCCAGGGCGTTGAGGATCTTGCCGGTGTGGTTCACCGGGTTCTTCCCCGCCGTGGCCTCCATCGAATACTGGCGCATGGGAGAGATAAGCCCGTTCACCCTGTTCCCCCTCCCCGTGTTCCCGTCGTCCCCCTGCTCCGCGGACGTGCCTGTCACTGTCAGATAAAACTCTCCGTGTTTGGGGTTGTCAGCCGCGTTCAGCTTGAAGCTCACATCTAGCTTCGAGCTTGAAGCGAGCTTCTCCAGCTCCTCCCCCACGTCCGTTATCACGCTGACATAATGGCTGGCGTCTGGAATCTTCCCGCTCACCATCGCTGCGGCGACGGTCGTTTCGAGTCTTTTCCCGAGCCTCATGCCCATCACTTTGACGTCTTCGCCGACTTCTGGATACTTCTTCTTGAAGGCGGGAGAGTTTAGAAGCTTCTCTGCACTGAGGACAATTTCCTCTGTCGGCGTGAGCGGCGCGTACCCGACCCCTATGGATGTATCGTTGGAAACAGGCATGACCCCCTTCCTCATGAAAACCGCAACCAAATCAGGGGAGCCTTGTTTGATCTTCGTGTCTATGATCATGTCCTCGTCTGGGTCGAGGAACCGCATGGTCTCCTTGATGAAGCTCCTAATCGAATGCAATGCGATCTCCCCCACGGGGACCTCGACGTTCTTGCCCTCGAATGGAACGAGCTCGGTGGCTCTCCCTGCCACCATCAGATAGATGGGCGCGATGACCGTGCCTCCGCCGAATTTCGGCTCGGACTTGCCGCCGACGAGAATGCCCTTGTCTACGTTGTGGTGTAGTATTGCCCCGAAGTTCTTGATGTAGTAATCGCAGAGACCCAGAGAGACGGCCTCGGAAGCTCCGTCCACCAGGCTGTCCGGATGCCCCTTCCCCTTCCGCTCGACTATTTCTACGTCAAAATCCTGCACACTGTGTCCACTTATCTCCTCTACGTGGAGCGACCTCTGCACCGACTCGGGGCCCCCTAGAGCCTATCCTCTATCTTCACGTAGAGGACGTTGTTCCCCCGGATGACAACCTTGCCGTAGTTGGCGACCTTGGCCCCGTTCTCTGACTCCTCTGCGTCCACAAGGATGACGTTCATGTATGGATCGACGTTCGACATCTTTCCCTTGTACTCGATCTCGTTCTTCAGCCTCACGGACACCGACTTGTTGATTGCCTTCTGAAGTACGCTGAGCGGTCTTTTGGTCTGCTGAGGAGGTTGAGGATTCACTTCGGAACTTTTGCGCAGGGCTTCGAATCACAGTTAAAAAGACATCGGTGATGAAACGAAATTGAAAGCGGGGGTCGGGGACAAAACGGCGAGGTCTTTGGAAACGGCAGGAGACTCGGTGAGGCGCGTCTCCTCTTTTCCTTTCCACGGGACCGGCTCCGCCGCCCTCGACAAACTGTTGGGCGGTGGCTACAGAGCCGGGACCCTCACCGAGCTCTATGGAAAGAGCAACAGTGGTAAGACGCAGCTTGCCATGCAGGCCGCCCTGGTCGCAGCCCGAGGCGGCATGAGGTCGCTCTACATCGACACCGAAGGGGCCTTTCGGCCCGAAAGAATCGAGGAGATTGCAAAGACGAGGGGATGGGAAATAGAGGGCGTGCTCGAAAAGATAGTCTACGCTAGGTCCGACTCATTTTCTGAACAGATGGAAGCGGTTAGGAAAATGGGTTCGCGCCCCGCTACTTCCGCCTGTAAACTCGTGATAGTCGACACGTTGACGCGCAACTTCTCGCTCGACCTCCCGGGCAGAAGCAACCTGTCGAGCAGGCAGGGTGCCCTGGACGTCCACCTCAGCGAAATGGCACGGGACGCCTACCTTAACGGCAGAGCGTACGTCCTCACTAATAGGGTCACCTTCGGCGTAGGACGTGATGTGTGGATAGGAGGGAGGACCGTTGCGCAACTGGTGAGCACCCCTGTGTCGCTGGAGAGGGCCCAAGATAGAATCAGGGCCACTGTTATCCCGACCGGAAAGAGTGCCTCAGCTCTTGTTGGGCCATTCGGCGTCGACTGAAAGTGGACGCCTTACGATATTCCTGCAGGCGGGCACAGGGAGGGTTACCGAATTCTGGGAGGTCTGCAGGATCGAGGAAAGGGGATTCCAACCCCACCAAAATCGCTGGGCCGTTCTGGTAAGTAGACGTATATCTCGAGGACACACAAGTCAGTGATATGAAGCGAAGAACCAAGGCCGCACTTGTCGGCGCTTCGATGGTTGTTATCCTAGCATTCGTGTACTTCGTCCCTGTCATCTATGTTCCTAGGTATCCCGGTGGTTCTTCAGGCGTCGACAACGGGCCTCCCATCTCTGGATGGGTGTCCGTCAGTCATTACTACTTGGGAGCGGGAGGGATTATGCTGCATAACGACTTCTCTCCCAGTAACCCCTATGACTACTCTGTAGATTGGTGAATCGCACCGAAACCAACTGACCCCGGTGCCGACCCCACCAAAATCGCTAGGCTGTTTTCCTTGCACGCAGAGTATTCTCAGGCACGGGAACGGTAAGCACTGTTTTTTAGCCACGACGACATCATAACAAGATGATGTTATCGAGTTGAGCGGTTCCTCAGCGCCGTCTCGTGTTCGGAATAGGACAACGAGTTTCCTCATCATAGCACTCGTCCTACTAATGTTGCTCCTAGGAGGGGTGAGCGTTTACTTCGTTGGGCAGAACAACTCTCTCGTGTCTTCCAGCTCGAGCCTCCAATCGAGTTCAACCAGTCTAGAGGGGAACCTGTCTGCTTTGGGCTCTGAGCTCTCAAACCTGGAGTCTCAACACGACCAACTCCTAACAAACAACGCCAACCTTGCTGACCGTATAGTGGAACTGAATTCCTCCTTACAGGCACCTACCCGTCTGCTCGAATCATTCCACTCCCTCTCGAATCGAACGGTAATCGTCAGCAGCGAGGCGGTTACAGTGGGAGGTCGAGCGAACCTGTCAACATATCCGCCGACAGTATCAGTGGTGAACTTCACGGCCAAGTATCCGGGATATGTGGTGGTCACCGTCACCGCCAATCCTAAGGTGGGCGAGATGTACGTGAGTGTCTGGAGCAACCCGGTCATCTGCAGCGAAGAGAAACTGTTCTGTGCCGCGGGGGCGTCTCCCTATCTCTTCCCCGGAGACTCCGTCCTCATCCCGGTGCTCACCGGCCCAGTCCAGATCGAACTCGGGAACTACAACAACTACTCGGTAAGCGCCTCCGTCACGGTGGTCTACTATGACTAGGGGAAGACGAAACGCTCTCATCGGCGTGCTCCTCCTAGGGAACCTGATTCTCATCGGCGTGGTAGCCTACCAAGTCGCGAACAACGAGCAGTTGAGCAGCCAGAACACCAGCGCCCAGCGGGAGGTCTCATCCCTTCAGCAGGAGATTGCACTTGTGAAGTCGAACATATCCAGCATGACAGCTCAGAACAATAACCTGCGCACGAGCATCAGTGCACTCAACGCCACAGTTGAATCCATGGGAGCGCAGTCTAGGCTCCTTCAACTCTCCCTAGAGATGCAGAATTCCACTATACTGGTCTCGAACAAGGCCATAACCGTCTGGCCTGTGATACCGGGGACGCCCTATTCGGGGCCAAACATGACATTCGTTCTCAACTTCACCGCGAAATACGCCGGATACCTGATAATCAGAAGCAACATCACAACAGACGCATTCGTGACGGTGCAGACCTCATTCCCCGCATGCTACACTTGGCTTGGGATTTGCGAGACCTTCTTTTCTCCCACCATCAACGGTTATCTCCCGCCACTCGTTCCAGTTCTTCCGGGCGTCGTAACGGTCGAGGTTGGAAGCAATGCGCCCATAGCGCCTCAACATGCGTGGATTAGCATCGAATACGTCACGTAACCGTGGTGGTGGTGCTCTTGTTCCAACCCCACCGAAATCGCCTGGGCCGTTCTGGTAACTAGGCGTATATCCAGTCGAGATTGCCATCTCAGGCATGAGACGTAGAACGAAGACCGCCATTGGGATAGTGATTGTGGTTGCGGTGGTCTTCTTTTTCTTCGTCCCCGTCGTATGGATGCTTGTTGACCCTTGTATTGCAGGCGGTTGGGGGTTAGCGTCCTTGTCATTCTACTTTCTTAGTTTCGGGGCAACTTACATGGGTGGACAGTATGTGTTTCTGACTTCCAGCATGACTGCTGTTTGCTTCTGATGGTTGACTGTTCTTACAGGTAGAACTAAACGTTCCACGAGGCTACTCTCTGAGGCATGAGACGAAGAACCAAGGCACTCGTGGGAGTTGCGGCGGTTGCTGTAGTCGCCTTCATCTTCCTTGCTCCCGTCATCTACTGGTATACGGCCTACAGCCCTCTGGTTGGTTCACCCAAGCCAATCTACTCTGAATACAGGTCGTTGGGCTGTATGGTCTTCGGAACAGGCACCACCGTCCTCGTTGGGGGATATGATATGCCCCGATTCCAATTGAACTGCTATGAACCACCGATGCCTCAGTAGCCCAACCACGAGTTAACAGCGAGAACAACTTGCCCCATCAACCGTCAAGTTAGAAGAACCCACATGGTGGATGAGTTCGTCCAACCCTATCAGAATCGCTAGGCCGTTCTCATGAGTAGAACTTTACACCCCCTGAGGCTACCCTCTGAGGTTATGAGAAACGGAGCTATTGTCTCCATGCTCGTTATAGCGGTTCTAGTGAGCGCAGGGGCTGGGTATTTCATTGGAACTTTCAGTGAGCGCGCCACCACTTCTACAACGACTTCGACTGTAACTT
>CAYPSJ010000059.1:0-7852 GCA_964413565.1 uncultured Nitrosopumilales archaeon | reverse complement strand
CTAGAGGCAGCGATAGCCTTCGTTGCAGAACAGGTCTCCGAAGGCAGAGTGGGTTCTAGGGCCCAGCTTGAGAAACTGAAGAAGCGTGCGGCTTCGGAATTCGCCCTTGACAGGTACCTTACCAACTCTGAAATAATCGCCTCGCTTTCTCCGAATGCACGAGCCGGGTTCGAGGAGATGCTGCGCGTCCACCCCAGGAGGAGCGCCTCAGGGATAGTGGTCGTCACTGCGTTCTCGGCGCCCTTCGCCTGCCCTCACGGTACATGCGTCTTCTGCCCTGGAGGGCCGCGCTTCGGCACCCCGCAGTCATACCTCATTCACAGCCCCGGAATGAGGTCCGCCCTGGAAGCTGGGTTCGACCCTGTCTTGCAGGTGCGAAAGTGCCTCGCAAAGTATCACGCCAACGGGCACGAGGTGAGCAAAGTGGAAACCATAATCGAAGGAGGAACTTTCATAGCCGTCCCAAGCGAATACCAGAAGGCATTCGTCAAGGGCGTGTACGACGGACTGAACGGGACGGCGTCTGCCTCCCTTGAACAGGCACAGGCGGCTAACGAATCGTCGTCCAGCCGCTGCGTGGGCCTCACACTGGAGTCGAAACCCGACTGGTGCAGGCCACAAGACATCGATCTTATGCTATCCTATGGCATCACGCGGCTGGAGATAGGGGTGCAGTCCCTCAGGAATGAAGTTCTTTCAAAGAGCAACAGGGGGCACACAGTGGAGGACACCGAACACGCATTCCAGGTCGCAAGGGACGCCGGCCTAAAGGTGACCGCCCACATGATGCCAGGCCTCCCTGGCGCCACTCCCGAGAAGGACCTGGAGGATCTTCGCAGGTTGTTCGAAGACGACGCGTTCAAGCCAGACATGTCCAAAATGTATCCCACCCTCGTCGTACCGGGGACCCCCCTTTCTCGCCAGTTCGAGAGGGGGTCATACCGGCCCTACTCCCTCGAGACCGTCGTCGAATTGCTGAGCGAGATGAAGAGGTTCGTCCCGAGTTGGCACAGGATTATGCGCATACAGAGGGAGATACCAGCGAACGAGATCGAAGGGGGCGTCAGGGAAGGCAACCTGAGGCAGCTGGTCCTGGGCAGGGCACATGAGAAAGGGTACTCCTGCAAGTGTATCCGGTGCAGGGAAGTGGTTCTCCGAGAGCCGGAGGCATTATCGAAGGAAGATTCGCTCGAGTACGCTGAGCAGAGGTACAGGGCGTCGGATGGCGAGGAAGTATTCGGATCCTACGAACTCGCGCGCTCCGGTGTCATCTCTGCATTCGTAAGGATGCGTGTTCCCTCTGCAAAGGCTTACAGGTCTGAGATGCACCGCTCGGTAGTCGTCAGAGAGCTCAGGGTCTATGGGAGAACTGTCCGTGTGGGACAGAGGCGGACCGCCGCATGGCAGCACAGAGGACTGGGCGCCGACTTGATGCACAGGATGGAGAAGGTCGCAGCCGAGGACTTCGACGCAAAGAATTTGCTCGTAACGAGTGCGGTGGGGACGCGGAACTACTATCGCAAGCTGGGCTACGAGCGCCTCGGTCCTTACATGAGCCGGGGCCTGAAGTGAGGCGACCCGCACCGAATTATGCTTCGAGATTCAGAGAGTGGTTGTAACAACGAGGTGAAGTACAGGGCTAAGAGGGTGGATCACACTTCGTTAAGATGGGGACCCGCCATTGTCCATGATTCAGCCGGATGACGAGTACAGAGGCTGAACGTGGCCGGCTCTTCCTTCCCTTTTCTTCTACTCTTCTTGTCGAGACATCTCCGAGGGATCGTAAGCTTCGAACTCGACACCCCAGGGATAAGCAACAACCTTGAGAATCATGCCTCCGGAGCGTAACTTTTCCGCCAATTCGCTTTCTGTAATCATATACTCGGGCCGTTCAGCATGTGCTATGACGATTTTGTACGGACGCCCAAGACTCCCCGACAGAGTTCTTTGAGAATGTAGGGAGCCAGAATCGAAGGTCCACAGGCCCCCCGTCTCATGCCTCTACGGGCAGGAATTGGGGGACTATCTGAATGCCGCAGCCTTGGGGCAAAATGCCCATACTCCGATTTTAGAAAGCGCCCCTTGAGTGCGGCTACCTCTGCCGCCGATTCCCCGTTGCTGGTCAGGCTATGAGCTCTTGAGAACTCCCAACCACTGTTCAGCGGTAAGGATCGGGTAGATGTCGAACTCGTAGAATGGGACGAACATTGTTCCCATTCGAGCCATGTCGTCTTCGCTTCCCTCGAACATTGCGTACCCCTTCTGGCCATCAGGGCTGGTCCCCCATTCCTTCAGCGCGTAGGATTTCAGGCTCTCGTGTACCAACTCTGTGTGTGCTATCTGTTGCTTCATTCTAGCTTCCCGGTTCTCTGGGAGTCTGGCGTTTACAGCCTTCCAGGTGACAAGGTACCTCGTCATAGTATTCTTCGCGGCCGAGACGGGGCAGTAAGCTAATACGATCTTGTCTCGTTTCCCAGCGTGGTTTGGTCATCCCAGCTCGGTTAAGGCATAGGTCCAAGCCGACTACCTGCCAAACCCCACCAAAATCGGTTCGTTCGGTGATTCTGCTACAACCCGTAAATAGCGCAACAGACTTTGATGATTTTTCGACCCAGAATGGCTCTGGGAGAAAAGGTAGAGGAGGAAAAGGGCAAACTCACTGGGATGTCTATCAAGTCCATAGGAGCAGAAGGAGTGACCGCCGAAGCTAGCTTTGTCGGTGAGGCACAGGGCTTCGGTCGCTATTCGAGCGGCAGGAACATGGCGACATTCACCATAGTCCAGGGACCCAAAACGACCAGGAGCACAGGACAGGGCGTATTCGTAACCAAGGATGGAGAATCCCTTCCGTGGCACATGAACACCATCGGCAAGTACGGCACGGACAGACACAATGTTGTAGGCATAGCGACATTTAGCACACTTTCTCAGAAATACGCTTGGGTCAACGACATCCTCTACGTTCTGGACATAAGCATCAGCTCGGACCTGACGGAGTATACCACCACAGTGTACGAATGGAAGTAGACATCCCTCCCTTCCTTTTTCTGAGGCAGTTGACATATATGTCCAACCCACTAAAATTCGCTAGGCCGTTCTCATGAGTAGAACTTTACACCCCATGACGCTACCCTCTGTGGCATGAGACGCAGAACGATGGCGCTAGTGGGAACCGCCGCTGTCTTCGTGGTTGCTTTCTTTGTCTTCGCCCCGATAACCTATTCTCCCACCGTCGTCTACGGACCGCTTGTTTTCTACAACAGTTCTCAGAACCAGCCTACATATCCGAACTGGGAGTCCTTGAGTTGCTGGGCGTTTGGATTTGGCATGTATTACGGAAGGACAGTTTTCCAATACAACGACTCCTATCAGTCTGGATGCCCGTCTCCCACGGCGTCTTTGCCTTAGCCTCCAGATTGTCGCTGTCCCCGCAAATAGAGCTTTAAGACTGAACCGGGTCGGCTCCTATCGCATGGGCGACCTCTCGGGATACAGGGGAGATGCCCTGCGGTTCCTCCAAGAAGCAGGTGCCTCCGTGGGAGACATCCTTGAGGTCCAGACACAGTGGGGCGCTGTGGCCGGGACCCTCGTCCCGAGATACCTCTACGGGGACGGGGAGCATATCGTCCTCAAGTTGAAGTCTGGCTACAACGTCGGACTGAGCCTTTCCGGGCTCAAGGGAGCGCGAGTGAAGGCGAAGGGAGAGAAGCCTTCCTTTACCGCCCCGCCGCCCCCGAGAGCAGTGAAGGGACTTCCGCGGGTGCTCATTCTGGGCACAGGTGGAACAATCGCGAGTCGAATCGACTACAGAACGGGTGCTGTGCACCCCGCTGTCTCGTCGGCCGAGTTGCATTCCCTTGTTCCTGAGCTGTCGACGGTCGCCCGAGTCGAGCCCGAGTTCGTGTTTGACGTTTTTAGCGAGAACATGACGCCGAATCACTGGACCAAACTGGCACAGCGCATTCGGAGGGCGGTTGACGAAGGGGTCGACGGCGTGGTGGTAACACACGGCACGGACACCCTTGGTTACACCGCAGCGGCGCTGAGCTTCGCGCTGACCGGGGTCCCAGTGCCTGTGGTGCTAGTTGGCGCGCAGCGCTCTTCTGACAGACCCTCTTCAGATGGCCCCCTGAACCTGGTGGCAGCCGTGTCTGTCGCTGGACGTGCCGAGTTCGCGGGCGTGTACTTGGCGATGCACTTGGGGGAGAGCGACGACAAGGTCGCCTTCCACGGCGGGACGAGAGTCAGAAAGAACCATACCAGCAGGCGCGACGCCTTTGTCTCAGTTGGGGTGCCCCTGGCGGCCGTTTGGGGGAGGGCGGGCATAGAGTACGCGGCCGAAGGGCTCCCCCGGAGGGGAGGAGTCTTCAAACCGAAGACGAGGTTCGACGACAGGGTGGCCCTGCTGAAGTTCTATCCGTCTATGAAGGCCTCCCTGGTCGCAGCAGCCCGCAGGGCAGGGATGAAGGGGCTCGTCATCGAAGGGACGGGGTTAGGACACGTGAGCAAGGAGGTGGCGGCAGAGCTCCGCACTTTCATCAAGGGAGGGGGCATGGTGTGCATGACATCACAGTGCATTAATGGGAGGGTTGACATGAACGTCTACAATACAGGAAGGGACCTCCTCCACGATGGCGTCCTCCCCCTCGAGGACATGCTAGCAGAGACGGCACTCGTGAAGGCCATGTGGGCCCTCGGCAATACCAAAACAGTGGCGAAAGCAAAGGAGCTCATGGCGGCGAATCTTGGGGGGGAGACGACCACCCGCACTTTCCCGGGGCAAACAACTTGGTAGGAGACGGTGGTCCCGGCGGGCTTCTGGTCGGGTTGGAAATCCATCAGCAGCTGGCTTGCAGCACCAAGCTTTTCTGCAGCTGCCCTCCCATCAAGTCAGAGGTCCTCCCGTACCAATTCGAGAGAAGGCTCCGCCCTGCGCAGAGCGAGACGGGGCGCATCGATCCGGCCGCTGTCTTTGAGTTCTCGAAGGGGAAATCGAACAAATACTTCTGGAGTCCGGAGTCGTCCTGCCTGGTCGAGGCAGACGAGGAGCCTCCGCATCCGCTCAGCTCCGAAGGTCTGGAATCGGCCCTCCTGGTGGCCAAAACACTTGGGTCGAATGTCATCGACGAAGTCCATGTGATGCGAAAAATAGTCATCGACGGCTCGAACACGGGGGGATTCCAGAGGACCGCGGTGGTCGGGCTCGGAGGTTCCATCGACGTCGGAGGCGAGAAGGTTGGGGTGCAATCTGTCACGCTGGAAGAGGACGCTGCCAGGATCATAGGCGAAGACTCCGCATCGAGGCACTTCGCTCTCGACAGGCTGGGTGTCCCCCTCGTCGAGGTGGCCCTGGACCCAGTCAGGGGGGACCCGGAGTTGGTTGGAAAAGTCGCCCTCTACCTAGGAAGGGTCCTGAGATCTACGGGCAAAGTGGCCAGAGGCCTCGGGACGATCCGGCAGGACCTCAATGTTTCCCTGTCCGGAGGGAGGGTCATTGAGGTCAAGGGTGTGCAGAAGCTTAATCTCCTCCCTCGCGTGGTCGAGTATGAGCGGGCACGACAGTCTGCGCTAGTTAGTGTTGCAGCGAAGCTCAAAGAGAAAGGGGTGAAGGCTATCTCCTGTGGCATTACTGACGTCACCGAGGCAGCCCGCAACTCTGGCTCGAGAGTCCTTCGGGACAGGGCATCTGAAGGGGGGAAGGTCGTCGCCGTGACAGCCCGCGGGCTCAAGGGGCTTTTGGGGTGGGAACCGGCGCCAGGGTTCAGGCTCGGGAAGGAGGTCGCTGAAGTTGCCAGGGCCAACGCTCTAGGCGGAGTGATCCACTCTGACGAATTCGAGCATCAAGGAATCCAGCAAGAAGAGGAAGCACTATTCAGATCGTTGACGGGGGCGGAGGAGAACGACGCAATCGTCCTCTTGGCCGGTATGTCCGAGCAGGTTGATGCCTGCGTCCCCCGAGTCGTGGAGAGGCTAGAGGAGGCCGTCTCCGGGGTCCCGGCCGAAACAAGGGCGGCGACAGACGCGGGCGAGACGAGGTACATGAGGCCAAGGCCTGGATCACAGCGCATGTACCCCGAGACAGACATCCCTAACATCGGCGTTACGAAGAGAATGCTAGCGGACCTTGACAAGATGGTTCCCCAGAACTGGGACGCGCGCGTCTCGAAGCTCGCCCAAACCTATGGCTTGAGCGAGGACATGGCGCTGAAGCTCTACGACTCAGAGATGGACGGTGAGTTCGAGGCCCTGGCCGGGGAGCTCAAGCTCGAGCCATCGGTTATCGCATCGGCGTTGGTGGACCTGCCCCCCCGGCTCGCAAGGGAAGGCGTCCCCGAGGCCGCGCTAGGCCTGGAGGTGCTTGTCGGCGCGCTGCGTGCGGTCGCCAACGGGAGAATCGCCAAGGAAGCAATCCCCGACGTCCTGAAGGCTGTGGGCGAAGGAAATAGGGAGATAGACGACGCCATACGGTCTCTCGGCCTGGAGCGTGTCAGCGAGTCAAAGATTCGAGCTGTAATTGAGTCTGTGCTGCTTAGGAATTCTGGATTGGTGCGCGACAAGGGTGACGCCGCCTTCGCCCAACTGATGGGTGAGGCGATGAAGGAGCTCAGAGGGCGCGCCGATGGAGCTGCCGTGGCACGACTCCTGAAAGAGAAGCTGAGCCAAGCTGGCCGCCCATCGAAGTGAGCCGGGCAGCTAGACAAGGTCCAGGATTAAAACGGAAGTTAAACCAGATTTGCGCTTCACCTGCTGGTTTCTTCGGCCCAAGTGAAAGCATTGATGCCTGAAGCGCCAGGATTGAATGGAATGCTGGCAAGGCAAGCTCATGCCTTTTTATCTCCCTTCCGCGGAGGGGTAAGTCGGGTCAGAGCCAGAGGTAACCATGAACCCTCCTTTCGCTGGTAACCTGAACTTCGGCCTAGTGGTCGGTTTCGTTGCGACGCTTGCCATTGCTTCGGTGCTCAACGAGTTCGGCGACATCATGTTCAGGAAGGGAGTGGCCAGGCCCTTCTTCTTTGGGAAGTACAGGCTCCACCACAAGAGGTTCCTATTCGTGTTCCTCCCAATTGGTTACGCCCTCCTCTCATCCCTGATAGCCCTCGGTTACGTTCAGATAGTCTGGAGTGATTTCTGGACAGGGATAGTTACTACGTTCATAATCGCCTCCGCATGCCTCCTCCTCGACCTCACCGTCGATTATCTTCAGGACAGCTGGGGGTGGGGACTAATCCACCACGAACTCATCTACCTTGCCGTTCCTGCCTTCGCCTTCACCGATTTCTTGCATCTGGCGTTCTAAAAACTTCCTCCCTTCTGCCCTGCGGCTGCATAAGGATCGAAACAGCTGGTCCGGGTGTACTCGTGCGTCTCGACACGAAGTTTCGGACCCGGCTCGATTCGAACCGAAATGGGTCTCTTCTCGTTCCCGGCCCTCGGAGACTCGATACCATGAGCATAAGGGGTATTATACCCTTAGAGCTGAGTAAAGGCCCAACAAGAGAGGTCTGAAGTGGTTGAGGACAACTCCTGGGCTCCCCGCGCTGGTCAGGGTTTCCCGGAAGAAGATAGGCGTGATCTTCGCATTCCTCGGAGTCCTCGAAGCCGTTGCGTTCTGGGGGGCTGGTTGGTGGGCGTCCTTGATATTCTTGGGCGTCATGTCGCCATTGGCACTCTTATTTTATTCTGGGGTGTCACGAGAGTCGAGTGTCTCAATTGCCCGGGGACGTGTCTTCGTATACCCGAGGGCGATTGGAAATAAGACAACGGCCCTTAGCGAGTCGATCTGCAAGCCAGAAGCAATCAAAGAAGAAGGGGGAGCGGTGCTGGTCTTTTCTAGGTGGTCCCAGCTGAGAAT
>CAYPSJ010000058.1:0-17225 GCA_964413565.1 uncultured Nitrosopumilales archaeon | reverse complement strand
GGAGCTATGCCGCGCATCGGCAGGTTCATGCCCGGGACCTTCACCAATCCGTTGTATCCTGGGCACCTTGACGCCGAACTCGTCGTTGTTGCCGACCCCATGTCTGATGTGCAGGCCATTGTAGAGGCAGGGAAGCTCGGGGTCCCCGTCATAGCGGTCTGCGATACGGACAACGTCACAGACGACATCGACCTCGTAATCCCGGGGAACAACAGGGGGCGGAAGGCGATAGCCGCCATATTCTGGCTCCTGGCGAGGGCGACTCTCACTCATGCCGGTCTATTGGCTGAGAATCAGCCAATGAAGTACAGCATTGAGGACTTCGAAACGAAGCTCGAGGAAGAACCCAAGCCGGAAGGCCTCGACGAGCGTATATCAGAGCGCCGCGAGTAGCCGAACGGGGTGCTCATAAGAAAACCCGCGGTCGCGGGTCAGTTCTATCCGGCTGACCCGAAGGAGCTCGCGTCCCTCATTGACCAGTGCTACTTGCACCCTCTTGGCACAGGTAAGTCCCCTCCCGCACCGAGGACAAGTGCGAGCTTGGTAGCGGTTGTATCCCCCCATGCGGGGTACGTCTACTCAGGTCCTGTCGCCGCCCATTCATATCTCCACGTCTCGTCTCTCCCTGACCCTGACCTTATCGTCATCGTGGCTCCGAACCATTACGGGATTGGGAGCGGCGTCTCCACTTTCAAGGAGGGGATGTGGCAGACCCCTCTGGGGATGATGAGGGTGGATTCCGAGGCGGCAAAGGGGCTGACCAGTCTGGAAGAGACCGTTGTGTTCGACCCTGGTGCACACAGGCTCGAGCACTCACTTGAGGTTCAGCTCCCTTTCCTTCAGAGAATCTACGGCGACTCGGTCCCGTTTCTCCCCATCTCGCTCATATTCCAGGACATCGACACGGCCAAGGCCCTGTCTGCAGCTTTGTCGAAGCTCCTCAAGGGTAGGAGGGCAGTCCTTGTCGCATCTTCAGACCTCACGCACTACGAACCTGCCGAAGATGCGAGGCGAAAGGACATGGCTCTCCTGCAACAGGTCCTGCAATACGACTTGGAGGGCTTCTACTCTACCCTTGACAGGCTGAACGTCACCTCTTGCGGGTTCGGTGCCATTGCGACTGTGATGGAGACCTCGCGGTCACTGGGTCTTTCAAAGCCTGAGCTCCTGAAGTACGCTACGAGCGGGGACACGACCGGAGACAATCTTCAAGTCGTAGGTTACGGCGCCCTCCGGTTCGTCTGAGCCATGAGAGCCATAGCGGAGGCACCCGCCAAGGCAATCGTCACTGGGGAGCACTTTGTAGTGCACGGCGCATGGGCCCTGGCAGCCGCTCTGCCGCGGAAGGTACGTGTCGCGGTCGAGCCTTCCTCGAAGTTCGAAGTCGTTTCAGACCCGTTCGCAAAGGCAGGGTCAAGGGAGCTCCTACCGGTGTCCCGCTTAGTGGAGGAGATGGCGAGGGAGTTCTCGGAAAAGCCCACCGTGAAAGTGACGATCTCAACAGATGTTCCGGGGGGAGCAGGTCTCGGATCTTCGGCGGCCACCATGGTGGCGGTGGCCTCAGCCTTCTCGAAGCTCAATTCCCTAGGATTGACCGTTCCAGAAATCGTTGATTGCGCGATGGTGGGCGAACGGAGCATCCACGGCAACCCGTCGGGCATCGACCCAGCCATCTGTGCGCACGGTGGCGTAATTCTGTTCCGGTCCGGGGCGGCTCCGAAGAAAGTTTCGTTCGACGGCACCCGCACCCTGATTCTTTCCTACTCTGGCCTGAAAAGGAGCACCAGGGGTCAAATTGGGCATGTTTCGAAGATGAAGGAGAAGTACCCCGGGATCTTCGAGAGCCTAGCCGCCGGGGTGAGTGAGCTGAGCCTAAGAGCTTCTGGAATGCTCCGAGCAGACAACATGGAGGGCCTCGGCACCCTGCTGACGGTCAATCATGCCGCCCTGATGTCTCTCGGCGTGTCAAACGACTCCCTCGACGAGATGGTGGACTCGCTCCTCTCGATGGGGAGCTATGGGGCGAAGCTTACGGGTGCAGGAGGGGGAGGGAGTGTCCTTGCGGTGGCGCCCGAAGGAAAGGAAAAAAGCATTGTTTCAGGGCTGTCGGCGCGAGGGTTTGAGACGTTCAGGGTGAGAATACCCGCCGAGGGAGTGAAAAGCTGGTTAGAACAGTAGTAACGAAGCTTGGCGGCTCGGTAATCACCGACAAGTCGAAGCCCTTCTCATATCGCCCCGACGTGGTCTCCGCCCTCTCGGAAGAAATCGCCTCCTCTGACCAGAAGGTCGTCGTCGTTCACGGCGGAGGTTCATTCGGACACGTTGTGGCCAAACAGCATGGCATCTCGTCCGACGCGTCTGAAGCGCCCGCCGTGGGCGTGGCCCAGACGAGGAGCGCGATGTACGAGCTCAACAGGATGATCTGTAAGACCATGATGGAGTTCAAGCTCAACCCGTACCCTTTCTCACCTTTCGATGCCGTGAGCAGGGCTGGAAAGATACCAGTAGCAAACTGGCTGAGGGGCCTCCTAAAGGAAGGGTTGACCCCCGTCACCTTTGGTGACGTCAGCCTCACGCCGGCAGGGTTCAAGGTGCTTTCTGGTGATGTGATAATGCAGGAACTCTCCAAGATTCTCGTCCCCGATAGGGCGGTCTTTGCCCTTGATGTGGACGGCGTCTACGAAGAGAACACCAGGGTCATCATCCCCGAGCTCTCTCCTTCCAAGATCAGGCGCATGGCTGTTCCCGGCGGCGAGGACACAACTGGCGGGATGAAGCTGAAGCTCGAAGTCGCGGCCAGGATTGCTTCAGGAGAGACAAGGGTCTGTTTTGTTTCGGGCTACCGCAGAAACGAATTCTCAAAGGCCCTCCGCGGGATGGACTTCTACGGGACAGTGGTAAGGTCCTAGAAGGCATAGAGGTGCTGGTCTGGCGCTTGACCGACCTTCAGGCCGAAATGAAGAGGGTTAAGGCGCAGGTCGACGACTTCATTCTCGATCGGCTTCTCCCCAAGTCGAGCAACATTAGAGAGGTTGACCTCCTCTACGCCATGATGAGGGACTACCCCATGAGGCAGGCGAAGGGGATGAGGCCATTCCTGTGTGTGACCACCTGCAGGGCCGCGGGCGGGACAGAGGAAGACGCGCTGCTTACGGCATCATGCATCGAGCTATTTCAGAACTGGATCCTCATCCACGATGATATCGAGGATGGTTCAGAGCTGAGGCGCGGGGAGCCCGCCCTCCACAGAAAGTACAATGAGGCACTTGCCCTCAATGCGGGGGACGCTCTGCATGCGAAAACGTGGGAGGCCATCCTAATGAACAAGCGAAGGCTTGGGCTCGAGAGAACGTTCGCTGTCATGGAAGAGTTCTCGCACATGGTGAACGAGACGACGGAAGGGCAGCATATGGAGCTTGGTTGGGTCGTCGAAGGAAGGTGGGACCTAAGCGAGAAGGACTATTATGAAATGTGCACGCGCAAGACGTCCTGGTACACGGTCGCGAGCCCCTGCAGGCTAGGCGCCTTGGTAGCCGGGGAAGGGGGACTCGTGTTGGACCTACTCAGAGAGTTCGGAATCAGTCTGGGAATTGCATTCCAGATACAGGACGACTCGCTCAATCTTGTGGGGGACGAGAAGAAGTACGGCAAGGCGAAGTCTGACGACATACTCGAGGGAAAGAGGACACTTATCCTGCTTCACCTGCTTGCCGTCGCGAATCAGAGCGAAAGGGACAGGGTCATTTCCATAATGAACAAGAAAAGAGAGGCCAAGACCCCGGCGGACGTCTCCTACGTCCTGTCGTTGATCGACAAGTACGACGCAATCGGATTCGCCAGGAAAAGGGCAACCGAACTCATGAAAGAGTCACTGGCGACGTTGAACGGTATCAGGTGGAAGGGAGACAGGGACGCAATCGAAATGCTTAGGTCGTACGCAAGGTTCGCCGTAGAGAGAGAATGGTAGCCGGATCAGAGGACGACATCAGCGCCGTCGTCGAGAAGGCGTCTCTACTCAATGCGACAAAGCACAATGGAAAGGCGGAGGTCGAAGCGGTCATCGGGAGGGTGCTGGCGGAGGTTCCAGGGCTCAGGTCGAAGGCGAGCCTTGTGTCCAAGCAATCGGTACTGACTGTAAAGAGAATCAATTCGATGACTCTGGCAGAACAGGAGAAGGCGCTTGATGAAAAGTTCCCGGGACTCGAAGAGCCCAAGGAGAAGGAAGGGCGCGTGGGCCTCCCGCCGCTCCCTAACGCAACGAAAGGAAAGACCGCCTTCCGCCTCCCCCCAGAGCCCTCCGGGTTCATGACCGTAGGGCACGCAATGGCTTGGACCATCAACTACCAGTACAAAGAGATGTACGATGGTGAGCTCTGGCTGCGGTTTGAGGACACCAACCCGAGAAAGGTACAGCTCAAGTACTACGAGAGCTTCCGCAAGGGGACCGAATGGCTCGGGATTCGGTGGGACCGCGAGAAGAACATTTCCGACGACATGGAGGTCATCTATGAGCAAGGCAGGAGGCTCCTGGAGCAAGGGGACGCCTACGCATGCTCCTGCGACGAGGCCAAGGTCAAGCGTCTCAGGTTCGAGGGCGTAGCCTGCGAGCACAGGGGCAACTCTGCCGAGACGAACCTGAAGGTCTGGGACGAGCTCCTTGAGAAGAAGCACAGGGAGGGAACCTATGTCATCAGATTCAAGGGGGACATGCAAAGCCCCAACTACTCTCTCCGCGACACCAACTTGTTTAGGATAATCGAGTCTCCTCACCCGCTGACGGGGACGAAGTACACTCTCTGGCCCACATACGACCTGGCAAACGCCGTCGAGGACGAAATTTGCGGCATCACTCACGTGCTCAGGAGCTCGGAGTTCAGGAATGAGCTCCAGCAGCTAATCAGAAACGCGCTGAGGTTCCGGCCCCTAGAAGTGATCCAGTTCTCGCGATTCAACTTCAGGGGGGCTCCTGTCTCCAAGCGTCTCCTCAGGCCGCTGGTCGAGAAGAAGCTGGTGAGCAGCTGGGACGACCCCAGGATGCCCACAGTCGAGGGATTGAGGCGCCGGGGAATCATCCCTCAGGCCATCCGGGAGTTCACCTTGCAGGTCGGGTACACCAAGACCGAGCACGAGTACGACTGGAGCATGCTCCTTTCGCTCAACAGAAAGCTCCTTGATCCCGTCTCAAAGCGCATCTTTTTCGTCCCCGACCCAATTTCCCTCACAGTTGAGGCGGCGCCGGAGCGCGTGGCGACCATCCCCTTCCATCCTCAGAGCGACATGGGCTCTAGGACAATAAACACGGCAGGGGAGTTCTTCGTCTCGGCGGGTGACCTCAGGTCAATAGGGAAAGGATCCGTCTTCCGGCTTATGGACCTCTACAACGTCCGACTAGCATCCAACGGGCCAAAGGCTTCAGGGAAATACGCAGGAGACGAGGTCATCGGAAACACGAGGAAGTTCCAGTGGGTTACCCCTGTGCACGAGAAGATCAGGGTAACGGTCCCAGGCATCCTTTTTCTGGAGGGGGACGTATACAACAAGGACAGTCTGAAGGAGGTCTCGGGGTTCGCGGAAGAGTCCGTCTCTTCGCTGAAGGTCGGGGACATCGTTCAGTTTCCGCGCTTTGGATTCGCCAGGCAGGACTCTCCCGGTGAGTTCATCCTCAGCGGATGACGCGATTCCCTCCTCTCAAGCCATAACAGCTTATATGCTGGCCAAAATGGGCTGGCTTGGGAGATTTGAAGGATGACCCCAGACAAGAAGCCATACTACATCAAGTTCGAGACCCCTAAGGAGGTTTCAGAAGCCGCCTACGAAGTTCTGAGGCAAGCCTCGCGGACCGGCAAGGTCAGAAAGGGGACGAACGAGTCTACGAAAGCCATTGAAAGAGGACAGGCGAAGCTCGTTGTAATCGCCGAAGACGTCACCCCGCCGGAAGTGGTCGCACACCTTCCCCTTTTGTGCGACGAACGCAAGATACCATACGTGTTCGTCCCTTCGAAGGACCAGATAGGCCCTGCGATAGGCATCGACGTTTCGACGGCGTCTGCAGCAGTCCTCGACGCTGGAGAAGGTAACCAGATCTTGGAACAGGTAACCCAGGAGCTGTCGAGGCTGAAGAAGGCGCAATGAGCAGCAAGAAAGAAGCCGAATCCCTTACCCCCGCCGAAGTCGTCCAGATCGTTGCCCGTACGGGGGTCGCGGGCGAAATAACCCAGGTGAGGGTGAAGATACTCGACGGAAAGGAAAAGGGGCGCATCCTGACCAGGAACGTCAAGGGTCCCATCAGGATGGGGGACGTCCTAGTCCTCAGAGAAACTGAAAGAGAAGCAAGGCGCCTCAAGTAGCGGCGGCATTCGGCGCCCTGATGGAGGATTTGGTTGCCTCTGCCGTGGAAACTCCGAGCCCTTTATATTCCGAGTTCCAAAGGCAACGAAAGAAAGGGGTGCGGTAGCCTGAGATGTACGTTCCAAAGAAATGTGCTTTCTGCGGTAAGGAAGTCAGACTCGGCTCCGGGATTCTTTTCGTAAGGAACGACGGCTCAACGCGATCATACTGTTCCTCGAAGTGCAGGACCAACGAGCTGAAGCTGGGGCGCGACCCGAGGAAACTGAAGTGGGCGCGGGGCGCGAAGAAGAAATGAGTTCTTCGTCAGAAGAAACTCTAGTCGTGATAAAGCCCGACGGGGTGAGGAGAGGGCTCGTCGGGGATATTGTGGCGCGGTTCGAGAGGAAGGGATTCGTGATCAAGAAGCTTCAGATGCAAACAATGTCCAGGGCCCTGGCAGAGGAGTTCTACTCCGTCCACAAGGACAAACCTTTCTTCGAGGAGCTAGTCACATTCATCACGTCTGGGCCCGTCGTTGGTTTGGTCCTATCAGGGAGGGACGCAGTAGCCACCGTCAGGAGAATGGTAGGGAGCACCAAGAGCTGGGAGGCGCCCTCGGGCACAATCCGGGGGGACCTCAGCCTCGGCTACACCGACAATACGATTCACGCTTCAGACTCGGCAGAGAGCTTTACTAAGGAGAGCGCCGTCTTCTTCGGAAAGACGAGAGGGTGAGCGCGTCATAAGGGGCTTGATGGGACATGTCAGAACAGAAGGGCGGGATGAGGCAGCCTGTCGTTGTCATTCTGGGCCACGTAGATAGCGGGAAAACGAGCTTAGCGGACTCCCTAAGGGGAACGGGGGTCCAGGCCCGTGAGGTAGGCGGGATTACTCAGGAGATAGGAGCCAGCTTCTTCCCGATGGACACATTGAAGGAGATCTGCGGGCCACTTCTAGACAGGGCGGGTGGGGAGCTTCAGATACCCGGGCTCTTGATGATTGACACGCCAGGGCACGCGGTCTTCTCAAACCTCAGACTTCGTGGTGGTTCTGCCGCCGACATCGCAATCCTTGTGGTGGATGTTCTGAAGGGCCTCGAAAACCAGACCCTGGAGAGCATCGACATACTCAAGCAGCGCCGGGTCCCCTTCTTGGTCGCTCTCAACAAAATTGACATGATTAACGGCTGGCGGAAGGGGAGCCACGGCCCACTGCTTGAGGTGCTGAAGGAGCAGCCCCCAGCGTGGAACGACGAGCTCGAGGAGAGGCTCTACAACGTCGTTGGCGGTCTGTCTCGTCTTGGGTTCCAGTCCGATGCCTACTATCGGGTTAAGGATTTCAGGAAACAGGTCAGCATAGTGCCGGTCTCCGCGAGAGCACACGTGGGCATGCCCGAGATGCTCGCAATGCTCATCGGCCTCGCACAGCAGTTCCTGAAAGGGAGGCTTCAAGCGGCGGAGACGGGAAGTGGGCGCGGCATTATTCTCGAGATGCAGGAGGAGGTGGGCATCGGCGAGACGGCGAACGTGATTCTGACGGAGGGGTCATTGAGCGTGGGGGACTCCATCGGGCTCGTACGCAAGGACGGAGCGATAAAGTCGAAAGTCAAGGCCCTCTTCATGCCGAAGCCGTTGGACGAAATGAGAGATCCACGGGACAGATTCACCCCCGTCGATTCAGTCTACGCGGCCGCCGGCGTGAAGTTGGTCTCAGCGGACCTGGCCGGGGTTGTCCCTGGGACCTCGGTGGGCTCGTTCAAGACGGACAGGGAATTCCAAGAGCTGAAGGCAGAGATGGAAAAGGAGCTCTCGAACATTGTCGTGAAGACGGACAACATGGGAGTCATCGTGAAGGCAGGGAGCATCGGTGGCCTCGAAGCGCTGCTCAGGATGCTCGAAGAGCGCGGGGTTCCTGTCAGGCAGGCGGACATCGGGGACATCTCGAAGAATGACATCGTTGATGCACAGGTCGTGGGAGAGCACGACCCATACCTGGGGGCTGTTCTCGGGTTCGATGCAAAGGTGCTACCCGAAGCGAAGGATTACGTCGGAAGCAACCCAATCTTTGTGTCCGCCATAATCTACGAGGTGATTGATAACTACGTCAACTGGGCAGTGGCAAAGAGGGAGGCGGATGAGAAGGCAGCGCTGTCGAGCCTCACCCGTCCCTGCAGGCTCAAGGTGATACCGGGGACGTTCTTCAGGCGGAATGACCCGGCGGTCTTCGGCGTTGAGATAACGGCAGGGACGCTCCGGCCCAAGGTGAGGTTGATGTCCGCGCAGGGCTCGGAGCTGGGGACCGTGCAGCAGATCCAGGACCAGGGGAAAGTTCTGAGCGAGGCGAAGAATGGGGACAAGGTGGCCATATCTGTGGACGGGCCCACCCTTGGCAGGCAGATCAAGGAGAATGATACAATCTACACGATGCCGAAGAGCCACGAAGCGAAGGCCTTGAGGACAAAGCTCCTCGGCTCTCTGGCCCCTAATGAGCGGAGCGTGCTCGAGGAGATAATCGCTATCAAGTCGCCCACCGACCCGATGTACGGATTCTAGTCTGTCGAACGGGAGGGTTATCCGGATGACCAGGGTCCGCTGAATTGCTTTTGTCGGCACCTTCGACCTCCGGAGTCGCCATGAATCCGAATCTCGTGAGAACTCGTTCGTCATCTCCAAGCTTATTTACCCGCCGGAATCGGAGCCGCCTGAATGGTCTCTTTCAAGCTGATACTTTCCGACCCCAAGACCGGGAAGTCAGAAGCTTCGGAGGTTAAGGACGCCCAGGCACAGCCTCTCATAGGGCGAAAGATAGGAGAGGTGATAGACGGCTCGGCAATAGGACTCGGCGGAAGGATAATGATCACCGGCGGGAGCGACAAGGCAGGGTTCCCCATGAGAGCCGATACACTGGGCGGGGGGAAGAACTACGTTCTTCTGACTGAAGGAGTGGGTTTCAGGACCAAGGAAGAAGGGGCCAAGAAGAGAAAGCTGGTACGGGGAAACACAATCACTGAAGAGACGTATCAAGTAAACGCCAAGAAAGTCGAGGAACAGGCTAAGAGCAGCTGAAATATCCCAATACCTTCAACTTTGCTGCAAATCATCGGGGAGTATCTGGCTGAAAAGTAGAAATATCACGCGTGGCGAAGAACGGCCCGGCCAGGGTTTTGGCGAGACTCGACGACTTGGACATGAAGATTCTCTCGTCGCTCTACTCTGATGCTTCCGTGTCCGTGCCTAAGCTAAGCAAACAGCTCGGCGTGAACCTCTCCGTCATGTACAGCAGAATTAAGCGTCTGCAGAAGCGGGGCGTAATCGAGAAATTCACAGTTCAGGTCAACGAGGAGGCGCTCGGGATGCGTGCTGGTGCCATCGCGGGCCTCAACATCGACCCGAAGCAGAGGGAGTCTGTCCTCAAAGAAGTGGAAAAGGTGGAGGGTGTCCGGCTCATTCGCGAAGTGACCGGGCGCTTCGACATCATAGTCAACCTGAAGGGGCAATCACTTGACGAGCTTCACCGGGCAGTTTACGACTTCATAGGGAAGATTCCAGGGGTCATTCAGACCGAGATTTTCATGGAGGTCTCGAGGAGGAACCCTCCCGTGAACTTCCGTCTGGTCGAATAGTTCTGCTAAGACTCATTAAGACCCCACGATTGTCGCGAAATCCGTGGACCCGTTAGTCCTCCTAGACCAGGCTGTGGCACAGGGGAAAGTTCCCCGGGCCGTGGCCACGAAGGTCAGGAAGAGAATGAACTTAGTGCAGGGGGCGATTCAGCGCGTCGAAAAGGCAAGCGGTCTCAGGTATCCTCCGTACTACGTGGAGCCGTCCCTTCCATGCTCGAAGACAGGGGCGGAGTACGGTCAGATGGGCGTGCTTTTCGCTCGTGTGATACCGATGACGCTCACAGGGAGTGTCGTAATCCTCGTGCAGTTCTCGGCACCGCTTATCGCATACGGGACGAAGGGGACCATCGAAGCGGTTGCGGCTCATGAATTCACCCACTACGTCGACCTTGTGAGGAAGCTGAGCACCAAGAACATCACCAGCGACGAGGTGGCCACCACCCTGTTCGAGGCATCGTTCAGGGACGCGGAGCACACCGTCCCGCCGAGGACGCTCTTCTCCGAAAGGGCCCTAGTTTCTCTGATCAGCAGGAAGTTCAAGGACGACCTCGTGGACGACTCGTTGAGCAGAAAGGCCGAGAACCTGTGGGTCGCAAAGAACCTCCCCATTCACTGGGTCAGCCCCGAGGAGAACAAGCTCAGGGTGCCAATGGCGTTGGTCGCTGCAACCCGATTCGACCCGGCAGTACTCACAAAGCTCGAGGAGATGCGGAAGGCGCTCAGTTGAGGCTAACTGACAGCGAGCGCGCTAGCGTCAGGGATATCGCGTCGACCCTGGTGGAGCCTGCCAGAATATCGGCCCTCGCTGCGTACGGCTCGAAAGTTGCGGGATACGCGCGCCCCGACTCAGACTACGACCTAATCGTCGTCTCGAGGCGGTTTACCTCCGGAGTGAGGTACAGGTACGTCGACTCCCCAACAGAGGTTTCAGCGCTAATAGTCGATGAGCATATGCTGAACCAGGACGCGACTTCATCCTTCCTGGGGGAGTTCGTCGTGGGCCGACTGTTGAACGTGTATGAGCCCATAATCAATGGCGACCTCTTCAGGTCGGTGGAGCTCGAGTACAAGAAGCGCGTGCTCACTGAGGCACTCATAGAGCTGTCTTCCGACTACGGTGAGTTCGCCACCCACCTACTCGTCCCCTACGAGTACTTCCTTTTCGACAAATTGCACAAGCGGGCAGCAATCTACCCGCCCGCGCTCTACAGCTACGTGCACACGTACACCTGCCCTATGGGGGAGGAGAACAAGGCGCTTTCCATAGAGGCGTTCGTCGAGGCAGCAGCGTCGCTTCAGCCCAGGGGATTCCTTACAGCGACTCCCGAGGGGGTGAGGATAGTCCCAGAGAAACTGAAGGGAGACGCCTTTTCGCGCTTCGAGTCGATGTTCTCCCAGACGGCTAGGGGGGTAACCCAGTACGCTGTCCACGGTTACGCGGGAAGGGTCGGTCCGTCAGTCTTCAGTAGGGAGGCGCTATCCAAGCTGCGAAGAATGAGAGAGAATCCTCCTCCCCTGGCGCCACTGGAGGAACCCCGCTCGCTCCTCAAGCTGGAGCAGGGGGCGGTCATCCCTGATTCTTCTCTTCTGGTCGAAGAAATGGCGAAAATCCTCGGGTTCAGAACCTACTCCACGAAGGAGAATGACATTGGGGAGCCATACTCGACTACTAGGGTCCTCACCTTTTCCGATGACACACGTGAGAAGTCGGTCGTCGTAAAGAACTACGCGGACGTGAGGGCTCTCAAATGGGCCCTCCTTGGCATCTGGGCTTCGACGGCGAAGAAGTTCAGTACCTCTGCTAACTCCCGCCTAGAGAGGGAATACGGGATGACATTGCGACTGAATTCGATGGGCATCCCTGTACCCCGGGTCCTGGCCGTCGCCCCTGCAGAAAGAATCCTTGTGAAGGAGTTCGTTAGCGGTCCCACCCTTGCCAGTATGATTAACCTGTTTCTGAAGGGGGCGCCAGGGGGCCTAGAGAGCGTGTCCGCTTATGGCGAAATCATTGCCAGACTCCACGCTGCAGAGATTGCCCTCGGAGACTCCAAACCGAGCAACGTGGTTGTCGCCGAAGACGGGCTGTACCTGACCGACCTCGAACAGGCCTACCAGGGCGGCGACCAGTCATGGGACATAGCCGAGTTCCTCTACTATACAGCCAAGCTTTCCATCCGAGAAGACGCCATGAAAAAGGTAGCCCAGGCCTTCCTCGAGTCCTACGCGAAGTCCGGGGACAAGTCGAGGATCGTGAAGGCCCGTGGACAGAGGTACTTCGGCCCCTTCAGCCCTTTCCTTACGCCTGGCATGGCGAAGATGTTGCGGGATAGGCTCTCGGCCTATGGCTGATGCTTCGCATAGGTCCTGTAACCGCAGTTGTCGGGTTCCATGCAACGTGTGTCCGACTGGGAAAGGGCCGGCAGGACATGGGCCAGCGATTTCGGTGGGATTGGCCTAGGTCTTGGAGTAGACTGTGTAGCCGCAGTGACCGCAGGTGAGCCTGTTCCCATGCTGAGCCATGAAGTACCCCTTTCCGCATCTCGGGCACTCCTTCCTCAGCCTCGAGAGCGAATTCTCTTCGATCTTGTATAGCTTGTAGACCTGGATTCTCCTCTTAGGTGCCTTCGGTTTCTCCTTCTTCTCTGGCTTCTTCTCTTCGACCGGCGCTTCTGCCGGCGCGGGCGTTGGTGCTGCGGGCGCGGGGGGCACCTTCGACATGCCTACTTTGCCTCAGGTGCGGGGGCAGCAGCCGCTGCCGGGGTCCCGGCCTTCTTCCTTTCCTGTTTCAGCTTCTCTCGTTCCTCCTTCGCAAGTGTCCTCTCTTGCAGATACCTCGGATGAACCTTCTTCTTGGACTCCGCAGATCCATAAACGTAGAACTTCCCGAGTACCTTCATAGTCCCAGATTGGCCGTCTACCCTGATGAGTCCGACGTTCTCCACGGGTACTCCGAGTTCCTGGGCTACCGTCTCAATGGCCTCCTTCCGGGAGATTTTCCCTGCCTTCCCTTCCATCGAGAGCTCGACGTAGGATCTGTCGAGGACCTTGGACACTGCTTTCTTCTCTACCGGCAAGCTGGGGCACCCGAATAAATCGGGGATATTAACTTGAGGCTCAATGGATGCCCTTAATTCCCATTTGTGCGAGAATCGCCCTGCTCCGTGATTTCGCTACCGCGTTCGCCTTCACTGCGACGACGCCTACCCCGGGCTGCCCGTAGAAGACCACGGAGGAAACGGGTGCCATGGCGATGGCAAGCACTGCCATGAGGTCCTCCTCCCCTTCGACCTGGACCCTCACCGGTTTCTTTCCGAGGAAGGCATTCTTCATCCCAGCAATCGCTTCCTCGGTGAGCGTCCCTGCGGGGTTCTTGACCTTGATTAGCCTAGCGTAAGGGACGGTCGGGACGGCCCTCGTGATCCTCCTCTCGACCCCGTCCACCACCTGAACGTCTGGCGTCCTCCTCATGGCGCCTAGGGTGTCCGTCACCCTGTCGCCCACGGTAATCGTCATGGGCGAGTTCCTCACCAGCCTCTCGAAATCTTGCCCCCTGGTTTCCTCGGCAGGGTAGACAGTCCCCATCGGGGCCGAGAGTCTAATCCTGAGTTCCTCCGGGAGCCGGTACCTCCTTCCCAAGGGCTTAACTTACCTTGAGGGCATATCTTCCCGGTTTCGTGATGTTCAGGGTCTTGGCGACCTGAGACTTCTCAGGGTCGATTATGATGATCAGGCCGGACCATTCGTTGCTTAGTTCAGTGGACCCGTCGTTCGGGCAGGCCTTGTCTGTGGTTAGGGCCCTGCACTTCCTGCATGCTAACTCCTTCATGGTCCTACTTCTCCGATCTTTCTTCTGCCTTGCGAGCCTTCGCCGCTTTGTTCACTTCGTCGTCGATCCATTCCAGTGCCCCGAGGAAGGGCTGCCTGCAGGTGACGCCTATCTTACCCATGGAGATGCCGTGGCCCAGGCTTACAGCAGTGATTCTTACCCTCACCTTGCTCCCGACCCTTAGCGTCCTCTTGCTCTGGGAGGCGGTGATTATCCCGGACTTCACATCGCTTGTCAAGTAGTCGTCCATTATCTGGCTGAGGTGCAGCAGCGCGTCTGCCGGACCAATCCTCACGAATGCGCCGAAGTCTGTGACCTCGACGATCTCTCCTTCCACTATCTCCTGCTTCAATGGGTAGAACGAGAGCACTTCGAAGTTGACCCGGTGGTAGGTTGCCCCGTCTCCCGCTATGATTTTGCCCACCTTGTCTACGTCCACCTTGGTGACAAGTACAAGGTACCCGTGATCGGGGTTGATCGTGCTCTCGTACTTCAGTTTCAGTAGGTCCATGGCCACCCTCTCGAGCGGGGACCCGAACCGATCTGGGGGAACACGAACGACGTCCTCGAGGTTCACTAGCTGAAACATGAATTAATCAGGAACGAAGCCACCCCTTTGAGTCAGCGATTTTAATCTTTAGCGACCATGAGACGAAAACTCGGGGCTCAGGCGAGGGAGGGAGGGAGCTTCCTCTTGTGCTCTGTCCTTGTGTGCATCTCAAGCACCCTGTTCACAACTCTGAGGGGAACTCGGGCCCTGGCTGCCGCCTCTGAGGGCGAAACCTTCAGATCGTACAGATAGTTCAACACGACGTCGAGCCTATCGTAGTTTGCCGGTATCTCGTCAGTTGCCTTCTGCCCCGGCCAGAGCTGGGGGGATGCCGGCTTTACGACCACCGTTTTCGGGAGTCCAAGGAAAGCCCCGAGCTCTCTGACCTGGGTCTTGTAGAGGTGGGCTATCGGGAGAAAATCGACTCCGCCGTCTCCCCACTTGGTAAAGTACCCAAGGAGTTCCTCGCTTCTGTCTCCGGTCCCCGCGACAAGATATCCGAGTGAGTTGGCGCGATAGTATAGGAGCACCATCCTCACTCTTGCCTGGACGTTTGCCTTTGCCACCCTAGTGCCCTCGGCCTTGGTCGAACCTATGATGTCGCCGACGACTCCAGAGATTGGTATCTCCTCCCTCTTCACCCTCCAAGTATTCGCGAGCATCCGAGCATCTTCCAAATCAAGATGGGGTGTGTTGCCCGAAGGCATCAGAAGGACAGAGACCCTGTCCTTCCCCAGCGCTCTGACGCAGAGTGCTCCTACAACTGCGCTGTCTATCCCACCACTTAGTCCAAGAACTACGCCGCTAGCTTGGGCTTCGTCCACTGTCCTGACAATGAAGTGGGTTATCCTGTCGGCCTCCCTGCTCGCTTGAATCCTGAGGCTCACGCTCGCCGACCTTCTGAGAACCGCCCGGTGTCTGTTTTTATCACTTCCCCGGCCAGATAACGCACCTGCGGTCACCGTAGTTCGACCCTTCCTTTCCTGAGTGAGATGACACTGAGGTGCGCGGCCCTGGCTGCGCGCGCTAAATCTGTGTCAGTCGTCGCCACAATGGCGCCCTCGGCCAACGCTGCCGAGATTATTTCGTCGTCCACACGAGCGCCCCCGCAGGCTAGCCTGTCGAATCGTTTGGACAGTTCAAGGGCGACTCGTGCGGTCCTCGACTTCCTACCCTTGCCCGAAGCGAGCTCGTGAAGCTCGCCCCACACGCATTCAAGCAGGACAGGCTGGAACTTGCCAATCCGATCTACTGTGTCCTCAAACCAGGTTGTGGGTGTCTCGCCTATCGCCATCAGGAAACTACTGTCGAATATGACTCGGGTCAAGCATCACTTCAGGATGCCCGAGCCGATGAGCCTCCATCGCTCGGCAATTCTTCGACTTATGGCGGCCCTCATCCCTAATTCGACAGCGACTGGTTTCTTCAAGTCTGCCTCGACCACATCTCCCCTGACCGATGTGGCCACGGCCAGCGTCGAAGCGGTCCCTAGGTTCAGCCTGAGCGTCTCAGAGAGCTTCACCTTCTCCACCTTGACGAGTTCCGTGGCCCCTACGGCGGTCTCCAGCAGGGTCACGTCTAGCGTAACATGCTCCAGAGTCTCGGGCAGTGTTGCCGGCTTGCCTATTACGCTCCCAACCATCTGGTCTCCCTTTGTGTAGGTGGGGTCGAGATGGGTGCCTACTGCCACCAGCCCCCCAGGGCCGACCTTGTCCGCGGCGCCAGCTCCAGTCTGCAGACTGGAGACCTTGGTGATGATGGGGACGTATTTCCCGCTCCTATCGTCAACCATACCTGGTTTCAGTTCTACTTCCTCCCCAACCTTAAGCTCCCCTCGAGTGAGGCTCCCACCTAGGACTCCTCCGGCGAGCCCGGCGATTTCAGCGCCTGGCCTGTTTACGTCGAAGCTCCTTACGACGTACATCAGAGGGTTTGCTGCTGCGTCCCTCTTCGGCGTGGGAATTACGTCTTCAAGCGCTTCGATAAGGGCGTCGATGTTGAGCCTCTGCTGAGCCGAGATGGGAATGATTGGGGCAGACTCGGCGACGGTACCCTGGACAAACTTCACGATTTGAGACTCGTTCTTCTCCGCCTCGGAGTCTGTGACCAAGTCCACCTTGTTCTGTGCAATCACGATCCGTTTCATGCCCAGCATCTGCAGAGCCTGAAGGTGCTCCCTGGTCTGAGGCTTGGGCACAGGCTCGTTGGCTGCTATGACTAAGAGAGCGCCGTCCATCAGAAATGCTCCGGCGAGCATGTTGGTCATGAGACTCTCGTGGCCAGGACAATCGACGAAGCTCACCGCCCTGAGGAAGGTCGTTTTTCTGCCGCAGATTGGGCACCTCTCGCTGGTCGAGTAGGATCCCACGCCGTGATCCTGAGTGCACTTGTAGAACGCAGCGTCGGCGTACCCCACCTTTATGGTGATGCCTCGCTTCAGTTCCTCGCTGTGTGCGCTCGCCCAGATTCCCGTAATGGCTTGAGTCAGGGTCGTCTTGCCATGATCAACATGCCCAGCGGTTCCTATGTTGACCTCAGGCTGCTTGGGAAGGGGAGGCTTCTCCGCAGTCGGTTCGACGAGCTTCTGCTCAGACAAGAAACATCGCTGTTTCGCAGGGGCTTTTTAACTGATGCCGACGCGTGGAGAAGTAACGTCAGTACGGTAGGTCGGTTGAACCAGGCTCGTTGACCAGTCGCGGTCCTGATAATTCAAGAGGCCTCCAAGGGAATGTATTTATCACGACACTTCGGGTCCAGACCTCGTCCGGGGGAATACCATTGAGAGCGATAGTACTGTCCGGAGGCCTCGGCATGAGACTCCGGCCCCTCACCGACGACAGACCCAAGGCACTGATTCAAATCAAGGGGCGCCCTATCGCCGAGTACCAAATAGATTGGCT
>CAYPSJ010000057.1:0-7208 GCA_964413565.1 uncultured Nitrosopumilales archaeon | reverse complement strand
CATGAGGAACAAGGTCCTCGTGGAGGCGCCAGTGTTCACCGAGGGGATGATCTCCGAGGCGACAGCCATACATGTCTCCTACGCGGAATACCTCTCGAGGGAGCTGAGGACCAAGATTCTGGAAGAGGGGGTAAACCCGTTCAAGTCGGAATATTTCACAGAGGTCGAGCACCCGACGGACAGGGAGGAGGCATACCGGGAAGGGCCTGCAATCATAATGGCCACCTCTGGCATGCTCGAGGGGGGACCCGTCCTGGACTACTTCGAGCACCTAGCGCCCTCTGAGAAGAACAAGATCCTGTTTGTCTCGTACCAGGTCCAGGGGACCATAGGCCGGAGGATTCTAGACGGGGGCAGCCAGGCGAGCCTGATGGACACCAATGGGAAGATCAAGATCGTGGACATCAAGGCAGCTGTCGAGAAGATAGAGGGGTTCAGCGGGCACAGCGACTATAACCAGATCATACGCTTCGTAGGGAAGGTGAGGCCGAAGCTTCAGCTCGTACTCGTGAACCACGGGGAGAAGCGTAAGACAGAGAACCTGGCATATGCGATTCAGCGAATCTATCGCATACCCGCAATCCATCCGGCAGTACAGGAAGCGATAAGGGTCTACTAGCGGACAGCTCGTTCTGTCCAACCCCAGGAAACCAGGGGCCCGTCTGTGGAACCTTCACCGGCGCCAAGCCAGTTGCGCTTCGCTGAGCACGAATCGGGCGGTCTGACGACTCCAATATCGTTGTAGAATTCGGCATTAGGAAGGATCTGTCAGGAAGAACGAGCCTATTGCAGCCCGCGCCAGATCTTCACGCCTGGCGGGGTGATTACGACCCTTTCGTCCCCTAGTCTGGCGATGTCTCCGCCGACGGAAGTTGCGAACTCGTAGAGCTGCTCCACGGAAGACTTCAGCTCCTCGAGGCTCTTCTGGGCGAGGGGGGTGACCTTCAGGATCACTATGGTCTTGTTGGTGACATCCTCCTGGATTTTGGGGATGTCCTCTATGCTCCTCAGAGCGAGCGCCTTGAGCAGGATTTCCTTGCTCTTGCCCTCCAACTTCCTCTCCTGCATCACTCCAGACAATCTTTGCTGTTCCTCCTTGAGCCTCTGCCCATTATTAAGCGTAGGGCGCCACAGCAATTCTATGATACGACTGATTTTGTTAGACAGAGTTGTAGAGATTTGTTCAGAACGGGTAGATTTCGTTCTCAGCATATAAGGGGAGGGTTCCGTGAAACTAACCGAGCCTAGAGGGACTTGTGCATGTTCCAGTACTTGTCCCCCACGTGGTGCACGTTCCTGATGCACCCGCCTCTGGTCATCCCCTGTGCCTCCGTGCTTGTCACCGTCGAAGGACCGACGGCTATCGCCCTCCCCTTCTTCTCTTCTCGCACGACGACCATCCTCCCGGCCGGCCCCCAGTCGTCAAACTTCCTCATGCCCGGCCGCATCACGTCCGCCCCGTTCAGAAGGAACTTGATCGCACCCTCGTCGACGAATGCCTGAGGAAAGAGAGCGAGAGTCGACTGAGACCCGAGGTAAGGGAAGAACGAGTCTCCCGTCCGCACGAACTCGAAGCCGTCAAGCACCACGAAGACTGCCCCTTCGCCGGGTTCAGAGCACTGCGCCTGGGCTGACTTCGGCAGGTTGAGGGTCAACCCCAGCGAAGACTCGATGGTGGATATCGTCTCAGCAGAATCCCGACGAGACAGGACCCACTTCTTCAACTTGTCCGCGAGAGATTACACCTTAAATAAATCAATTCGAGAGGCCAGTTCAAGGATAACATTTGTCGGTAGACATGGCGGTCAAGGTCCTCGACGAGAGCGTCGGGAAGGTTGTCCTCATCAAGCTAAAGGGTGGGAAGGTCATCAGGGGAAACCTTCAGGGCTTCGACCAGCACATGAACCTCTCACTCGAGAAAGCAGAGGAGGTGGCCGAGGACGGCACTTCCGCTTCGCTCGGGACGCTCATAGTGAGGGGAGACAACATAGTCATGATCTCCCCGCCCCCCAGCTAAGCGAGCAACCTCCTGCTCCCTTGCGTCGTGGCCAGAGTAATTTACTTTTATACCAAAGGCGCGGGCACAGGGGCAAGGAAAAACCTGCATGGTCGACGTTCTTACGGCCGTGGTCTCCGGAGTCGTGGGACTCGGACTTGGAGGTTTCGCTTCCTACTACGTCTTCTACTCAAGGGCAAAGCCAGAGAAGGTGGTGGTCGCGAAGGCCGAGCCTGGGTCAAGGCCCACGGAGACGACGGTGACCACAGCGGACCTGGAGCGGTCCAGGAGGGAGATGCGAACAATCATGGTAGAGAGGGACCTGTTGTCCTCGGCGATGATGAAGCTGTATGAGGCTGAGACTGAAGGGAAGATCACTCAGGAGGAGAGGGAAATGATTTCCAAGAGGTACAGCGACCAGATCAGAGACCTGCAGTCAAAGCTGAAGGACGTCGAGCTCATCGTAGAGGTCGGGGAGCTTGAATCCCTGAGAAACGACCTGGTCAATCTCTTCGAGGGGAAGATCCAGAACATAGAGGCGAGGCTGGAAGTCGCAAGGCAGAGGCTCGGGCCCGCTGCACCACCCCCGCCCAAGAAGGAGGCTGCCCCCAGAGTGGAGCGCGGCACCGAGCTCGAGAAGGTCGTCGAGAAGCGGGCCAAGACTGAGATGACAGAGTCCGAGAGGAGGAGGAAGGAAATCATGGACGACGTAATGGGGGAGCTCGCCCGGCTGGAACAGATAGACATAGAAAAGAGACAGCAGGAAAACTGATGGACCGAATAAGAGAGGCTCTGAAAGGCGTCGCCAAGGAGCTCTCGAAGAGCATCGGGCCTGACACTACCCTTGGTCTCGGGAGTGGTTCAACCGTCGCCACGTTACTTGAAGTGCTTTCTCCCCTGGTGCTTGCAAGGTCGAAGTCGATCAGCGGCGTCCCCACCTCGACGCAGATTGAGCTCGTGGCCGCTCGGAGCGGAATAAACCTCGTGCCGTTCAGGGGCTGGGTGGACCTTGTGGTAGATGGGGCGGACCAGGTCGATAGGGGGCTGAACATGATCAAGGGTGGCGGCGGGGCGCTTCTAAGGGAGAAGGTGGTCATGGGGAGCGCAAAGAGCATAGCCGTGGTGGCGGCCGAGAACAAGTTCGCGAATCGGCTCTGTGAGAACGGGGTGAAGGTCCCCGTGGAGGTTTTCCCCATGGCCCGCGAGAGCGCGAAGGTGAAGCTCTCGATGCTCGGGGGAGTCCCCGAGGAGAGGCTGATGCCGAAGGGGTACCCCTACTTCACCGAGAACGGGAACCTTATCCTCGATACGCTCTTCGAGCCCATGGAGAACCCCCGGGACCTGGAGATGAAGGTCAGGTCCACGCCCGGAGTGGCCGAGGTTGGTATCTTCACCTTCAAGCCCATCAGAGTCTACAAGTTGGGGAGCGACGGGAGCTTCGAGGTCAATGAGAAGGACGCATGACTTATAACCACCTAGACGGACGGTTTTCGCAGCACCATGACTCGTGATGTAGGCTACAAGTCAGCACCGATAGACCCGAACTTCCTCTCGAAGCCCGACCAGTTCCCGGTGACTGGAGAGCACGGCGGCCACAAGGTGAGGGCCCAGGGGATGGCGAGAATGGACGGCGAAGGGAAGCAGTACCCCACCACCAACGGCATCCACGGGACCCAGGTTGCCATTGACTGGGAGTCATGCGTGGCTGACGGCGTCTGCATGGATGTCTGCCCCGTATTCGTGTTTGAATGGAACCTAAACCCTGGACAGGCAGGAACAGGGAAAGATAAGGTCCTGGATCAGGGGTCGGAGGAGTGGAACCAGTACAGGAGCGACAAGTGTGATCCCGTGCGGGAGAGTGACTGCATCTTCTGCATGGCCTGTGAAACTTCGTGTCCCACCCTCTCAATCAAGATAACCCAGCCATAGCGTGGACGACTTCGGCCGATTTCGAAGCCCGCTGAGCTAGCAATCATCACGAAGTCGGAGCCGGGTGACGTCGTAGGTAAACTGTTTCCGCTTCCAAGACGAACGCATCCCTCTCCTCCCTAATTTCGGTCCTCAGGGCCTCGATTCGCGGTTCGACAATATTCCACGCATGCCCCAGCGATATGGAAATGGCAAGTTGCTTTCGTCTTACCTTCTCGCTGTGAAGTATGGGGAGTCGTCCAATGAGGTCTTTCGCATCGTTGAATCTTTGGAGGGCCAGCTTGTAGTAATCTTTCTTGCGTTCGATCCTGTATTTCGATGTTGACGTCCCCTTGCGCTTGTCTAGATATGGCCCGGTTGGACCGTATCCGAGCTTCTCAAGGCCAATTTTGATGAAGATTAGAAGCTCCTTACTTGTATTGTAGTACATCACGCGAATTGAAGTGCCTGTCCCGTCGCTATGAATACCAATGCTGCCCTCGGCATCCAGGACGCCAGCAAGGTAGGCGAGCAATGTTGATTCCTTTAGCGAGACCCACTTCCAGACTTCCGTCCTGTCATCGAGCAGGAAGTCAAAACTGCTGTCGACTAGTGTGTAGAGGTTCCACTCATAGCTCTTCGTGTCATTCTTGTATCTTGGGGCTTGATACACGTGTCCGTACGGCTCGAAAAGCGAACGAAACAGGTTCGCCATGGCCGGGTGGGTCGTGCTCGTCGAGACCCTGACGACGTCTTTCCATGGCTTCGAAACGGACAGGTCCCCGTGCCTCAGCCCCAGCAGGTACGCCCTGTCCTCGTCCGTCCCGTCGAAGGGCTTCCTTTCGTACTTCCTCCTCTTCTCACGGATCCCCCTCAGCCTGGCCTCCTCGAAAGGCCTGCACTTGATGCCGAGCTGCCTGTAGAGCCAGGATGTGTAGCCGCTCGTCTTGTTACAGACCAGGGTGGCCACGTCGTTGAGGGACATGCCCCTGTCGACGTGCAGGAAGAGCAGGAAGCGCCAAAGTTCCTCCTTCTTCGCCTCGTCCATGGGCCTGACGCTGAACCCCTTGGTCCGCATCAGGGCGAGGAGGGACTGCTGAGCGTCATCCAACTCCACTTCGCGGACCGGCAACGGGACCCACGATGGGCTGTCCGTGGGAGATGGGCCTGCTGGGACCAAGACATTCGCTCGAACTACAAACGTGTCCCATGCACCAGACGAGCATGGGCAGTCCGACGGTCAGCAAGCGTTTTATGGTGAAGGAAATGGGTGCCACGAAGACATGGAAGAAGACGCGGACCTGAAACTCCTTGAGCGGAGGAAGCTGGAAGAGATGAGGAGGAGGATGAAGGCCGCCACCCCAGCTCCGAAGCATGAGAAGACGGATAGGGAGGTTGTCGAGGGGATGCTTTACGACAGGGGGGACGAGGTCCTCGAGGCAGCATACTCCTTCTACCCCAAAGAGACGGGGAGGCTCGTGAAGGAGATCGCGACAATGATAAGGGATGGACGGCTCACGGAGAAGATAGCCGGGGGAGAGCTGTTTTCGATCTTCAGGCAGCTGGGCCTTAGGTTCAGGCTCAATACCTCGATCAGGGTCATGGACCAGGGGAAGCTTGTTGATCTCAGCGAGAAGCTGGGGAGAACGAACAAGGAATGAAAGCAGACAAGGAACCGGTGGTCGCCGAGAAGGTGTTCGAGGTCCCCAAGTCGTCAAATCCAGTGCTCGTCTGCGGCCTCCCGGGGAGCGGGTACGTCGGGAAGCTTGCGGCCGACCACCTTGTAAGCACTTTCAAGTTCAAGAAGGTCGCCGAGTACGCGAGCCCAACCTTCCCCCCTCAGGTCAGCGTCAAGGAGGACGGAACCGTGGACCCACCGAAGGGGGACCTGTACTACGCCGCGGCAAAGAGGAACAGGGGGCTGTTCGTGTTCACGGCGGATACCCAGCCCACGACCGCTGAGGGGGAGTATGAGCTCTCGGACGCGGTTGTGAAGTTCGCAAAGAAGTGCGGTGTGAAGAGCGTGTACACCCTCGCTGCATACATCACAGGGTCCTTTTCGAAGTCGCCGCGGGTGTACGGCACGGGCACCTCCAAGGAGATAGTAGGTCTGCTTGCAGAAAACGGAGTCACCCTGATGAAGGACGGTGGCATCAGCGGGATGAACGGCCTGCTCATAGGCATGGCGGCGCTCAGGGGGATGGAGGGCGCGTGCCTCCTGGGGGAGACGTCGGGCTACGTGGTGGACGCCGGCGCCTCGAAGGCGGTGCTGGAACTCCTTTCGAAGATCCTGGACATCGCCATCGACACGTCCAAGCTTGAGGAGAAGGCAGAGGAGACCCGGAAGGTAATCAGCCAGCTACAGGCGATGGCGGACCAGGCGAGGGAGACCACACCTCAGCCCTCGCGTGACCAGCGTCCCGGATACATTGGCTAGAACGGGAAGAAGTCCGGGAACTTCACCTTAAACGCTGCAATCAGGACGAAGTCAAGGACAAGCAGGATTAGCCAGGCTATCACAACTATTCCGATGGCGCCGAACCACGACGTGCTGAACGCCCCCCTGAACACCGCCAACCAGGCAACGAACCCGAGGATCAGGGCAAGCACACCAGCTGGAGGACCTATGACCGCACCGAGGAAGTAGGCGACGGCGAAGAAGACGAGGTAGTAGACGACGACACCGCCCAGCGTCGCCGTCATTGCCTGGCCGAACCCGGCATCCTTCCCCTTGATCGCCCTGCCGGCGAAGTACACAGGTATGGAGACGACTATCCAGAGGATGACTAACCCTATCAGGTAGACTAGGAGGGAAAGCGGATCTGTTGGGAAGTTGAAGGAGACCATGCTTGGTTACCCCTTTATGTTTCCGATGGGCCTAAGGGCGACCACCTTCTTGGATATTCCTGCCCTGTCCATTGTCTCGACGACTTCGGAGATGTCCTTGTAGGCCATCCCCGCTTCTTCCGCGAGTCCGTCCATGGTGGCAGCCTTCACGTATATACCATGGTCTAACATCTTCCGCTGCAGCTCAGCTCCCCTGACTTCCTTCTTGGCCGCCGTCCTCGACATCGTTCTGCCGGAGCCGTGGGCCGTTGAGCCGAACGTATCCTCCATCGCCTTCTGGGTCCCCACAAGGAGGTAGGACCCCGTTTCCATTGAACCCCCTATTATGACGGGCTGCCCTATCTTCCTGTAGGGCGCTGGGACGTCGGGGTGCCCCGGACCGAAGCTACGCGTCGCGCCCTTCCTGTGCACCAGGACCTTGGCGCTGGTCCCGTCGTAGGAATGGGTCTCGACCTTC
>CAYPSJ010000056.1:0-10497 GCA_964413565.1 uncultured Nitrosopumilales archaeon | reverse complement strand
TGGATACTCGCTGAACTTCGAGGCGGCCAACGAGGACGCAGAGAAGATCCTTGCCGAGGCTTCCGCTGTGGCGGAGACTCGCATGCGTGAGAAGTTCCCTGAGATTCCATCAACGCTCCCCGCGGGGACCGAGACTACTTCGACCGAGGGAACCTCGTACTAAACGAGGAACCCTCTTCCTTTGTTTTGAGCAAGGCCGAGAGAATCTAACTTTGCCTGGATGTACTGTTCAGCAAAATGGCGATATAGAAGATCGCTAAAAGCCACGCGTTCAGCTAGCCCTGAGACGACTCCGAGAGTCGAAGTAAAGCTGGAGAGTCCCGGACGTGCCCTTGCCAACACGATTAGGCCGGCTTCCCCCACGACCGAACTGGTCATTGGAAGAAAGTTTTACCCATTTGTCCCGATACTATTGACTTAGCCGGTGATTATCGAGGGACCATTTTGAAGCACCGTATTTGTCCGCTCGCGCCCCTCTGAGGTTTATTGGCATCGGCAGAGAGGAGAATGTCAAGCCAAAGATAGCGTCCACAATAAAGGAAATCGAGTTCCACCGCAAGGAACTTGAAAACCTCCGAGTAAAACTTGAGCAGAGGCGGAAGTCGCTCTTCGACACAACGGTCAAGGCAATGACGACAAAGGACCAGTCGAAGGCCACCGTCTACGCGAACGAGTGGTCAGAGCTCAGGAAGGTTGGGAAGGTCGTCTACGCCAGCGAGCTGGCGCTCACCCAGGTGGTGCTAAGGCTCGAGAGCATCTGCGACGTAGGCGATGTGATGTTCCACATGAGCATGGCCTTCAAAGTTCTTCGCAAGGTCAACAAGACGGTGCAGGGTCTGGTTCCCTCACTCGATCAGGCGTCGAGCGACATCAACAGCGCGCTCACAGAGACCATGGGCGGCATGGAGAACATTTCGCCCTCTATTTCTCTGAACATACAGACAGAAACAGGAGAAGAGCTTGTTGAGGAGGCCCGCAAGCTTGCTGAGGAGAGGGCGGAAGAGATGAAGCGCTCGCTCGGTGGTTCTCCAATGCATCTGCAGCTTCGAGGATACGAACAGAGCTCGAGGGTGCCACTTCTCGCTGCAGGGGAGGACGATGACGAGTCGGCCATCCTGGGCACAGTCTACAAACCCAGACCCGTCGAGGAGACGGAGGAGCAGGTGCTCCAGTACGCCGCCATCCACGACGGGAACGTCGACATAACCGACGCGTCGACGGTGCTCAAAATGCCTTCAGACGAGGTCGAGCAGGCTATGCTGATACTGATGGCCCAGGGAAAGGTCAAGGTAAACGACCTTGGGGGTTCTGAGAAATGAGCGTGGTTGCAGCCAAGGAACTGGAAGACGACGCGAAGAAATACGCCTCGGAGGCGATACGCCTGGACTCGCAGGGGGCCCACGGCATGGCCATCCAGATGTATCAGAAGGCCATCTCGACCCTGGTGCAGCTTGTCCACCTGTACCCAGACTATCGTTTGAACAGGCAGTACACGGAGCGCGCCATGGCTTACCAGGAGAGAGTGAAGGCGATACAGGCCGCGCACGGGCTCATCCCCAGGGACGAGCCGGCGGAAATGGACTGGAACCTCCCCTCAAACACAGGAAACAGCGGCGGGAACGGCGGCGGCAACGGCGTGGGGGGCAACGCGAACCAGAACTCACCCAAGGGGCCCCAGGTGGTGCAGCAGCTCAAGGCCTCTTTCAGCGAGCTCGTCGTCACGGAGAAGCCGGATGTCAAGTGGGACGACGTCATAGGGCTCGAGGACTGCAAGCAGGCGATCAGAGAGTCGATCGTCTTTCCCTTCCTCCGCCCTGACCTCTTCAAGCTCGGTTGGCCGAGGGGCATCCTACTCTACGGGCCACCAGGATGCGGAAAGACCATGATTGCGGCCGCGACCGCCTCTGAGATTGACGGTTACTTCATCTCCGTCGATGCTGCGTCCATCATGTCAAAGTGGTTGGGAGAGGGAGAGAAGAACGTGTCCAAGCTCTTCAACAACGCCCGGAAGATGCTCGCGGACAACAAGCCGGTGATAGTGTTCGTCGACGAGATCGACTCGCTGCTAGGAACTCGGGGGCAGGAGGTAGGAGGAGAGGTCAGGGTCAGGGACCAGTTCCTTAAGGAGACAGACGGCCTGAACGACAAGGGGAAGCAGCTTCACCTGTACGTGATCGGTGCGACGAACAAGCCGTGGTCGTTGGATCCCCCGTTCTTGCGTCGCTTCAGCAAGAGGATCCTGATTCCGCTGCCCGACACCGACGCCCGAATCGCTCAGTTCAGGTTGTACACCGCACCGTTGACTCTCGCCGAGGACGTCAGCCTTGAGACGCTCGCAAAACTCAGCGAGGGCTATTCAGGAAGCGACATCAAAGACATATGTCAGGGAGTTCAGCTGCGGGTCGTGCGGGAACTATTCAAGAGCGGAAACGCCCTCGACAAGGAGACCACGACAAGGCCCATCACAGTAGCGGACTTCAAAGAAATTATGAGGACGAGAAGGCCGTCAGTCTCGCCTGACATGGCTCGCGCCTATGCCCAATGGAGCGAGCAGTTCAAGGCAGTCTAGTGTCGTCGATTAGATGGATTCTGTGGAGGCGTTCGGCCGCACCTCTCCAAGCTCTTATCCACGCTTTTCCGACCCTCTGACAATGCAGAAGCCCCCCTCCCCAGCCGACCTCAAAGCAAAGGTCGGGCACGAAGTCCACTTCGAGGGCTGGGTGCACGACGTCAGGGTCCTTGGGGGAATCAGTTTCGTTCTCATACGCAACCCCAGGGGCATAGTCCAGGTCGCGGCCCCGAAGAAGGCCGTGCCTGCTGAGCTGTCCAGCCTAATTACATCCCTGCACCAGGAGGACGTTGTAAGAGTCCTTGGCACTGTCAAGGAGAGCAGGGCCGCGAGGCTTGGCTTCGAGATCATACCGTCGGCCATCGATGTCATCGCAAAGTCGTCATCCCCCCTCCCCCTGGACCCGCGGGGGGTGACCTCCACCAATCTTGACACTCGTCTCGAATGGAGGTCCCTGGAGCTCAGAAGACCTGAGACGGCCGCCATCTTCAAGATTGAGAACGCCGTCGTCCAGGGGTTCGAGGACTACTTCCAAAAGCGTGGTTTCATCCGTGCCTTCACCCCCAGCATCATAGGGGGCGTCTCCGAGGGGGGCTCCGAGGTCTTCAGGATCGACTTCTACGGCAAGGACGCCTATCTGAGGCAGGACCCCCAGCTCCACAGGCAGCTCACCATTGCGGGAGGGTTCGACAGGATCTATGACCTCGGGACCAACTGGCGGGCCGAACTCTCCCACACCCCAAGGCACCTGAGCGAGCACAGGACCATCGCCCCCGAAATCGCCTTCATCAACGACGAGAGGGACACAATGCGCCTCGAGGAGGAGATGGTGATACACGGAATCGAGCGCGCTACAAAGGACTGCGAAGATGACATGGTCGTCCTTAAGCGAGAACTTGAGATTCCTAAGACCCCGTTCCCTGAGGTCACCTTCCAAGAGGTCTACAAGATAATGGAGAGGCTTGGCAAACCAATCCCACGGAACCAGGACATCGACGATCCCTCCCTTAGGGCGCTCGCAGGGGAAGTGAAGAAGGAGACGGGTTCCGACTTCTTCTTCCTCAACCGCTTCCCATCCGCCGTCAAGCCCTTCTACGTGATGAGAGTCGACGAGGACCCTGCCTTCGCCCGCTCAGTCGACTTGGTCTACAAGGGGCTCGAACTATCCTCGGGTGGGCAGCGGGAGCACAGGCATGAGAAGATCATCTCTCAGATTAAAGAGAAGGGGTTCAGCACAAAGGAGCTGAGGTGGTTCACGGAGCCGTTCCGCTACGGCGTTCCCCCTCACGGAGGCTACTCCTTCGGCATAGAACGCTTCACTGCCTATCTCCTTGGGATGGAGAACATCAAGGAAGCGGCCCTCTTCCCGAGGGACCCCGAAAGGCTACTCCCCTAGACCGCCCCGCCGGAGCCTGATGATTTCCTCCCCCCGTGGGCCCCACCGCTCTGATAACCAACACGGGACCAGAGAGTACACCGCGCCTCCCACCAGATCGATCGCATAGTGCTGCCCGAGGTAAAGGGTGGAGAAGAGGGTCGCCGCGGCCACGAGACTGCCGATGAGGCCCAGCCTGTAGCCGACCTTTGACAGAAAGTAACAGCATGTGATCGTGTAGGCCGCGTGGAGGCTCGGGAAGGCAGCGAAATAGTCCGGCGCCACGAGCGCTGAAAGGGGGGTGAAGATCCCCGAAATCGCGCTGAGCCCTGAGGCGCGGAAGAGGTCAGCGGCTACCCCGCTGAACCAAGGGGGAGCGGTGGGCATGAGGACGAAGGTGACAAGGGCCCCGTACGAAGTGAGAACCATTGCCGTAGCAAACCTGCCGAAGTCCCCCCTTCGAAACCGCCAGATGGCCAAAGACGTCCCCAGAACGAAGGGTATGAGCGACGCGTAAACCAACGATGTCGCCTCGGTGACAAGCACGGAGGAGAAAGCGTTCTGGGCCCACCCCGTAAGATTGAAGCCCCAAACATACCTATCGAGATCGAAGAGGGAAAGCGCGCCCCCCGAATCCCCGATCATGTCGATGGGCCCCGACATGACCTGAAAAGACAAACCAACCATCACCAGGGCGAGCCAGGGCCTCGTCCAAGGCACCCAAAGTCCCGTGAACCCCAGGACCGCCGTCGCAACCAGGAAGAAGACCGTGGTCGGGCTCAAGACACTCCCCGCGACCCAGGAGAAGGCTGTGAGTGTCGAGAGATAACCCAGGACGAAAAGCGAGAACGAATATCTTCTAAGGTGCTCCACTACGCGAGGAGGGTAACTTTGCTGCTTCATCACCGAAACGCTATGTGTACAGGTTTGCGGCCGCTTCCCGCTCCGTCTCGACCAGTAGCTCTATCCCCCGCGCCTGCTTCACGGCGTCCCTCAGCTTGTCGAAGTCGCCGATGCGCCTCTCGCTCCTCCTCGCAGGGACTATCACCTTTGTCTTCTTGCCACCGTCGGGGAGCCACACGGTGTTCACCGTGAGAACCCTCGCCGGGAAAAACACGTCCTCCAGGAACTTCCTGTCGCTTGCCCCCGCTCCAACGAGCCACACCTTCCCCTTCAGCGCCCCCTCGAGCTCCGTCTGGAGGAGCGTGTTAGAGCGGAGCGCCATCATGTCCCCCTGATCGAACTCAAGCACGTAGCTCCCACTCGCCTCGAAGGCCCTCCTGAGTGTGACGTGTCCCAGCTCCGGTATCCTGTCCGCTAGGCGGGCGACGGCCTTCGACGCCTCGACATCAGCCCTGCTAATCTCCCCCTTGCGCAGCCTCGACTCGCAGTTCCCGCAGAGTATGCCCGTCCTCGCGTCGAAGTAGCAGATGGGGAGCTTCGGCTGCATGCCCAAGATTCCCGCTCGGCGGGCGCATAAAAAATGTTCGGCCCAAATGGGTCCCAAATCTGGAGTGGCCGGCGAACCTTGGGCCGCGTGCACAGTCTCCCTCAGCTTTCGCTGGCCTCGCCTAGGCGTTCACGCCTTCGAGCCGTCCCCCGGGGGTACTACTTCCCGAGCTTGATCTCGATGGAGGAGACGTTGCTCATTCCGCCGGTCATGGTGCTCTTGACCTGCTCCGTGTTGATGGAGATGCCCTGCACCTTGATGTCGGTGGCGAACCGTTTTGTCAGCACCTGGGCAACGTCGACCGCTCGTGAGATGGCTCTGCCTCTGGCCTTCACGGTGACCCAGTTGGACCCATTGTTTATCTGCGTCAGGCACGCTAGGACGTAATTCAGACTACTGGACGAAGGGTTGCCTTCAGTCCATTTGTAGGCTTTTTGCCGACGTAGATCGTATTTGGCTCGCGTGGTCCCATGTGTTCGTGTTCTTCGTGTTCTTCGTGTTCTTCGTGTTCTGGTTGGTTTGCCATTGAAAATGCGCTTCTCTGTGGCCTATTTATCCCCTTGGATATCATTCTCACTATTGTTCTCGTCGTCTATCTGCGGCCAATACCAAACGCCTCTTCTTACGTGGATCGCACCGCGTAAAAGGACGAGGCAAGTTCCCATCTACCACCGGACCATGCCCCAAAATGCAATCCACCTCGACAATTGCTTTCTCGTTATGCAAGAATGGCCTGACTTCGCTAAGAAGGGTGTAGGCCACGATCCCCTGGATGTTTAAACTCCTCGTCTGTCGAGTGACTGCTTTATCGTGTTGGCATACCAACCTCTACTCGGGGGTAGACTTCCGATGAGCTTCGCAAAGTGGAAGAGGTCGCCTCCGTATTTCATCTTGACGGCGACGTACGCCGACCATGTGTTCCCAGTGACATTGCTTCTCCTCAAGAAGTAACCCGCAGCCACTTCGGTGTCAATCATGGTTCCAATGAATTGTTTCTGAACTCGGTCCAGTTTGCGTAAGGCGGCGATTTGCCTGTTCGACCTCGAAAGACTCTCTCTCGGTACCGTGAATCCGTGGAATCGCACAAGTCCGTTAGTACGCTTCACTGCCAGGTTGCGGCCTAACCTTCCTCCGTCGTTCACACGCTTAGACTCGACTCTGTCTAATAACGACCAATCCTCGCCGGGACATTGGCGTGTTGGGCGCTAACTTTAATCCCGATGGCTTTTCGCGCCTGCCGTGCGTCTTTTCGAGTACCAGGCCAAGGACCTGTTCAAGCAATACGGCCTGCCAGTCCCAAAATCGATACTTGTTAACGACATCGACGGAATCCGCGGGGCCTTCGCTTCCCTCAAGCCCCCGGTGGCCCTGAAGTCTCAGGTACTGGCAGGGGGGCGCGGCAAGGCAGGGGGGATTGCGCTCGTCAACGACCCGACCCAGGCCGAGCGAGAGGCGAGGCGAATTTTCGACCTATCCATAGGGGGGGAGAAGCCCAACTCCCTCCTGTTGGAGGAGGCATACCCCCACGATAAGGAGCTGTACCTCTCTGTCACCCTCGACAGGGGGGACAGGGCGTTCGTCACCATCGCCGCCTCGGCAGGGGGCGTCGACGTCGAGTCCATGGCCGGGAAGGTCATCAGGAGGATGTCCCTCGACGGGATAGACTCCGCCTTCGCCATTGAGGTCGCAACGATGCTCAAGCTCCCCCCTATTCAGGTCGGGCCGTTCGTCAGCATCCTGCTGTCCCTCGAAAGGCTGGCAAGAGAGAAGGAGTGCGAGCTGGCGGAGATCAACCCGCTTGCGGTAGGGAAGGACGGGTTCCTCATGCCCCTGGACGCAAAGGTAATCGTAGACGACAACGCCCTCTTCAGGCACCCTGAGTTCGCAAAGCTCCACCCTGAGGACGAGTTCGAAGGGGAGGCCTCGAGGCAGGGGTTCGCCTCGTGAGGCTCGGAGGGGACATAGCGGTGGTGGGGAACGGGGCGGGGCTCGTCCTCTCGACACTGGACCTTGTGGGAGACTCCGGGGGGAACCCAGCCTGCTTTCTTGACCTTGGAGGAGGAGCCCAGCAGGAGCGCATCGAGGCGGCCCTGAGGCTCGTCAACAGGCTCCCAGGGGTCGACAGGATACTCATCAACATCTACGGGGGAATAACGAGAACCACGGACGTTGCTGCTGGAATGAACGCGGTGCTCGCTGAGGGCGTTATGAAACCCATCTATGCGAGGGTAAGCGGCGCGGAGGAGGAAGAGGCGCGCAAGCTCCTGGCCGGCTCCGCCGTGAGGATGTACAGCACGGCTCCTGAAGCAGTGAAGGCTGTGGTGAAAGGGGCATGATGCTCCCGAAGAAGGGAGACCCGATCCTGGTCCAAAACATGACGGGGAGGTACGGCAGGCTCCATACGAGGTTGATGCTCGACTACGGTACGAACGTGGCGGCGGGCGCCGCTCCTGGGAAGGGGGGCCAGTCCGTTGAAGGGGTCCCGGTCTACAACACTGTTCAGGAGGCGGTCGAGAAGACTGGGGCGAGGGCATCTGTGTGCTTCGTCCCCGCGGAATTCACCCTCGCCGCGGGAGAGGAGGCGCTCAATGCCGGCGTAAAGCTCCTTGTGATAATAACAGAGCGCGTCCCCATAAGGGACGAGCTAAGGCTGGTGGAGCTGGCCCAGAAAAGTGGGGCGTGTATAGTGGGCCCCAACTGCCCCGGGTTGATAATTCCGTCGCAGAAGGTAAAGCTGGGCATAATGCCCGCGCCCTCCTTTTCCCCCGGGAACGTCGCTCTCTTCTCTAGGAGCGGGACGCTCACCTACGAGATAGCAGGCCAGCTGACAGGAGCCGGGTTGGGCCAGTCCGTGGCGGTGGGCATAGGGGGCGACCCGATCAACGGCTCCACCCCAATCGAATGGATGGACTTCGTCCAGAATATGGAGGACACCAACGCAGTGGTCGCGGTAGGGGAGATAGGGGGAGACGCAGAGGAGAGGCTTGCGAGGCATATCGAGAAGGCAGGGTACAGCAAGCCCGTAGTCGCGTACATAGCTGGGAGGCACGCTCCCAAGGAGAAGAAGATGGGGCACGCCGGAGCGATAATCTACGGGAACTACGGGACGGCGGACTCGAAGATTTCCGCCCTCAGAGGGGCCGGGGTCAAAGTGGCGATGACCCCGATGGAAGTCCCCCTCTTGGTTAGGGAATCCCTGCGCTGAGCGGGGAACACCGGAACCCCCCGATGTCTGTCTTACGGTGACCGCCATTCCGCGATGAGAATCTGAGTCTAATCACGGCTACAGGGATGTCAGTTCATGCAGGACAGGTTCGGGGACGGATAGGAGGCCGAAGGCCGGGAGCGCGGACAGCAGTCTTCTCCACGCGCGCCTCTTCCGGAAGACGCGCCCGAAAATAGGCTTCGACTCCTCGACCCGCCCCTGTTCGGCAAGCGCGACAGCCTCCCAAAAGCTCAGCTCCTCTATCTCGGGGGCTAGCTTGGAGGCAAGTGAATACTCCGCCAGGGCCTTCTTCATCTTCCCCACCGCCACAAGCTCGTCTCCGGCGTTGGCATGAAGGTACGCCTCGTTAATGCCGAGCAACCTCCGAAGCTCCACCAGGGGGCGGGGGTGGTCCTCCACCCTGAGCTCTATGGATCTCCCCAGCCACGAGGCGCGCTGCCGCTTCGTGCTCACCACCAAAATCGCAGCAGACTGCCTCCCCCTAAGGTCCCCTCCTGCCGCCTCGCCCGCCTCGAGTGAGGCCATGAGCCGAAAGCCGAGCTTCCCCTTCGAATTCTGGAACGCGGACGCCATGGCGCGCCAGACCCTGTCGGAGCTCATCAGGTTGGCCTGGGCTGAAAACCCCGGCCCTGAAACGTGTCCGGCCTCGGGCAGGCACTTGCTTCCAGTGTGGGCTGCGGTCCTTCCCATCGCATCCAGCATCGCTACCTGCCTGACCGCCCGGCTGGGGTCTCTGCTGAGGAGGACGTTGAGGGCCTCCTGAGGGGTTTTCCCTTTCTTCATCAGAGCAAGGCCTCTCGGCCCATAGGCGGCCTCGACGAAGGCCTGGGTGGCCACAACCCCGACTCCGGCTTCGGCCCAGGGGACGACGCTCCCCACCGAGAACCAGTGGGACTGGACAGCAACCCCCATCTCTCCGGAGGATCTGTCGATAGCCACAATCGAATACGTGGAGACGTTCCTACGTGCGTCCAACCACTCCCGCATCGAGGCCCAGAATTTTAGGGTTTGCATGCGTCAATCGGACTGCTATCGGAACAGCGCATTTGAAGCACAAAGCAGGGTGCAGACGGACTGGTCTTGCTTGTTCTAGGAACGAAATCTACAAGGGGAGTACCTAGGTTGCCAATCGTGTTGTCACAGAAGTAGTCATGCGCACCAGCCGGGTCAATGGTGGTCTGGACCGCTTCGGTGTTCCCGGGGACTATGATGATGATTAGGGAGTCGTGAAGGATCGAATTTGTAAGTCAGCGACTCAGGTTGCTGAACGGCACCCTGGCCGGGCCATGCACGATCACTGAAATTCATAGAGAGGAGTCCAGAGACCTTGGCGACTGGGTTGAGCCCTCAAACGAACGCTTTTATCATCGGGAGTGGAGATGGTTTCGAAAATGAAGACTTTCAAAAGCCGTACAAGATTAGCGATTAGTAGGGTTGCAGCCATAGGAATTGTGGTTGTCCTCGTCATTGTAGTCGTGGCAGGTGCGTACTACTATTCCACAACGATAACTCCAACGTCCACTACTTCTACAACCACTCCTACGACGTCTACAACCACTCCTGCATTCACACTGAATCCGATTAACAGCAGCCAGCTAACCGACGAAACCATGGGCCAATCCGCGCAAACGCCGTATGACTCGCTCGACCCGGCGACAGGATTCTTCGTAACTGATGGCTACTTCGCGAACGTCTTCCAGGGCTTGGACCAGTACAACGGCTCGAGCGCAACGCAGGTCGTGCCGTCACTGGCATCGAGCTGGACTGTATCGAGCAACTATGAGAATTACACTTTCACAATGCGGCCTAACACCTGGTTCTCCAACAAGGACCCGATAAACGCCTATGTGGCGTGGTTCAGCTTCGTCAGGGGGAAC
>CAYPSJ010000055.1:0-41800 GCA_964413565.1 uncultured Nitrosopumilales archaeon | reverse complement strand
GTCCCTCGCCCTGAGAGGAGACCCCGCAGTATGCTTCTTCTGTCCAATCCCGAAGAGGCTGCAGCAGCCGTAGGCCTTCGAATTGGTGCACAGGATAGCGGTCGTCGATGACTCCCTCTGCCAGAGCAAGAAGTGCGGGCTCGAGTGCATCAAAGAGTGCCCGGTGAACATCAACGGCCAAGAATGTATCGTCCTAGACGAGAAGAAGGTCAGCCTGATTTCTGAGGAGCTCTGCATCGGCTGTGGGATTTGCGTCAAGGTGTGCCCCTTCGACGCAATAGACATCCTCAATCTTAGTGAGGAGTTGAAGAGCGACAAGATACACCAGTACGGCGTCAATTCGTTCCGCCTGTTCCACATCCCGACCGTCAGGCGCGGACAGGTGGTGGGCCTTGTGGGCAGGAATGGGATAGGTAAGTCGACGGCCCTCAAAATTCTCGCAGGACAGCTCGTCCCCAACCTAGGGGACTACGAAGGGCAGGCTTCGTGGGACAAGTTCCTGAAGTACCTCAGCGGTCGCGAAATGAAGGAGCACTTTGAACGGATAGCTGCAGGTGAGATGAAGGTTTCCCTGAAGCCTCAGGCTGTCTACAGGCTACCAGAGGCATGGAAGAAGGAGACAGGGCTACTGCTAAAACAGATGGACGAGAGGAAAATGATGAACGAGGTCGTGGACGCCCTGAACCTGAGAGAGACCCTGAAGAAGGACGTCCCCGACCTGAGCGGGGGCGAGCTGCAGAGGGTCGCAGTGGCAGCGGCGGCGCTGAAGGAAGCGGACCTCTACCTCTTCGACGAGCCCTCTTCCTACAACGACGTCTACCAGAGGCTAGCCGTCTCCAGGCTCATCACAGGCATAGCGTCGGCAGGGAAGTCGGTGCTAGTGGTGGAGCACGACATAGCGTTCCTTGACTACGTCGCAAACTACGTTCAGGTGATCTACGGCGAGCCGGGAGCCTACGGCATAGTCTCTGGGCTCTACGCGTCGAGGACGGGGATAAACGCCCTCCTGGACGGCTACCTTCCTCAGGAGAACATCCGCTTCCGCGACCACGCAGTCTCGTTCGGACAACGTGCGGCCGGGGAGACGGTGGAGAGCGAGGACATCGTCGCGAAGTACACCAGGCTGACAAAATCATACCCGTCGTTCAGGCTGAAGGTAGATGTGGGGGAGATCAGGAGGGGGACCATCTTGGGGGTGGTTGGGGCAAACGCGCTCGGCAAGACGACGTTCATCAAGATGCTGGCAGGGGAGGAGAAGCCGGGGAAGGGGACTGTCCACGTGGACGCCAAAGTTGCCTATAAGCCCCAGTACCTCAGTTCCGACTTCGACGGCACAGTGGACGAGTTCGTGATGTCGACACTCGGGACGAAGTACAACGATCCGATACTCCAGGACGACCTTGTCGTTCCGCTGAGGATTGAGAAGCTCCTGGCCAGAAGGATGGGGGAGCTGAGCGGGGGGGAGCTTCAGAAGGTGGCCATTGTGGCGACCATGGCGCAGGACACGGAGGTGTACGCTCTCGACGAACCGTCCGCATTTCTCGACGTGGAGGACAGGTTCGTCGTGGCCAGAGCGATCAACAGAATGGTGAAGGCAAGGGGGAAGGCGGCGGTCATAATTGACCACGACCTGCAGGTCGTTGACATAGTCTCAGACCGGCTGCTAGTCTTCGTGGGCGAACCGGGGGTCTCGGGAGAGGCGACACCCCCGCTCACCAAAGAGGACGGGATGAACGAGTTCCTGGGGAGGGTGGGGCTCACATACAGGAGAGACATCAACACGGGGAGGCCCAGGGTAAACAAGCCCGGGAGCAAGCTGGACAGGGAACAGAAGGAGAAGGGTGCATACTACTATGTGGCCACTGAAAAAGGCGTAAACGTATCCGAGTCGAGCGAGTAGCCTTCATCGCAAGATTGCGGATTCCGCAATATTTGAACCAGCGATGCAATTACTCATTAGAACCGTTCGTCATTCGCCTAGGCGAAGCCGTAAAGGGCACCCGGCCTCCCCGCCTACGCATGGCAGGAACCTCACGGCAGGCGATAGCAATCGATACGAACACCATATTCCTTCTATTCTGGTTTTTCATCCTTGTCGGCGTTCTCTACTGGCTTTATGCTACTTTGAAGCGGATAGAGACGACCCTGCTGGAAATTAGGAAACTTCTGGAGAACAAGAACTCCTGAGAAAGGCCTGTTGTTTTTGGCGGGGCTGAACGGAGGAAGTCGACATCCTTCGCCTCCTCGACACCAGCAGTAAAATAGAAGACCTCTCTCGGCCTCGAAATTGGTTGAAACGCGGTTTTGCGGCCTCCGATGACTGTGGCCATGCTGGTGATGGGCTCTGGAATCGGTCACCCTGCAAGCACCAGATACAACAGAAGTTATCACTCCGTGTCGGCTCAGAGGGAAGAGAGTGCCTAGGCTGATTAGGACGGCCCTGGAGAGGGCGGGGGTCGAGGACGCGGGGCGCATTTCTTCCGGGGTCGACGTCGTGGGGGACATAGCCATCGTTAGGCTGGGAGACTTCTCAGCGTCTGAGAAGAGGAGGGTCGCAGGTGCACTCCTCAAGGAGCTCAAAAACGTGCGTGTGGTCATGGAGCAGAAGGGAGGCATCGAAGGGGAGTACAGGCTCAGGACTCTCAGGCACTTGGCAGGGGAGAAGCGGTCGATGACGGTGCACAAGGAGAACGGGTGCTCGTTTAGGGTTGACGTCGCGAAGTGCTACTTCTCTCCTCGGCTTTCGACCGAGAGGCTCAGGATTGCTGAGGCAACAAAGCCGAGCGAGCGAGTGCTGAACATGTTTGCGGGGGTGGGACCCTTCTCAATCCCCATCTCGAAACTCAAAGGGGTGAAAGTGCTGAGCTGCGAGCTGAACGAGTTCGCTGCCCGGTTACATTCGGAAAACGACGTCACGAACAAGGTCGATGGGCTGATCGATGTTATCAACGGAGACGCCGCAGAACTCCCCAGAATGACGAAGAGGAAGTTCGACAGGGTGATCATGCCCTTGCCTTCGGAGGCAAACAGGTTCCTCCCCACCGCCCTCGCCATGGCGAGGAAGGCCGGCACCATCCACTACTATAGACACGTCCTGGGCGAGGACGAGGAAGAGGCGACCGCGACCCTGCGTGAAGAGCTGAGCGCGCTGCTCCCGCGGAGGGCGGCGTTCACCACCCGAAGGGTGAGGGAGGTCGGGCCGAGGTGGATCGAGATGACTGCCGAAATCCGGGTCCCTGGCTAGAATGGGAGGCTCTGGCTGTACCTGTAGAGGTGCATGATCACCCCGAAGGTGATGAGGACTGCGCCGACGTCGAAGAGCGTCATTGCGTTCAGGTTGGTTAGCGCTGCAGTCCAGGCGAAGAAGTTCAGGGCTAGCTGGGCGCCTACGAGCATCAGGAATATGATGAAGACCCACTTCTTCGTCAGCAGGGGACTCATTGGGGCGACCGCCCTCCTAACCCGCTCCTTCGCCTTCAGGTACCGGAGGAAGGCATAGGTAAACGCGAAGGAGAGGACGGTAACGCCTAGCATCGAAGAAAAGTACAGCGAGGGATCGACGTAAAGCCTCGCCAGGGTCGGGAGGTTTGTGTCAGGGTTGATGTAGAATCCCCACGCGGTGGTGATCAGAATCTGGGCGATAGTGGTGATCCCGAGTGCGGTGAAGAATGGCCTGTCCTTCCAGTTGAGCTTCTTCGACGTATCCACGAAGGGGACGACGATGGCCATCAGGAAGAGCAGGGCAGGCATTAGGCCCCCCATCACGAACTTGTCGAACTCGGTCCTAAGGAGGGCGTAGATCCCAGTCAAATACCACTCCGGGATGGTCAGCTGCGGGTTGCTGGGGCTATAGCCAATCCCCACAGCGACGGGGAAGATTGCGGCCACTAGGAACAGGCCCCCTACCACCGTCGAAATGACGGGCAGATCGAAAACGAGGTATCGGGGGAAGTGTACGAAGACGAGGATTATCATGATCATGGGGAGGATGAACACATGAACGGCGTAGAGCCTGAGGACGAAATCAGTGAAACCCGCGCCGAAAGTGGCCAGCCGTAGGGTGCCTCCCACCAGTGGGGACGCGTTGGCGAGCGAGGATCCGATCTCGATTGCCAACCCGGCCCTCTGATTGAAGAGCAGGTCGTAGCCGCTGAAGGCCTCGACGCCAGTGATAATGCCAAGGATGACACCCGTCACCCAGAGGACCTCGTTCTTGATCTTGAATCTCCCACTGAAGTACTGGTAGTACATGTGAAGGACAGCGAGGAGGACCATGGCGTTAGACGCCGTGTAGTGGATGTTGCGAAGGAGCCACCCGAAGGGAACCGTGTTGTTTATGCGTTCTATGCTAGCGAAGGCGCAGGTCAGACTTCCGCACCCTGCCAGTGTCGGTTGATAGTAGAACATGAGGAAGCCACCAGTGATGCCGAGCACAAGGAAAGTAATTCCAGTGAGAACGCCCAGGTATCCCAAGGGGCTCACGAAGCGCTTGGGGTAGGTGTACTGCACCCCCATGTACACCGTCCTCTCCAGGCCGTCCTTGATCCACTGGTAGAGCCTGGAGACTACATTCCCCTTCTCCGGCGGCTTGCTCATGGCTCCCCCGGTGCCTTCGCCTTTCCCTGCGCGATAGGAAGAATGTAGTCCTGGTAGCTGGCGAAGTTCCTCCCATATCCGATGACACCATTATGATCCGGGTCCCACTGCGGGATCTCGATCCAGAGATCCCCGCTCGAATCTGCAGTCAGCGTCAGCATCGGGATCGCGTTGGTCGGTGGCGCCTGCAAAGAAGCTGGACCTTCTATTGCCTTGCCTGCATCGATCAGGTTCCCTTGGGAGTCCTTGGTCGGGAGCTGGTAGATGCTACCGTGGCAGGGGCACTGGTATGTCTCGTAGGTCGGGTTCGAGGACTTCTGGGGGTCATAGTTGGGGCTGCACCAGAGGTGGACGCAGACCTTGCTGTAGGCCACGAATGCCGAGGCATCCTTGTTTGAGCCCCCGAGCTGGGTTGGGAGCCGTATGAGCCCGAACTTCTGAAACGTGTCCGGACTCTGCGAATCGACATTGATGTCTCCAGACGTCGGGTACGTGATCAGCCAACTGCTGTTCGGGGGGAAGGAGGTGAGGTCGTTCACATTTACAGTCTTCCCTGCCGCCGCCCCGTTCACGTTGTTGTTCGAAGTCGTGTTCAGGTCCAAAACGACCTTCTGTCTTTGAAGGGCGCCATGGCTCGACACGGAGGAAAGAAGGAAGTCCCCCCATGGAACGAATGGGATTATCGTAAGGACTGCGCTGATGGCCACGAGCGCCTTCAGGAACGTCCTACGTCCAGACGGCTTCTGCTGGGGAGGGCCCGCGGGGGGCGACTGGGGAGGAGCGGGAGGCCTCGTGGGCGGAGTCGCGGGCCTAGGAGGAGTTGCCACCTGGGGAACAGCGGGAGGGCGAACCGGGGGCACAGAAAGCGTCTCCGGTTTTTTCTCCGCTTCAGAAGGCGTCTGTTGGGAGGGCGGGGTCTCTTTGCTCTCCTCCACCATTCGAATGTCCGCAGTCAGGGTGCCGAGAGGCGTTTTTTAGCCTTCGGTTTGATGTGTTGAAACCGGAAAGTTGCCGAAAATGCTTAAAGGCGATACCCGATGGGCGGGAACGAACGTCCTGTGAGTGGTCAGACTTCCACAGCAGTCGGTGTTGTGGTCGCGATACTCATTGTTGGAGCGATCGCAACCTTAGGTTACTATCAGTTCGAGGTGGCAGGCAAGCAGACCACGACCACGACAGCCACGTCAACCACGAGTGCGGTGAATTGCGCAACGACCCCCGCAGCCTGCGTTAATGTAACGATCATTTCAGGCGCCAGTACGCCGTATGCTGGATACACTGCGGGGAGCACGACTCTGTATGGATACAATCCTAAGACTATCACGGTGGTGATAGGGGAGAACAATACAGTGGTCTGGACGAATGAAGACACGGCTTTCCATACAGCGACGTCTGCAAGCAACGATCCAGCCAGCTTTGACACCGGGTGCATGAATGGAGAGGGGGCGCCCTGCCCCTCCGGCTCGAACGGCGACAGCTACCAGTTCACATTCACCGTGCCTGGGACCTACACATATCACTGCAGCTATCACCCGTGGATGCAGGGAGTGATCGACGTCCTGGCGGGAAGTGGGTCAGGCTCCTCTTCGTCCTCGTCCGGTTTTTCCACGACGACCTCGGCCACTACCTCAACCTAGACCAGCGCAACATCAACATACCAGCGTAACGCCGCCCTCATGGATGCGAAAGATATCCAGCGCATCGGAACTGCTGGAACTGTCACGTGACTCCGGGATAGTTTCTTTCATTCCGAAGGTGGCTTACAGCGCCGAAACTGAGGAAGAGGTGGTCACTGGCATCCGCGAGGCAACGGCGAAGGGGCTGACCGTGACGGCCCGAGGGGCCGGGACCTCGATCCCGTCCCAGTCGGTGAGCAGGGGGGCCATCCTGCTTCAGGCGAGGCGCAGAGTCGAAGTCCTCCCTGACGGCTCTGTCGAATGCGAGCCAGGGACAGTCAAAGCCGACCTCAACAGGGTGCTGAGTGCGGTCGGGAGGTGGATGCCCGTCGACCCGTCGAGCTATGCCAGTTGCACAGTCGGCGGCATGGTTGCCAACAACTCAGCGGGCGTGAGGACTATGAAGTATGGGTCGACCATAGATTTCGTGAAGACGCTCAGGGTGGTGGTCCCGGGCGAGTCGCCGGCACAGGTGCGCTCCGTGCCACTGGAAGAAGCTCTCAAGGGGGACGCAAGAACGAGGAAAATCGCGTCGCTCATTGTTGAAAATGAGAAGGAGATTCTTCGGGACCAGCCGGCGGTGACAAAGAACTCCTCGGGCTACAGGCTGGAAAAAGTGGTCCATGGTAGAGCGTTCGACCTTCCGAGGCTGCTGGTGGGTTCGGAGGGGACCCTCTGCGTGTTCACCGAAGCGACCATGCTCACGAGAGCCCCCCCGAAATGGCGGCTGTTGCTGATCGTCGAATCCACATTAGAGGAGCTAAACAGCGTGGTTAGGGCGTTCAGGGTTCACTCCCCGTCGGGGCTCGAGCTGGTGGACAAGTCGGTATTCAAGATTATGAACAGGTGGGAGACGATCTCGAAGTACTCCAGGACGGACAGCCCTTATCTTGTGTTCTGCGAGTTTGACGGAGACTCGGGCGACTACGCCACTAAGGCTGAAGAGCTGGCAGCTTCGAAGGCAGCAAGCTTCGACCCTGCGGTTCTCACCAGCCCCTCCGAGATAGCGCAGGCGTGGGAAGCGAGGAGCGAAGTCCTTTCCATCGCCCAGGAAATCAGGAAAGAGAGCAAGACCCTCGTGCCCGGGGTCGAAGACCTCACGGTACCCCCGGACAGGCTGGCAGACCTTGTAAAATTGCTCATGGACGCCTTTGGGAGGAGGGGACTCGATTACATCTCCTACGGTCACGCAGGGGACGCAAATCTCCACGCGAGGCCTCTGTTGGACATTTCTAATCCGAAGGGCAGAGCGACGCTGGGTGAGCTAATGGAGGAGTGTTTCGAGGCGGTGTGGAAGATGGGGGGCACAATGACGGGGGAACACGGAGATGGGATGTTAAGGGCAAGATTCGTCGAGAGGCAGTATCCGAAGACTTACTGGATAATGAAAGAGATCAAGGCACTCTTCGACCCGACCGGCGTTCTGAATCCGGGAGTCAAGATCATCTAGCGAGCAGGGCGCGTGCCAGTAGTTTGGCCACCCGTATCGGCTCTGGGACCGACCCTTGGAGGGTGAACAGGTCGAGGACAGGCTGGCACGAGTCTGAATCGATACCCGACGCCCGCACGTATACCCGGTGCCCCGTTTGGAGCCTCATCCTCACGCGCTTCCCGAGCTTGGCGTAGGCCTCGAGCTTCTTCTCTGCCCCTCCAGGGAAATGGCGCCTAATCGAGTCTTCTATGCCGGCCGTTTCTTTGTAAGTGAGGCAGATCACGGGAAGTTTGGTCTTTTTGGCTAGGAGGTCCACGTCGACGATATTGTAGAGGCTCAGGATGGCGCCAGAGACAAGTATCAGGTTGACGTCGTTTCGCCTGAACTTCCTGAAGAGGCCGGCAACTGAAGATGTCGCGTCGTCCCCTCCTACCTCAGTCCTGCCCACCGCTATCCCATCGATTACGAAGTCGCTCCTCATAACGACACCCGCGAGGACGGACCGTTTGTCGCCCTGCCTGAAGCTCTCTGCCACGCCCAACGCCCTGATACCTGGCTTGTTCAGGTGGAGCCGCAAGTCGTTACCTCGCTGCCACGGTCCAAGCTTTTAACCGAATGGGTGCGAGCGAAGGCGAATGGCCAAGATCTACAGTCTGAAGGCTGGAGCCAGGATTCCAGATGACGTTGTCTCGATAGTGGAGAGGGAGAAAATTGTCACGGCGAGGGTCGAGGCCATAGGAGGAGTCGATGAGCTGAGGTTGGCCTACTTCAATCGCGACGCGAAGCGATATGAGGAGCACGACTTCAAGGAGTTCCTCGAAGTCACGGGAATCCTTGGCAACGTCACTCTGAAGGATGGTATGCCGTTCCTGCACGTCCATGGGACATTTGGGAGGAGAGACCTCAGCACCCTGGCGGGGCACGTGATGACGGCCAAGGTCTTCCCCCTCCTCGAAGTGGTCATCACCCCGACTAGGAACAGGGCCCTGCGCAGGTTCGACGACAACCTGGGGCTGAATGTGATCTACAAGGCCTAGCCGGAGGCCAGCCGGAGCGCGTTTAAGTGACCCTGGCGTGAGTCTGAGCTCGCCCCTCGATGACAAAACAGAGTTACGGGAAGGTCCAGATGTCCTGAAGGCATTAGGTGGAGAGGGGTTCCAACTGAGCAGCGCCGGGCGGTATTCACTCGCCCGATAGGGGCAAGTCGAGTACCGTTATTAGCCCAGCTCTCGCCCTCCCAATTCTCTCGACTGCGTGCACTGTCAGGGCCACGGTTGCCGAATCTCCGAAAACGCCCTTTTCAAACCTCAGCTTAATTTCTGGGTCCCCCTTCACTTCGACGACGTCAAAGTCCGCCGAGGTCATGCTCATCTCCAGGTCCAGGCGGATAAGACACTCTCCGGACCTACCCTCTACGAATTGGCGCACCCCCATCACGTAGTCCTCCGAGCCCATGACCGGGAAGACGCCATCCTTGAGCCCCTCCAACGGCTTGCCAAGGGAGAGTGCGATCAGGTGCAAGGACTCCACCAGGCCGAGATGCCCGATTGCGCCTTCCTTCACCTCCTTGTCGAACCGCGCCCTCGTGTGTCCTACCCCCGACTTCGCTTGCAGCTGGCGCCGCCGCCTGCTGATGTCCACGGATCGGACCACGTGAATGCTTGTAGGGTACTTGGTGGCGGAGGAAACGAGGGCGGGAACCCAATCCATGACAAACCCCGGGTTGACCCCGACGCCCACAATCGTCACCTCGTTATCCGTGGCCACCTTGTCAAGGGCGGGGACGAATGGTGCACCTGCGTATGCGGGGTAGGCCATCTCCTCCGATGTCGTGACAACGTTCAGCCCCTTTGTGGCGGCGTAGGTGATGTCTGCCACCAACTCAGGGATCCTGGACTTGGTGCTGAATATGGCGACATCAGCATTTTCGAGTGGTACCTCATTGATCGTACTCGAGACCCTTATGGCCAGGGGGAGGCCGGTCAGCTCGGCCACGGTCCTTCCGACCTTTTGTGGGTCGTTATCGACAACGCCAACGACTTCATGGGAGCGCTTCAGCAGGTAAGCGAGAATCTCCGTGCCTATGGCGCCCATGCCGCAGAGGACGACCCTGGCCACGGACCGGCTGACGTTGCCGGGTCTTATTAATTCAAGCCAGGGCCTTGTTTTCAGAGTAATTCGAGGTACTGCAAGTATGTATCCAGGGAGTTCAGGAAGCTGCGGAGGGTCCTCACCGGGACGACGGCGACACCCTTCACAAACTTCCCATCGGGTTCGGACATGCTCAGGATGATTGAGGCAATCGGCCTCGGGTCGTCGCTCTTCTTTCTTAGGAGACTGCTGCGCCTTAGCTGGGCCAGGGCGGCTCTTTCCAAAGCTGACGGCCCCTGCTCCCTGCGATAATGTTTGCAGTCAACGCTAAGGACTGATGACTCCCCAAACGCGACGACATCGATTTGGGCCCTCGGTCTCGTGAGCACGACGTTCGCCCTGACCTGGAACCCTGCGGCCCTTAAGAGCAGAGCAGCCAACTGTTCGAACTCCTGCCAGGATAGGAGCGTTGACACCTGTTCGACCTGGAAATTAATCTTCAGCAACGCATAGGCGGCGCAAACCGGGGAGAGGAGTAGACTCTCTTCCAGGCCGAGGTCGCTCGCCGCTGCCCTAAGAGCTAGCTCGAGATCGTCTTCATTACCCACCTTGCGGGTCAGAATCCCTAAGAGGTTTCCTTCTAAACGGCTCATGGCTGATGACTAGCTGACTTCGAATTAAGCAAACCCCCCTCAGTCGTGGAAGGGGTTGATCCCGCCGGACTCGTATGCAATCCACCTTTCGAACCCGAACACGGCGCCTGCGAATGCCATCAGTGGATAAAAGTTCACGACAGAAGAGTCCAGTTTTATTCCGCCCCACGAGAGCGCGGATAGCGTAGCAAAGAGCGCCGCCATGAAGATGATGCCTCCGGCAAAGAGGGCGACACCTAGGGTCCTGAGTGGATGCCTGTCGACAGGCTGTTCACTCAAGAGGGCGCGTCCCTCCTTCTTCGATTTGAGCTTGAGCAAAAGCGAGGACTTGATGCATTCAACAAGTGAGGGCGGAAGGCGAAGTTCAATTAAGGATTCTCACCGGCAGGACCTTCGTTTAGGGTGAGGGCTCGCCCTCCGCTGCTCTCGCCTCGAATTAACATTGCAGATGAACTCAAAGTGTGGTTTGATGTCAGAGGTTCTTATCTGGAATACTTCAACGCCACGAAGACCATGTAGCCTTGGCTCGTCGCGCGGTAATAACGCTCCCGGGAACCTGACGAAGCGTATTCGACCAACCCCATCCCCTTCATCTCAGCCAAAGCGCGGCTGACATGACTAACGTGTTTCTGTTCAATTGCCGCAAGTTCGCTTGGGGTGGCAGGAGAGGAAATCAGATCAGATAGCAAAGCCTTTCGTACACGGCTGCGTCCGACTACGATCTTGTATGTCCCGAAGCTTAGCCCGGACATGCCGCCGTTTCATGTGGCTGAACTGAGATAAATCCTTTGTTACCAGGACGCCTTGTTCTCACGAGTAGGTCGCCCTCCCCGATGGGGCCATAGGAAGCATGGACCACAGGGAGATGTTTCCGATCCTATTCAACCATCCTTATCGCTTCTTCTAGCTGGCTCGTTGGAAGGGTCCCGTACACCTTGACGTACTCGTCGTAGACCGAAAACTCGTGGTATTCCTGATAAACGGATTTTACGTATCCGTACTGCGAGACGGCCGTTTGTGTGCTGTTGAACCCTACGATGTTTGACACAGATAACGACGTCCCCGCAAGATCAATCACCGTCGCGGTCAGGTTGCTTGTCCTTACGACACCGGCGAAATTCAGGAACCCAATCGCCACATGGTTCGTGGGGCCTCCCGCCAAGTAAAGGACCCTGTCTATGTTGGGGAGGGCAAGTATGGAGGGTGCCTTTCCGTCGACGGTCGCCAGAATTTCCTCGACGGCTGATTGAGCGGTTTCATAACCTATCCCGAAGGCAATGGCAGAGTCCTTCGCGACTGGAGCCAGCCACCCGAATTCAATGGTGGTGGCGTTCATCCGGGCGCCGACGAAGTATATCCTGCCCCCAGCTGTCATATTGCTGTACGCTTCTCGTGCTTGCAGGCTGCTGTTCACTGAGGCGAAGGCGGTGGGGTTCAGGAAGGCTATGTCCACGGTCTGATTCGGCTCCGCGAGGGTGACGGTGAGCAGCAACCTGACGTCGGAGCTTGAGACATTCTCGTCTGGCGCTATCAACTGGAGGGCATACCCGGCGGGTGGGACCGAAGAGTTGATCGAGCGGGAAAAGGTGAAGTTCTCTAGGCCCATCTGCAGAAAACTCGACGGCACGTACTTCCCCCAGTCAGCGACATACTGTGGAATCTGGCTTGGGATGTGGTTCACCGTGACCTGGCCGCTTAGGTAAATTAACGAAACCGAACCAATGATGAGGGCTCCGAGGACCACGGCAAAGGAAACGGCGAAGGTCCTTTGCCCCCTCTTCCTGCGCTTCAAGGGAAACTTCAGCCCGCAGAACCACGATTTGCTTATAAGAGTTCGGAGAAAGTAATGCCTGTGAACCCCTGGGTGCAATCTGGCGTATCGGCGCTCCAGGAAGCTGCCCTCATTACCTTCATCGATATCCCCGTATCCTTCGCCATCGGGATCTATCTCAAGGCGCCGACAATTGATGTGGTGGGTTTCCTGCTTCTTCTGGAGGCCGTGGCAATGATGCTCGTTGGGGGCGCCCTTGAGTTTGGAGGTACCGCATCGGCGAGAAGGCTCTTTTCAATCCTCGAGAGGGCATTCTTTCACCGTGGCAATTTCGAATGGAGTGCCAAGGAGTTCAAGAAGACCCAGGTGAAGGGAGCAGTCTACACGTTCACAGGAATCCTCTTCTTCGTAGAAGCCCTAGCTCTCGCTATCCTTACTACATGAAAAACAAAAAGGACTAGGTCCCTAGCTTGCGGGCTTCCTTCTAGAAAGCACGATCGCTACGAGACCTAGGATTATTGCTACTGCGAGCGCTGCGTATGCTACGTCTGTGAGAGTATTGACTGAGGACTGCAGGTTGGAGATGTTGGTGTTGGCCGCGGCGATGTTGGAGTTGGCAGTTGCGATGTTGGTGTTGGCCGTTTGCTGGCCCGAATTCAGGCTGTTGATGGATGACTGTACCCCGCTGAGAGACGTGGACAGTTGGTTAGCCAAGGAGGTCAACTGGGCTCCGGACGCCAGCTGCGAAATCAGGCCACCTAGCGTCCCGACGCTAAGGGTGGAGACCGCACCGTAGTAGGTGTCAGAGTCGTTGAGCCATTGGCTCGGGAATGGGTTGTATGGTGGCACTGCTGACTCGACGGCCGACGGACTGCCGTATGCTTCATTCTCTGCCGTTGTAACGTTTAGCCCTGAGTAGAACACCCTGTACTCCAGGGTACCGTTAACGGTGGGTGTGTATGTCATGTACCACTGACCACCGGTATTGGTGAAAGAGTCCTCGACCGGGAGCCATGTTGTCCCACGGTCGGTGCTCTGCTCAAGCACGACCACATGCCCGCCCGCGGGTACCATGAGTGCCGTCGGGAGGGGCGTGTAGAGCCCGGACAGAGTGAAGGACTGGCCAAGGAGGAACGAGGGTGCGACGACTTTAGAACCTGGAACCGAAATCTGTGTGTTGAAGTTGGTCCCGATCGTTGAGCCTGTCGATGGCGGGGCTACACCCGTGTTGTAGCCTGCTGCCGCCAGGAACGAAAGGGCTGCGGTCACATTGTACGGGTCTGGCTGGATACCCGGAGGCATGTACGCCGAGAAGCAGGTGCAGAACTGGGTTATCCCTTCCACACCGAGCCCCTGCAGCAATTGGCTTACAATCTGTGCGCGCGGGATGAGGTAGCTCATTGCCTCCCTCACCATCCTAGCCGCAAATGCTGCCTTTGAAGGGTCCGACTGACCCAGTGGCGTACCAGTTCCGGTACCGAACACTGGGTGGTGTAGGTTCAGTCCAAGCTCCTGCCAGCCGTTGTTGGGTGCGTTCATGAAGATGTTTATCCCGCCAGCGGCGGTAATGGCTGCTGCATCTGACTTGTCGAACTCGTAGTTGTTGTCCAAGTCGTTGACCTGGCCGTTAGCGAACCCAGCTAGCGCTGAGTCCTTGCCGTTGATGGTGACGACGTGGACTGTTTGTGCGTTGAACTCCCCGAGAGCCTCCAGGCCTGTAGCGTTCCAGTATCCTGACCACTTCTCAAGGGTACCCACCTTAGCGACTTTGTCATAGCCCTCGTAGACATATGGGCCGTCGCCAAATGCGCCCCAGGTCGTGTAGGTTCCGTTGCCGCCGTACTCTGCCGTGTTCCAATGTATTGTAGTTGGAGAGCTCTCAAAGGTCTCCCAGTAGCTCGTGGCCAAGTTGGAGAACCCTATCTGCTCTACTGCGTGCATCGGTGTCGCTGCTATTCCCGTCAGGACTGGGTCTGTGAATGGATAGGCTGTTGGCATGGTGAAGTTGAACTCTGTTGGATTGACCGCCGTGAAAGTCGAGGTTGGCGTGGGGAAGCCTGACGGTGCCGCTCCGTGGTAGTAGGTGCCGTTGGAAACATAGTCAGTAGTTCCATTCAAGTAGGTGAACGTGGAGTAAAGGCCGAGCAACGACTGGTCAGTGCCGAGACCTATGTACCCTGCTGCTGATATCAAATCGATCATGTATGTGAAGACATAGTCGTTAGAAGTCACTGCGACGCCGTCCTGGAAGTCGTGAGGCAGGAACTTGACGGACCACGAGAGGTGATCTGGCGAGGATGTTATGGAAGTCGCGAGTGCATCGGTGTAGGTGAGGGTACGAGGATCAAGCTCCTCGAGATTGGCAATGGTAGGTCCGGAAGAGCCCTGTAGATATTGGTCGTATTGGGAGTTGCACGTGGACGTCTGTATCTGGTTCTGGCACGTCAGGTCAGCAGAAATCCCGATGTTGAGCTCAGTGTGGCCGCCAGTGAGTTTCCAGTGCTGGAAGTCCTCGCCGGCATCGCCCGTGTTCCAGGTCTTCTGCTGGTTCCAGGGGTAGACATAGCTAGCGATTGGGTTATCGGGAACAGCGCCCAATCCCCCGAGGATAACAAGGTATGGCCTCTGCTGAGCCACGATGGAAACCATCTGCTGGCCGAGCTGCTGCCTCTGTGTCACGTTGAATGAGCCTGCGAACTCGTTTGCCAGGGTGTTGTAAGTCGCGTTGTCAAAGAACGCATAGTTGTTTCCAGCGGGCGGAAACTCGGTAGAGGGAGAGGACGACTTGTAGTTCACGACGTTATCAGTTCCGAAATCGGGCAGGACCGTGCCGCCTCCCCAGCCGATGAAGATGGCGTCATAGCCACCCTGGGCGAAGAGAGGTCCGTTGGTTGCGCCGCCCCAGACTCTGTCTATGAGCGGACTGAAAGCAGTGAAAACTAGGTTCGCGGCGATTCCGTTTTCCTGGTACGAGTTCTGGATGATCTCAGCCCATTGAACCCTTACAGGGTTGGTGTTGGGCGCGATCATCGTGAACGAGAAGTATGTTGAGCTTGAAGCGGCCGAAGCCGCCGGAGTGATTGCTGGAACAAAAAGGACAAAGACGACAAATGCAAGTGATGCTCCAGTAGCTGATTGCTTTATGGACTTGAAGTCCAAAGTAGTATCTTCGCGCTTGCGCGGCTTCCCGTGTATTTATCTATATTTACCGAGGCATTCGCGTGAAGCACCCTCTCACGCGGGGGCCTCGAACTGCCAATCTTTGGTTTTCCCCTCTTTGGGCCGGATCAATCTCATGCTACAGGAATTTCTCGGCGAAGTGGCAGGCCACGAAGTGCCCCCTCTCAATTTCCCTGAGGCCAGGCTCATTGTCCCTGCAAATCTGCTCGGCGTAGGGGCAACGGGGGTTGAACCTACACCCTGAAGGAGGATTGACTGGACTCGGGACGTCGCCTGGGAGTATTATTCTCGTCCGCTTCCGCTCGGGGTCAGGGATTGGGACCGCCGAAAGCAGAGCGATCGTGTACGGGTTGAGAGGCTTCTCGAAGATTCTGTCTACTGTGGCGTACTCAAAGATCCTTCCAAGGTACATGACCGCTACCTGCTTGCTGATCTGTCTGACAGAGCTGAGGTCGTGAGAGATGTAAAGGAAGGAGACCCCGTTCTCCTTACTGAGCTTCTCCAGGAGGACGAGGACCTGCGCCCTGATGGACACGTCCAACGAGGAGACCGGTTCGTCGGCGACAACAAACTTCGGCTCCGTCGCGAGAGCCCTTGCAATCGAGATTCGTTGCCTCTGCCCGCCGGAGAACTCATGAGGGTACCTTTCGGCGTGATACTCCTCCAGTCCGACCATTGTTAGAAGTTTGTACACTCTGTCCTTCCATTCCTTGCGGGGGACGTGCCTATGTATGAGGAACGGTTCGCTGATGATGTCAAACACTGTCATCCTAGGATCCAGGGAGCCGTAGGGGTTCTGGAAAACCATCTGCATGTTCCTCCTGATGTACTTCTTCTCCTCGGCGGAGCCGTTGGTCAGCGTCTCCATTATGTCCTTCCCCTCGAAGAACATCTGCCCCTGCTGTAGCGGCTCTAGGTTGAGCAGGACCTTGCCCAGGGTCGTTTTTCCGCACCCGCTCTCTCCCACCAGCCCGAATATCTCCCCTTTCTCGACCGACAGGCTCACTCCGTCCACTGCGTGCACCTCCCCCACGAGCTTCCTCAGCAGTATTCCCCTTGAGTAAACCGGGAAGTGTTTCGTTACGTTCTCCGCTCTCAGCAGTTGCTCAGCCAACGCTAAGTTTCAACTCCTTCCAACGATGACATGCGACCATGCGACCGTTTCCGGCAGGTTCCAAGGGAGGGATGGTCTGAACACAGACATCCTTGCTGTATGGGCAACGTGGATGATATCTGCACCCGGTGGGGGGCTCTATCAGGTTGGGGATGTTGCCAGGAATAGGAACGAGGTCTCTCTTCCTGTCGGTCCTCGGGATGGCCGCAAGAAGGGCCGAAGTGTACGGGTGCCGCGGCCCACCGAAGACATCTGAGGTGCTGGCCGCCTCGGCTAGCATTCCGGCATAGAACACCATCACCCTCTTCGTTGTTTCGGCTATTATGCCCATGTCGTGGGTGATCATGATCAGGGCCATCCGGAATTGCGCCTGGAGTTCGTTTAGGAGTTCGAGAATCTGCGCTTGGATGGTCACGTCCAGGTTTGTGGTGGGCTCGTCGGCGATGAGGAGCTCGGGTTGCCCTGCAAGGGCCCTGGCGATGGCCACTCGCTGCCTCATGCCTCCGCTGAGCTCGTGCGGATAGGCCTTAAGACGAGTCTCCGGTTCCGGGATTTTCACCAGCTTCAACAGGGAGGCAGCCTCGTCCATCGCCTCCTGCTTTGTAGTTTCCTTATGTGCCCTGATAACCTCCACCAACTGGTCCCCGACCGTATACAAGGGATCGAGTGACGAGTTGGGGTCCTGCGACACGTAACCTATCTTCTTGCCTCGGACCTTCCTCATTTCCTTCTCTGGCTTACCAACGAGGTTCTCTCCCCTGTAGACGACCTTGCCCGAAACGATGCGCCCAGGTATCGGGACTACGCCCATGACCGAGAGTGCAGTTATCGTCTTACCTGATCCCGATTCCCCGACGAAACCGAGGGCCTCCCCTTCGTCCATGGAGAAGCTTACACCGTCAACGGCCTTCACCACCCCAGCTTCGGTGAAGAAGTAGGTTCTGAGGTCCTCCACGCTTAGGAGATTTCCCATTTTGTTTTACTCTCTAAGTCTCGGGTTCAGAGCATCGGAAAGTCCATCGCCAAGGAGGTTGAAGCCGAGCACCATCATCACCACGGCTAGCCCGGGGAACAGCGACACCCACCATGTGGCCCTGATTGAAGAAAACCCCTCATTCAGGAGGAGCCCCAGTGTGGAGATGTTCGGTGTCCCGAATCCAAGGAAACTGATCACGACCTCAGTGAGTATGTTCCCGGCTATTAGGAGAGACGCGACCACGATGATGGGAGAAAGTATGTTAGGGACTATGTGCCTGAAAACGATTCTGCCGCTGCTCGCCCCAATCGCCTTCTCTGCCTGAATGAACTCGAGTTCCCTGATTCGCAGGATCTCTCCTCTCACGATGTAAGCTATGGTCGGCCAGCCGAAGATTCCCAGAATAATTGTGATTAGGGACAGACCGAATCCCTCCGCGACTTCTAGAATGAAGATTCTAGCAAACACGAGTATAAAGACGAGAACTGGAATGACGAGAAACACCTGCGTAAGCCCAAGCAGGAGTGCGGCCGTAAAGCCTCGCCTGTACCCCGCCAGCGCGCCAATGACAAGCCCGATAACGACCGAGATCGCCGTTGCACCCAGCCCTACGTAGAAGTCGTTGGGGATTGAATGGAGGATTTCGCTGTAGACATCAATCCCCGATCTCTCAGTCCCAAACGGATGCGCCCAGTTCACGAAAGGGGGGAGGCTGGTGCAACCCTGGTAAAGACAATCAAAGGACCGGGGTGGATAGGGGGCGAAGAAAAAGCCGTAGAGGGCGGCGAACACGAAGAACCCGACTAGGACGAGTCCCGCAAGTCCCACTTTGTTCCTCCTGAACCTCCGCCAGGCCACCGCCCACTGGCCGGCAGATCTCCTCCTCACTCTGGCGGCATCTTGGCGCTTATTTTGAGCGGTTTTGTCGTCGCTCATTCTAGCCTTACCCTCGGGTCGAGCAGAGCGTACGAAAGGTCAGTAATCAGGTTCGCCACCAAAGCCATTATGGTAATGATCATTGTGATTCCTATGATCACGGGGAGGTCCAATACCGTGGCCGCTCGGACGAACTGATAGCCGAGTCCGGGCCAGGAGAAAGTGGTCTCGGTAGCCGGGGCTCCTGCAAGGGCCAAGCCGAACGTGAGGCCGACGACGGTTACCACAGGCGTTATAGCGTTTTTCAGCGCATGCTTGTAGGTGACGGAACGCTCAGGAACTCCGCTTGCCCTCGCCCCAAGAATGTAGTCTTGACGCAGCACCTCGACCATGTTCGCGCGGACCAGCCTGACATAAGTCGCGATAGATGCGAAGGTGAGGACCGCGGCAGGCAATATGAGGTGAGCGACGGCATCAAGGAACTGGCTGCCCCACCAGTACGGGGGGTAGGCCGAAACGGCTCCCGACGACGGGAGCCAGCCGAGGTAGAAGGAGAAGACTAGGATAAGCATGATTCCCACCCAGAAGACCGGCATCGAGAAACCGAAAATCGCCGTGCCGGTCACTGCCATGTCCCCTGCGGTGCCTCTGTGCTTCGCTGCATAGACGGCAATCGGTATGCCGATGAGCAGGCTCAGAACGAGGGCTGTGATCTGGAGCTCCAGGGTGGTTAGAACCCAAGGTCCTATCAGGCCGCTGACAGGGCCACCGAGGACGAGAGACTGTCCAAGGTTACCCTGGACGAACTCGGAGAGCCAATAAAAGTATTGGGCATAGAGAGGTTGGTTCACATGGTAATAACTTTCTAGAAATGATAGCTGCGCAGGGCTTAAGTTTCGTATACCGAACCTGATGATGCTGATAGGATTCCCAGCGGCGTTGGTGACCAAAAAGGTCAGGATAGAAACCGCAAGGAAAACAGGGATCATGAAGAGTAATCTTCGGACTACGTAGACCCAGAGGCTACCCATTCACAGGCTTCCGACACTGATTTGCGTTAATAAATACTGCTACCACGAATGATTCAGTGAAATACCCCCTTTAACACTCGTGTCCGACAGACCATGGACGTTGAGCAAAGGGCATCCCTCGCCCTCTTCGTAGTCGCTGTCTGCTCAGTGGGCTTGTCCGTCCTGCTCCCCTTTGTCAGTCTCCCACAGAGGGTGACCTATCTAGGTCCCGAGGTACCCTACGACAGTGTGAACTACACCATAAACGGCTACTACATTCCTACCGTGGCCCAGGGGACGTCCATCAACATTACGCTCTGCTGCTACCAGCCACACGACGTCTTCCTTTCGCTATTTCCGTCACGTGAATCTGAAATCGCTCCGACCGCCCCGTCGATCCTTACCATGAACCCAACCTCGAACGGCTCTTCGTCGGGTTCTGTCGCTGCGCCGGCGACACAGCCATACGGTATCTTCATCATCGCATACAACCACACCGCCTACACGCTTACCCTGAGCTCCGCCTGGTCTCCCTTCTACGTCGTGAGGGACTACACCGAATGGCTCCTTCTGTTCGCACTCGCAAGCGGGGTCCTGGCCTATTACTACTGGCAGACGGCGGACAGGCGGAGAAACGAGAGGGCAGTGTGGGCTGAGCTCGCAGAAAGGTCAAGGCATGGGGCCCGTTCGCAGCCTTCGGGAGCGGCCACCGATTCGCAAATTTCTCCTTCGGTCCTCATCGCGGGTTTTTCAGCCCGACCGCTAAGGGGTTAGTATCATGACGAGCCAGGTAACGGATGCGACTGTTGTCCTGCATCCCGCCCTCTCGAAGAATTGAGCTATGTTCACCCCCGCGCTCGGGATTTCATAAACCGAACACGGAACAGATACCTCGTAGTAGAGTGACTGGCCAACGTAGTACCCGAACTGTCTGTCGACTTCGTTCGTCAAGGCCTCCCAGTGGTCCACTGCATAGCCCGAGAGGAATTCCGCGTAGTACTTGGGGGAATAGGAGCCGGGGTAAAGGAGGACCTCCTCTAACTGTGATGTGTTCCACCTAGGGCCAAAGAACCCGCTGGCGTCGGCCGTAAGACCGTAGTCAGAAATCTGATACGTGGCCGAGGCGTCTCTGAACCTCATCTCTGCGAACCTGTCGAGTGTCGAGTTTTCGGTTAGGGTGACGCCCCCTCTCGACTCGTCGACCTGCTGGATGAAGGCATTAACCCAGTATGGGCCTACACCCCCTCGCGGGTAGTCTTCTTCGAACGCTTGTCTGTAAACAAAGGGAGCACTTCTGACAATTCCCCTCACCTCAACCCCAAAGCTGACCGACTTGTTGGCAGGGAGATTGTTGGCGGCCACTTGAGAGACCGAGCAATAAGCCGACGCGTTCCAGATGGTCCCACAACTTCCAAGGAATTTCGGCATGATCAAGGGCAGCCCCGCCATAGACCCGTTGGTGCTGAACCCCTTCATCGACAGCCACACAGTAGGGTCTGTTACGTAGGAAACGCCGATGTTCCTGAGATGCACGGTTATGTTCAGGAATCCGAAATCGGATGATGAGACTGCGGCGCTCATTATTTCCACCACCGCGTTCGGCTGGACTAGGACCCCAGCCGGGCCTACATCCTCGAGGGCTGCCGCCTCTCCGCCGTTGAAAAATACCAGAACGGAATGGTTTCCTTGAGTCACGAGCTCTTGGTCAGGGAAGGGGGGAGACCCGTAGCCAAGGAGGCCGTAGGAGGGGGTCGCGAATCCGTAGAGGTTGACCGATGGCGACCTGAACTCCTGCTCGCAGCTGAGCTCTTGTTCGTCTGCGAGCGTGAAGTTTGTCCGAGTCACCCCCGCCAGGCAGGCGCTGATGCCGCTTTGATACGCCCCGGGGACCGAAACGGATTGGATATAGGGGACAACGGGCCCTAGGAAAAAGACCAAGACGAAGAGCAGCAGCAAAGCTGCAACCTTGAGCTTCGGGACGCGCCTCGACAAGCCGAATGGAGAGGCCCGCCCTAGCATTTAGCGATTCTTACCATCCCCTCCGGACAGGGGGTTGGAGTCGAGATGATGTCTCAGCGGACTAATGGTTGCCGGCCGACCCCAGTCTGGTTCCCCGATCTATGGATACGTTCCGAGAGCGGTAGACATGGTAAACGAACCAGCCATTTACGACTACGAGGACCAGCACGAGCAACTGGACCCAGTCGAGGGTGGGGGGGCTGGTCAGGCTCACATTGCTCCCCGCCATGGCGAAGTAACGGATGAGAACGGAGTAAGAGAAAGAGGGAGTGTACGGAGACCCGGGGACGTGCGGTGTCCCCGCGTAGTAAGTCCGCCACGCCAAGTCTTGAAGCACATAGTAAAGCAGGATTAGCAAGACCAAATCCACCGCTGCGACCTTGTAGACAGTCTTCACCATTGCGACCCTCGTGAAACATGCCTCGTTAAAAGCAGTGTCTCTTCAAACGTTTAACCACTCGCCGCTCAGGAGGCGCGACAGATGAAGACAGCGTCGAGAAACACCATCATCTATGTCGTGGCCTTCGCCCTGCTACTCACCTGGGCATTCTTCGTCCAAGCCGACACCCGAAGGGTGGATGGAACCAGCATGCTTCCCACCCTCGAAGGGGGGGACCTGGTGGTGATTCAGAGCGTCCCGATAAACCAGATACATGTGGGGGACATCATAGTCTACAACGGCCTATGCTCGGCAGGAGGAGAGTCGGTTGTGCACAGAGTGGTGAACATAACGGCTCAGGGGCTAATAACCAAAGGGGATAACAACGCTAGGACAGACCAGTACTACGGCATAGCTATCTCTCCAATCACATCGCAGTGCCTCGAAGGCAAGGCGGTATTCGTAATCCCATATGTGGAGCTTCTTGCCTATTACATCGACCAGAATGGGCTGCCGCAATGGTTCAACTACATCCCGTCGATAATAATACTCGTCGTCGTAATAATCTCAGTTCTAGGGGAGGAGGTAGAGGACGAGGATAAACGGAGCGTGAAGGACAGCCCGGTGGGACCCACTGGTCCTTCTTCCTGAGAAGTTGTCCGAACCCGACGTCGGGTCCTATACAGAGAATGACCCACAAGGGCCGGGAGCGAGTGAATTTCCGATCAAGTAAGCTGAAATCTAGATTCCACTTTCGGAATCGTCTATAAGGGTCAGGCGACGAATGACTGGGGTGATTGGGCTGAGTTGAAGTTCAAAGTGGCGCCCAGTGTCCTGTTTTTGATGCCTGTGGTTCTTCTTACTCTGTTCTCCCTGTCCTCAGCCACGCCTGCGTCGGCTCGATCTTCGATAACTTTCACCGGTGTTTTCTTAGGGCACTTCACCTGCACCTTCAGTTCAAGTAGCTTCTGCACAGTCAGCCTCAAGGGGTACCTGAGACATTTCGGCGAGTTCGCAGGAAGCGGTGCCGGACCTACGGGCGCAGGTACCTGTGTCAGATCTTTCACCGGGGTTGTCACTTTTGTCACGCCCAACGGTGATTCCCTTACGACTTCCTCAACCGGGACAGAGACTTGCAGTTCAGATCCAAGCATATACGCTGAGACTGCTACCTTCACCATCACCGGGGGCACGGGTCGTTTTGCTGGCGCGACAGGATCAGGAACTTGGACAGGAATCAATTTCGTGACATCGAATACGTGTTCGAGCGGCAGTTGCACGGCTTTCGGTACTACAATAGAACTATGGAAGGGGTCGATAAGCCTCTAACGGTATCATGTTGATACCGCAGACAACGACTCTAGATCCTAAGAAGGAGAAGCTGAATTGAAAGGCACAGTTCAGGGTTCTGTCCAAATTCCAAGGAGATGCCCCCTGTTTTTTGGCGCTGTCAAACTTCGGGAGATGGCGCTTTATCCAAGCCAAGACTCTTTTGAGCGATGCCTTTCCTGAAGTCCCCATGATGTCGCCCTCACCCTCCACTATCGAGGCTCTGGTGCTTCCCTCTTCGGTTGGTGCCCGGCGATCTGCGAATCAAATCGTCCCATGCCACAGTATATTTCGATTCGAACCCATCCAGTTGCAGGTCCCATTCTGGGACGCCGCCCGCGCCTCAGGCAGCCAAGAACTGCCGTGACAAGAGACTAGGTAGGTAGAATTGACATGGTGAAACGCCTTTATAGTTATGTTTTTTCTACACTCAAAGCGGATCCTTGAAGTTCGCTGCGATCCTTGTCATGACCCTGCTCGCGACCACGGCCTTGGCCGTTCCTGCAGCCGCGTCTGCTACAAACAATTCATCCACCGGAACGTGTTTGACAGAGGTGCCAAGCGGGAGCGTGGTCCTGAACCGGACCGCGGTAGGCTATCCGGATGGATCTGTTCACGTCTTCCCGACCGATGAATGCTTGGGGGTAGAGGGTACTCCCCCGACAATCAGTGGCTGGCTCGCAGATGCATACAATGACTACAGCTCCGGTTTTAGTAAAGTCACGGGACAGTGGAATGTTGACTCGGCTCCCTCGAACCAGAACGACCCGCTGATTTACCTCTTCAATGCTATGCAGGGAGATGGATACATAATCCAGCCTGTGTTGACCTGGGGTTGCTCCGCGTACGACCTTCTCGGGATTTGCTTGGTTGGCGGGCACTACTGGTGGGCTGCGGCCTGGAGTGTAGAAGGGTCCTCTGCCACTTACACCCAACCGATCCAGGTTTCACAGGGAGACCAGATAACGGGTACGATAACATGGTTCAGTTCCAGCGGCGGGAGAATATGCGGTGGTGGATCGGGATACACCATCATGATCGATGATGTGACGAGTGGCCATGCATCCCAATTGTACCTCTGTGGGTCAGACATTGGCGGTCAAAAGCTGACGAGCGCCAACGTAGCGTCGCTCGAGGTGTATCGCGTTAACAGCTGCAATCAACTGCCCGCGTACGGTGCTGAGACGTTTTCCGACATCACAACGAATCCTTCCTTCAGTAGTTGGACACCGTCCACGGGCTCCTATACGCCGAATTGCGCTCCCATCGTGGGATTGTGGGGCCAACCCAGTTCGGTTACTTTGGAGTGGGCCACGTAGGGAGCTTTTTGGGCCTGTTCGTCGCCACACTAGTCCAGAACGCCAGCGATAATCAACGGAATGCAAAATGAACAGAAAAGCTCTGATTGTAGGCGTAATCGCATCGGGGATTGGTATCATCCTCTTTCTTGGCCTTTCGGGCGAGGAATGCAACCCCGCTACGGGATGTAGCACAACCTATTCAATTTGGCCCCTTCCTGTCTTGTTCGTTGGGCTTGTTCTAATTGGGTATGCTTTTAGAGGCAAAAGGCCAGCAACCGAAAGTCCCCGAGCAGGAAAAACTCTTGAATAACCGACAAGTTCCTAGAACCGTTCATTCTGTGTAGGCATTGCAGGTGACCTTCGCGACCAATAACGTCATTCACGATCAGGAGAAAAGGTATCTGTCTCCCGACGGTTACAAGTCGAAGGACTACCACTTCATCTCCCGAAGAGTTACAAGAACTCCCGGCTTCACCCTTTATATACCCTTTATATACTAAGGAAATTTGCCCGTGATAGATGCCTCAGACAAAAGCAATCGTTAGCATTGAAAATGTGGTCGCTTCCGCATCCATCAACCAGACGGTAGACCTGAACCTAATCACCAAGAATTTCGTGACAGTAGAGTATCACCCCGACCAATTCCCCGGTCTTGTCTTCAGGCTCAGGAACCCCAAGACCGCAACACTGATCTTCAGCTCAGGGAAAATGGTCTGCACTGGAGCCAAGTCCGAGGAGCAGGCCAGGAAGGCGGTGGAGGAGGTGGTCCGGCAGCTCAGAAAGGGGAAGATCCCAATCAAGAACGATGCCGTCGTCGAAATCCAGAACATAGTTGCCTCTGCTAGCCTCGGAGGCAAGGTCCATCTCGAGGAGGCAGCCCGTGTACTCCCGAAGTCCATGTACGAGCCAGAGCAGTTCCCAGGTCTCATCCACCGGATGGCTGACCCTAAGACAGTTATCCTCCTGTTCGCGTCAGGGAAGCTCGTCTGCACAGGCGCGAAGAAGGAAAGCGAAGTCTATCGCGCGGTGAACAACCTACACGTAACTCTCGAAGAGAAGAACCTGATGGTATACTAAGGGTTCTTCTCCCCACTTTGTCCACCGATCCCTAGCGTCCGCCCACCGATTTTGTAATCGCCTTCACGTTCTCCTTGCTGATGAGTTCCATCGAGTAGAGTGTGTCTGCCAGCTCGACCATGTCGGTGACAGCATGCAGTGTTATACCTCTCTTGCTCAGCCGCTCGCGTGCCCCCTCCAGTCTGTCGATAAGTACGATGGCGGAACTCACCCTCCCCCCTTCGTCCTCGATCGCTTTGGCAGCCGACAGTATCGTCATTCCGGTGGTGGCGAGGTCCCCGACTATTACGACGTTCCAGCCCGGGCGGACCTCACCCTCGACCTGACGTCCGCTCTCCAGCTTCTGAATCGGGGTGTAGACGAGGGGCTTCTTCTGGGCAACTGCGAGTGGAGAAGCTAGCAGGAGACCGGCCAGGGGAACTGCACAGTAGGCGTCCGCTTTGGGTGCCTTCGTGGCAGCCAGCTCGGCGAGCGCGTCGACAACAGCCCCATAGACGCCCGGGTAGCTCGGGAGGCCCCTGAGGTTCACGTAATACGAGCTGTCCTTCCCGTCGGGGAGAGTGAACGTTCCGAACTGGAGGGCGCCCACCTTCACGAGTCCCTCGGCGATATCATTAAGCCGGCTTCTGCGTTTCTTCCAGGCCATCGCCTTCGAGTCTATCTTGTGCTTATAAAACAACCACGTGAGGAAACCTGGTATGCCGGAGCTGTGGATCCCCTACGGGGCTGTGGAGAACCTGGTGACCCTCCAAGCGGAGAACCTAGGGGTCGTGGCCGAGCCACCGTCTGATCAGGGCTCGATCGAAATTGAACGAATGTTGGAGCTCGCGAGGGGCGCTTCCCAAGTCTTCGTCTGCGACGCTGCGCCGCCAACCTTCGAGTTCCTCAAGGGCCTCCTCCCGGTTCTTGGTGAACCCCAGGGCACGAGCCTCGTAGCCCCCGCCCCGAAGCGAATCGAGGCCGGGGTTCCAGAGCTCAAGGGGAGAGTGAACACGCTTCCCCCGCCGATTCCCTCGGCCGGGGGACCAGGGGCAGTCTACGCTCCGCAGCTGATGGAGAAAAGATTGAAGCTTGTCGTCGGTTCTGCCAGGCCAGACCCACTCTTTGGAATCTCTGACGCAAAGGTACAGGCATGTCTGAACTGGGTGGCAAATTCGAACGCGATCGCAGCAGGTGCGAGGGAGGGGATGGAGCCGCAGCCTTTCCAGAAGACGACGGCGTTCGAAGCAATGGATGAGATGGCTTCCAAGATCCCAGAATCGAAATTCCTGTCCCTGCTATCGAGAGGGGGGAAGCTCTGGACAGTTATGGAGGATGCTCCATTTGACGCCATCAAGAATGCATTCCCGAAGGTGCAGATGCCCCAGACCAAGGGGCTCGTGGTGGGAGCAGGAGGGAGGGGGTACGACGACACATTTTCCGATGCCCTGAGAGCGGTCTGGAGCGCCATAGACGGGGTGAAAAGGACAGGTTCCATACTCCTGATGGCAGAGTGCTCCGAGGGAATGGGTTCGACCGCCCTGGAGATGCTGGTCACCGGGCAGATGTCCGGGGGCGAGCGGAGGCGGGAGAAGTACGTGGACGGGCTGGAGGAGGTCTTCTACCTCAACAAGCTGAAGGAGGAATATGACGTGCTCCTGTTGTCGGGGCTTCCAGAGACATACGCAAGGTCAAAGCTCGGGCTTACCACCGCAAAGGGCTCCGCAGAAGCCGTGGGTAGGATGCTCAACAAGGTTGGACGCACGGGAAAGATGAATGTGGTCCCGCGGGCCCCTGAGTTCGCCGTACAGTCAGGATAGCGGAAAAGTCGCGATGCTGTGGGGGACTGGGAGGCACAGGAATGCCAGGACGAGGGTGCCTATGAAGACCCACTGCCTCGAAGTCGACAGCCCCGACACCTCGTCCTGGAGCCTGAGCCTCACAGGTCTCCCAGCGAGAAGAAGCGCGACGATGGCCACTGCCCAGTATGTGGCGTAGTTCATGTCGAGCACGAGTAGGAGCAGCACGCTGATGTATGTCGTGGCTCTTGCCGCCCTATCCCCCCAAGCCGTGGATACCAGAATGCCGCCGTCGAAGAGCGCCATCGGGAGGAGGCATATGAACACAAGAATGAACCCGAAGGAGGCGCCATCGGCGATCGGTGAGACCTGCACGAATCCCGCCGGCGCACTGTGCACCAGGGGCCCGAGAACGTAATCCAGCCCGGACTGGACGGCATTCGGGTTGATCGATACGGTCGAGTTCACCAGCTGTGTCTTGTCGAAAGCGACGGTTGATTGCACAGACGTCAGCACCCCAATGATGTAGAGCAATACGGCGAACACGAAAATCGCCAGAGGGCCAGCGATGACAACGTCGAACAGGCTGTCCCTGTTGACGGCCGGTTCGCGCTGGGAGTTGATGAAGCCAAGCGACGGAAGGAAGGGCGTAAGGAAGGGCACGCCCGGAATCGCGTAGCTGGTGGAGTGGCCCGCTTGGCCCTTTCGCGCGGCCAGCCGCTGTCCCAGCTCGTGGACCAAAAGGACCACCCCGACGGTGACATCAAAGCCGAGGAATAACAGATAGGTCGGGAACCCCTGTACGAGCTGTACGTCCAGCGACGCCTGAAAGAAGGAGAAAACCTGGAGGGAGGCGACGGTCAGAAGGGCAAGCAGTACCGAGGTCCTAGACCGCCCGGCCGACGGCGGCGTTGCCTTCTTGACGAGGAGCACGCACTGGTCCATCGTCCCCGTGAGCTCTGGCCTGTATCCCATGGCACCGACTTCCCGGTCGAGCTGGACGAACTTCGCCCTCGTGTCCGGCCCATAGGTTACTTGAAACTCTAGCTCCCCCTCGGGGAGCACGAAGTACTCCTTCACGGAGAACTTCGAGCGGACGAGGTGCTCGATATCGGAGGGTGTTGCGGACAAACCTGCCCCGTGTCCAGATTTCCAATAATAAAGTGTCGCAGCGACCCCAGCAAGCTTTAACCGCCCTTGGGGAGCGAGAGCCTTCGGGATTGCAGAAGGCCATCGTAGCGAAGGTGGGAGACTATGAAATCAGGCGCTGCGAGCGGGACGACGTTCGGGCGGTCATAGACATCAACATGGAGACTCTCCCCGAGCACTACTCTGACTATTTCTACTACGAAATCCTGGCTGAATTCCCGGAAACGTTTCTTGTCGCCGAGTTCGATGGAGCCATCGTGGGTTACGTAATGTGCAGGATCGAGTATGGCTTCTCCCACCTCAAGAAGCTCGGCCTGGCGAGGAAGGGGCACATCGTCTCGATAGCCGTGAGGGAGCAGCACAGAGGGAAAGGAGTGGGTACAATGCTGATGAAGGCGTCCCAGGACGCCATGGTCCAGAAGACGGCAACGGAGTCCTACCTGGAGGTAAGGGTGACCAACAACGAGGCCATTGTCCTCTACCAGAAACTCGGATACATCATCACTAGCCGGCTGGAGGCATACTACAAGGATGGTGAAGCGGCACTCGTGATGGCGTCAAAGATAGGCCAATGAGGCAGAGCGCCCCCCTCCTGGGGCTGGCCCAGACCCTGGAGAGGGTGAAGGGGACCAGCGGGAAGAACGAGAAGGTCAGTATACTCGCAGGGTACCTGAGAGGCCTGACCCCTGACGACGCCATGGTCGCTGCCAGAATCGCCTCCGGCAGGGCCTCTGAACGTGGGAGCAGGGACGAGGCTCAGGTCGGTTACTCCACCCTTATCGACGTACTGCGTGACGTGACAGGTGCATCCGGGGAGGCGGTGTCGAAGGTGTATCTGCGGCACGGCGACCTTGGGGAAGTCGCGGAAGAGCTGCTCGGTACGAAGAGGGAGCAGCCACTGTTTAGCGAACCCCTCACACTCGCAGAGGTGGAAGAGGAGTTCTCAAGGCTAAGGTCACTCAAGGGGAAGGGATCTTCCGCCGCCAGGCACGGGTTCGTGAAGTCCCTGATGCTCAGGGCGACCCCACTCGAAGGCAAGTACCTGGTCAAAGTCCTGACGGGGGAGATGAGGACAGGATTGGTCTCAGGTCTGCTCGAGGAGGCGATCGCCTCTGCCTACGGCCTCTCAAAACAGGAGTCCGCGAGGGCTCACATGATTCTTGGGGACATCGGGGTGCTCGCCAGGGAGGCCGCGCGGGGAGGTATCGGGGGGGTGAGGATTCAGCCCTTCAGGCCGGTGAACTTCATGCTCGCCGAGCCCATGGCGACTGCACGTGAGATAGCAGACCACTTTCAGAAGCTCGTCTATGCAGAGTGCAAGTATGACGGTGTCAGGGCCCAGGTTCACAGCTCTCGGGGAACCGTGCGCATTTACTCCAGGCGGCTGGAGGAAATCACGCAGAGTTTCCCGGAGGTGGTCAGGGGGGTCGAGAATGCGAAGGGGGAGTTCATAATCGATGGCGAAATCGTCCCTTTCAGGGAGGGGCACCCGCTCCCCTTCCAGCTCCTTCAGAGGAGGCTCAGGAGGATGGAGAACTTCGAGGAGGCAGCCGAGAACGCCCCTGTGACCTACTTCGCCTTCGACCTGCTCCTGCTTGACGCAAAGGAGACGACAGGCCTTCCACTGTCACGGAGGCGCGGGCTCCTGGCTAAGCTGACAAAGGGGACTGGTGTGCGCCTCGCAGAATCTGTCGACGTAAGAAACGAGAAGGAAATCGAGTCCGCCTTCAGGCGGAGCCGCGATCTGGGCTACGAAGGACTTGTGGTGAAGGACCCGGACAGCCAGTACGCCATGGGGAAGAGGGGGTCAGGCTGGGCCAAGCTCAAAGAAGAGCTGGACGCACTCGACGTCGTAATCGTCGCCGCCGAGTACGGCCATGGCAAGAGGGCAGGCGTGATCTCAGACTACACGTTCGCTGTGAAGGATGGGGACGGGCTCAAGACAATTGGAAAGGCGTACAGCGGCCTGACCGACTCTGAAATCGAGGAGATGACGCGCAGACTTAAGGAGATCACTGTCAGGGACTATGGGTACAGAAGGGACGTGAAGCCGGAAGTCGTCGTGGAGGTGGCGTTCGATAGCATACAGCGGAGCGACAGGCACGACGGGGGCTTCGCGCTGCGATTCCCCAGGATAAAGAGGATCAGGACCGACAAATCCTTGGATGACATCGACACGATGGAAAAGGTCGAACGAATTTTCAATGGGCAGAAGCTGAAAGTCGACCAGATGTAGGCGCCCGGCGCCTCCTCCGGTGCTTATATGCGCAGGTCTGATACGGCTCTTGGTTGTACGGGCAAATCCTGATCGCCGTTTCCTTCGCCATCGCGGCCTATCAGGACATCAGGGAGAGGGCGGTCAATGACCTTGTGTGGATACCTGCGATAGCTGGAACGGCCCTCGTGTTCTACACTCTCGCCACAACGGGGCACTACGCCGACCTTGGCTTAGACGTAGTCAGGATCCTCCTCATTGGGGGAATGACGTTCGCCATGGTCTACTTCGGGATGCTCGGCGAGGCCGACCTGATCGCTCTGGTCTTCTTCGCGGCGGATCCGTACGTGCTCGGCATCTTCTTCGCACTCATCGGAGCGGTGATTGTGCTCGTCCCGCACCTCGCATATGTGTTGGTGACCGGGGAGGGGAGAGGAAGCCATGAGATTCCGGTCTCGCAGTTCCTGAAGGAGCAGAAGTGGATTCCAAGGGCCACCATAGCGGACGGCGTAAGGCACGAAGTGGACAGCGACGTCAACAAGGCCAGGGAGGAGGTGGAAGGCCTGCAGAGGGAAGGGATGCAGGTGGAGGTTGTCTACGGCGTGCCCGATGTGCTCTACTTCGGGCTCGGGTATGTCCTCTACCTCGCTTACCTCGTCTTGTTCAACTACGCCCTGTTTAGCTCGCTGCCCTAGAATCCTGCTCCGTAGTTCACGTTATATTCACAACCTGGTAAGCGTTGCGCGCAAATGACGTTCGTAGTGCTGGAGGGATTTTCTGGCACCGGGAAGACATCCCTCGCGATGGGGCTGGAGAGGCGGGGATGGCTCAGGCTGCAGGAATCGGCGCATGCGGTTCCCAAGGACGTGCCCGTCGCCGAGCGGGCGGACACTGCGGCAGACTTCAGCCTTCTCGGGGCGACGATGATGTACAGCTCGATAATCACCAAGCTGAGGGGGACGAGAAACATAGTCTCTGAAGGATATCTCCTCGGAGACCTCGCCTACGCGAAAATCAGGTATGAGCTGAAGAAGAGCGACGCATATCCGTCGATGGTCGCTATGGTCAAGAGGATCCTGCAGGAGCCTGCCATGAGGCCCGACATCTACGTCCTCCTGAAGGCGGGGCAGGAGACCATCGACATAAGGCAGAGGAGCAAGGACGAAAGAGAGAGGAACCCCACTGAGTTCTTCAGAAAAAGATACTACACGGCGCTCGAAGAGATTCACGACGAGATGAAGGAGAGGAACATAGAGGTGGTTGAGACAGACTCCGACATCGACGCGACGCTTCAGGAGATCCTACGGATACTCGCCAGACACAGAGTGATATCGGAGTGAAACCCGAAGAGTGGGAGAAGCTCCTGCTCGGCGCCACGGAGAGGGTAAGGGGCAGAATCTCCACACTTGTCAGGAGAGAGGAGAGAGGGAAGTCGGTAGGCATAGGGGCCTCGGGGGACAGGACACTCCTGGCGGACAAGGTGGCCGAGGACGAGCTGATGAAGGCGCTTCTCAGCGTGACGGGAACGAGGGTCCTCAGCGAAGAGGCGGGTTTTCGGGGAGACCCGGCGGGTAGCACGCTGGTCGTCGTCGACCCCCTCGACGGGTCTTCGAACTTCGCCAGGGGAATACCGTTCTACTGCACCTCCGTTGCAGTGGTCGAAGGGGGCTCTCTCGAAGACGTCAAAGTCGGAGTGGTCAGGGACCTGGTGACGGGGGACGTCTATCATGCCGTGAGGGGAAGGGGCACGAAGAGAAACGGGGTTCGCGTGCAAGCCAGCCGCGCCAAAGATGTCTCGCGAGCGGTGCTCGGGATAGACATCAGCAGGGGGAGTTCGGAGCTCATCACGAGGTTGGCCCCCCTGGTCGGAGCTGCCAGCCGTCAGGTTCACTTCGGGGCGAACGCGCTTGAGCTCAGTTGCATATCAGACGGGACCATTGACGCGTTCGTCGACATAAGGGGCAAGATCAGGATAACCGATCTAGCGGCAGCGTACCTTGTGGCGGCCGAGGCGGGGGCGGAGATAACCGATGCGCAGGGGAAAGAACTCAGGGCGGTGTTCGACCTGAAGCACAGGCTAAGTTTCGTCGCCTCGGCCAACGTGCACCTTCACAAAGAGATATTGCGGCTGTGCGGGCCTGCGGGCCATGGGATGACTGAAGGATGAAGGTGTCCATGATCCTGGGGACTAGGCCCCAAATCATCAAGAGCGCACCCGTGTACGCGGCGTTCCGCAGGCGCGGCGTGGAGTGCGAAATCGTCAACACAGGGCAGCACTACGATTACGAAATGAACAGGCAGTTCTTCACGGAGCTTGAGCTCCCTGACCCTGCGGCGGACCTCAACGTCGGGGCGGGAACCCCTAGCCAGCAGGTGTCTGACATAATCGCCGGGCTAGGCGAGCTCTTCGAGAAGGCGAGGCCCGAAATAGTTATCGTGCCGGGGGACACGAACTCCGCGCTGGCCGCAGGAATCGCCTGCGTCAAATCAGGGGTGCCGGTTGCCCATCTGGAGTCCGGGTGCAGGTCCGGAGACTTCCGAATGGCCGAGGAGGTCAACCGTCGCCTGCTCGACCACATGTCGCACCTCCTACTCTGCCCAACGTCGAGGTGCGTCGCGAACGTGGAGCGGGAGCGGGTGCTCGCGGACTCCATCGTGAACGTCGGGGACACGATGTACGATTCGCTGCTGAAGCTGGCGCCAAGGGCGAAGGCGTCAGACCCCGCTACTGGGCTTGGACTGAGCCATGAGGGATACGTCTTCATGACCCTCCATCGAGCAGAGACTGTGGACGACCCCGCGGCCCTGCGGAGGGTGTTGGGAGCGTCGGGGAACCTTCCCCTTCCAGTTGCGTTCAGCGTCCACCCTAGAACGAGGGCGCGTCTCAAAGAATTCGGGATCGTCCCCCACCCGAACATGAAGGTGATGGACCCGCTTCCATATATCGAGACCCTCGGGATGGTATCCGGATCCCGACTTGTCATCACGGACTCGGGAGGTCTCCAGAAAGAGGCATTCTGGCTGGGAAAGCCTTCTCTGATAACGAGAGAAACGACGGAGTGGGGAGAGATAGTCGGGGCTGGGGCAGCGATTCTCGTTGGGGCCGACCCAAAGAAGATCGAGAGGGGGTACGCGAAGTCGCAGAAGGTGGACGTAGCGAGGTTCAGGTCTGCCAAGCGCATTTTTGGATCCGGGAACGCCTCTGAGAAGGTCGTCGATTCGGTCGAGGGATACCTCAGGAAAGCCGGCCGCGGTTGAGAATGGAACACCCTCGCGGCACACGGAAACGGAGGATAGTGATGCTGCTTTCGAACCCCGCCACCTTCGATCAGAGGCCTTTGAAGGAAGCCCATTCCCTCTGCAGGGCAGGCAAGCAGGTGACGATCCTCGCCTGGGACAGGGAGCTCGAGACTGATTCGGATTCAGTCTTCCAGGACGGCCTCATCATCAAGAGGATGAGGGTAAGGGCGGGGCACGGCACCCCCTTCCTCACGGTCCCAAGGCTCATCCTGTTCTACGCCTGGTGTGTCGCACATCTCGCTGGGATGGCAGCCGACGCCATCCACTGCCACGACGTCGACACGCTCCCCGCGGGCTATGCCGCAAGAGCTGTGAAGCTCTGGAGACCTGAGCTCGTCTACGACATGCACGACCTCCCGGAGGCGTTCCTGCGGTTCTTCCCCATGACGACTGTCACTCAGAAAGTCTTCTTGTCCACCGCGAGAAGGGCGGCTGCCCTAGTGGTGGTGGTCAACGACCGTTTCGTCAACTACCTGGGGAAGCTGGGATTCCAAAATTCGAAACTAGTGGTCGTGATGAACTCCCCGCCAATCGGGAGCGGCCGAAAAGAGAGACCGCGCGGAGAGGGGTTCAACGTCCTGTACTATGGATGGCTCGGGGAGGAGAGGGGGGTGAAACTCCTCGTCGAAGCGGTCAAGGGGCTTGGAGGAATCACCCTTACACTGGCGGGGAGAGGGGAACTGGAGCCCTACGTCAGGGAAGCGGCGTCGGGGGACGCGTCCATCAGGTTCCTTGGGTGGCTGAAGATGGAGGACCTCGAGCCGTTGATCGCTCAGGCAGACCTCATCCCCTCGCTCTACGAACCGAAGACTAGGAACGCTCAGATAGCGACCCCAGGGAAGCTGCTGACCGCCATGTCCCTCTCCATCCCGTCGCTGGTCCCGGCAGGAACATACCAAGCGGAGATAGTGGAGCGCTTCCACTGTGGCAAGGTCGTCAACTGGCAGGACGTAGGAGACGTACGCAGGGCCATCATGGACTTGTCCGCAGACAGTGCCGCTTACGACAGGCTGGCACAGGCTTCCTACGCTGCTTTCGTCTCCTACTTCAGCTGGGAGGTCATGGAGAGGCGCCTGGCCGACGCCTACGAAAGGATTCTCTCTACTTCTTGAGCAACCCCAGGTAAATCGCGTCCCATCTGGCTGCAACTGATTTCGGGTCGTGCTCAGGGGGGAAGCCTTGGATAATTTTCCCTTCCCAATCGATGACCTTGCATTCGCACGCCAGGGCCTCCAAAGCCGCCTTTCCTACCGAGCGGGCGACCACGTGTTCGGGCGGCCTCCGCATGTCTACGTAGAAGGCGAATCCGGAAAGCGTTTGGGGCATCTGCTCATATCTGACGCTCCACCTATCTAGCATAACGAGGTTCAAGCCAAGCTTCTTTGCGATCGCCTGGGCGTCCGTATCCATGCCGTACCTGAAGGTGACCGCCGAGTCCGGTTCACGTGTTCCTGCCATCGGTCTGAAGAGGTCTGTGTCGACCGGGTTGGGGACATACACCGCGTTCGGCGGCGCCCCGTCGAGCAGGTTCGGTGTGGAGACTGCGATGTAATCCGCTTTCCTCCAACGCGCTTCCTTCTCCCGCCACCTCCCTTCGATGTCCGTGCCGTGATAGTGCATGACCACTGGCTTCGAGTAGAACCTAGTGAGCCAGGGGACCACCCTGTCGAGGGAGTGGACATGGACGAGATCAGCCGACCGCGCCATCCATAGGGCCCGGGCGAAGAAGCGGGCGGCACCGTCAGGATAGGCGGTGCCATAGGTGGTCAGACCGACCCTGTCCGCCGCCTTGCGAGTTACCACTGTGCTAGCGGTGCCGAACTCCCTGTCGGTGAACTTGGCAATGACGCTGGCGACCCCGGCTGTGTTCCAGACGTGCAAGACCTTCGGGCCCAAGCACCCGCCGAGAATAACACGAGTGGAAAAAAGGTTCCGCAGTCCGTTACCTCAGAGAAGTAAAATACGACACCCTGCGGACGGCGTAAGCGAAGTCCGCTTGAATGGAGCCGGGATCTCAGACAGAATTGCCCTCTAGCTTCGGTCTCCGGTCCACGGGCTTGATTGTGTTCTCGGGCCGGCTGGTCAGCGCTTTCACCGGATTGCTCTTCAATGCGATGGCGGCGAGGTCGCTCAACACTTCAGGGTTCGGAACCTGGGAGGTGATCGTCACGCTGGTGACCTTTTCGTCATACCCCGTGGGGATGGTCGCATACTGGGCCACCCGTGACGTGGCGAGGGGGAGACTGGTGGGTCGAACGGCGCTCGTCACAAGCACGATGCTCAGCGCCCTTGGACTTGTGATATACCTTGGCTTCGCCCTGGCCACCTACTCCAGGCTAAACGTCTCTTTCGCGCCTTTCCTCCTCGGTGCCCTCTTGGTGCCGCTCAGCTATCTGAACGCTGCGGCGAGCGCGGTGGTGACCGGCTACCGTCCCTCCGTGTACGGGACGTCCCTTATCGTCTCGGAGGTGGCAAAGATCGGGATCGCCTACGAAGGGCTCTACGTCTTCCATCTGGGCATACAGGGCGTCATTCTCGGTTTGCTGACCGCCTACCTGGTCCAGTCGGTTACGAGCACCTACTTGGTGAGGAACGCGACGACGGAGAAGTTCGACACGCTCGAGGTAAGAAGATGGGCGAAACTAGCGTGGCTCCCCGCGCTCAGCTACCTGGCCGCGGACCTCGCCGTTGCAGACTCGTACATCGTAGCACTGATTCATGGCACTGCGGTCGTCGGCACCTATCAGGCGGCCTTCACGGTCGCTTCGATAGTGACTTATGCATCGGGACTCGTCTTTTCGATGTATCCGCTGCTCCTGAAGGGGGGAGACGTTCGACTCCCCTCGCTGAGCCTCGACTTCTCCCTTCTCTTCGCCATCCCCATGGCAGTAGGGTGCATGGTGCTGGCCGGGCCCATTCTCTTCGTATTCGGGCCGAACTACACAGCAGGTGCCGAAGGACTGGCCATACTCGCGTTAATGTTCGTGTTCAACAACATCTCGTTGCTCCTCGACCAGACGCTCATGGGAACAGAGAAGGTCGACGCCGGTGCTACGCCCAGTTTCCGTAGGATAGTCGGGAGCAACCTTCTGTTCGTGCCGATGGTCAACATAGGGTATGGCGCCGCCTACCTTGTCACACTCTTCCTGGCGGTCTCCTACGCCGTGACAGCCGGCCTCAGCATTTCCGCGGACGTCGTAATCTGGGCATCGGCACAGCTCGCAGCAACCTTCGTGTTCATGCTCGTCAAGGTCAGGAGGGCACGAGGGGTGGCGAGGCTCCTCCCGAGCATGAGCGTGGCAACCTACATTCTCGCGGCTGCCGTCATGGCAGCAGTGGTTTACTTCGTCTCCCCAGTGGTCGCGGTCCAGACTCTGGGAACGCTGTCATACGGGTTTCGCCTGATACTCTTGGTGCTTCTGGGGGCAGTGGTCTACTTCGGGCTAGTCTACGCACTAGACTCCAAGTTCAGGGAAATGGCGGGCTCGGTCCTTCGGCGGTTCTAGTCCGAGGGAGCCTATTCCGTCTTGGGGGCCGCAGGCGTTCCGGTCTCGCCCGCCGGCTTCTCAGGTGCCATCTCTGGGATGTCCGTTATTGGCTCTGGAGGCGGCGTGGTCGCCATGGTGTATCCGATCCAGGCGAGTATCGCCAGCAGAACGAGGACCGCGAGAAACGCCGTTATCTCGAGGACCTGCAGCGGCCACCAGTAGATGAGAAGGCCGTAGACGATGATTCCGACAACGCTTCCGACCAGAATGGCTCCGCCGATAGCTCTGTCGTTGGCCATGAAACGGATTGGCGGCCGGGGACGCAGATATAACGGTTTTGCGTTGATGGCAGACTAGGACAGAAGCCGTTCAGCGATGGCAGGCGTCCCCCTAGTGTTAAGGTAGACGCCAGGAAACCCCTGGTCCCGTAGCGCCATGACCACCTCCCTCTCTGCCTCGAATAGGGCCCTCTCCCCCTTCGCCGCAGCGCTGTGGAGGCTATCCGGGAGCCGCCACCCGAAGTATGTTTCGCACTCCCTGACGTCCTTAAGGTCCCTGAACGGAAACACGTTAAGGAGGACACCGTCCTTCAGCTCGGCCTCCCGGAGGAGCTTCGCGTGCCTGTTCAGCGTCTCGGTGTCGGTGGTCGGGGGCTGCGCGAGAAGATAGTCGGCCCCGGCCCTGAGCCTCTCCCTTGCCCGCGCTTCCTCCCCGGGCTTAGAGAGCCGTTCGACGTTTATTGGGGCGAGGAACCTGGTCGCCGCTCTGGCCCTTTTCCGGAGTAATGTGGATTCCCGCAGTACTTCTGCCAGGCTCTGGAAGTCTCTCACATTCGTCGCTCCGGCAGCAGCCGGATAGGCGTCTCCCCATGCGAACATCAGATAATCGAGCTCGAGGGACAGCCCTGTCAGAATGTTGGCGAGGAACTGGGGGCGGTTGAAGTCCCGGGCGACGAGGACGGGAGCGACCTTCACCCCGAGTCTCTCCTTCAGCAGGGTGGCCACCTCAAGGGTTGAGAACTTCAACAGCTTCGTGTTCTTGACGTCTGCGACGAGAAGAACATCGGCATAGGGTCGCACACTCCTGGCGTCGTCGAGGAAGCGCTCCATGCGGTACTCGAGGTCGATGCGGTCTCCCTTCCTTTTCGAGGACGGGAAAAGGGGCGGAAAGACCTCAACCACACGGAGGAACCCCATCCTGCTACGCCCTTGGTCTGAGTATGAACCACGACCCTAGGGACTTCGCACAGAGCTCCCCGTCTGCGTCCCTGACCTCCCCCTCGACCACGATGATGCTGTTCCCCGCCCTCACTACCCTCCCTACGGCCCTGAACGGGCCCTTCTTCAGGGGCCGGAGGAAATTCACCGTGAGCGCCATCGTGAGCTGGTCGATCCCAGGGTTGACGCTCATCGCAGCTATGCCGGAGGCGTTGTCGAGGGAGTACATGACTATGCCACCATGGACCATCCCGCCCCGCCTCGTCACTGCCTTGCTGTACGGGAAGCTGAGCTCGGCACGGCCGCTGCGCACCTTCACAACCTTGAACCCTACGATAGTGAATAGATCGCTGTCGACGGCCATGGCCCGCTCCACCTCCGCTTCGATGTCCACCCCCTGCTTCCTCCCCAGGGCGAAGAGCTTCCTGAAGCTTCCGACCTCTTTGAGGAGCTCATCGAAGCTCATTTGGGGCATGGCCATTGTGATGGCTGTTTAAGCCCTTCAGTTTCAGGGACCTCCGCAGACGATTGCAATCAAGATCGCTATGGGTTCATTAACCGAAGCCTGAACTTCGCTTATGACGATGAGTTCCGATGCTCCGCAGGATCATGAGAATCTCTTCTCGGTAAACCAGACTCCATTCACCAGACGGCACCGCTGGCGGCCTAATGATGTAGACATACGGAGATGGGCAGAACTCTTCGGGGGTGGACTTACAATCGTACACATCGCGGAACAGGAGAATGTTGATCCAGGGACGGTGAGTCAACAGTTGCACAAGCTCGGGCTCACTGTCACTCAAGGTCATCACATGGTGCAGCAGCTGCCTCTGAAGTACCCGCCTCAGTTCATCGAGCTTGTAGACAGGGGACCGGACGTTGTGCTCGAGTTCGTCAAGAGCCGCGTGTGGGGCATCCAGGCTAGCTCGACGGGGGTAAAGCAACTTCAGAGCTTTTGTGAATTCGTCAGGCTTCACCATCTGGGAGTTGGAGTGAAGGAAATGTCTAGAACACTTTCTGTGCACCGTTCGACTATCTCACACTGGAGGGACGCCACCGACCAACCATACCTGATCAGGGCTGCGAGTGACACTTTGCCTCTTGTTCCACGGACGGGGTGGAAAATGATGCCCATGCACCTCGTTTCAGGCGGAAGCGAGCCTTCAGACTGGATTCATGTTCCAGAGACAATTCGCTCCTATAACGACGTGTTGGATGTCATCAACCAGATTCAGCCGCTCGAAGAGACCTACCGCCGGGCTAGTCTTTTCGGGCTCGCGAAGACTCAAGTTCAAGAGATGAGGCCAGAGTTGTTTGGATACCAGCTAGGAATCATGGGCGGAGACTCTGGCAAGCTAGGAGGTCAACAACCTCGCTACTCGTCAATGAATCTGGACCTTCAATTGACACAAAAGCAGCCAACCAATCAGAGGCTCGGAGAGTTCGTGATGTTATGTGCGAACAGTCTCGGCATTGGTATGGAAAGGAAAAGAGACAAGCAGCCAACTGGTCAGACTCGAGAGAGTAAAGAACCAGCGCCAGCGTACAGATGGACCTCTGAGCGTTCACCTCTCCTCGCATGGATGTTTTCGGTTTGCCTGGGACTTGGTTGGGAAGAAACTACGACTACCGACCAGCTGCGCATGAACTGGATCTTTGATACCCCTCGAATTTTCCGAGTAAGGTTCATTCAAGGAGTCGCGGACTCTGACGGATGCGTCAAAGGATATGAGGTCGAGATTGCGAGTGTTCCTAACGCCCATTTTTTCGCCGACTTTCTTCTCGGGTTAGGAATGCGCACGGCACACGTGTCCTATGAAGGAGGAGAGCCCCTGAAGACAATGGCAAGTAGGAGGGAAGCATCAACTCTGCCAATCTTCAACGAGTTGGTCAGTAGCTACAGATACGATAAGATGATGAGCCCATACAGGAGTTAGCCCCTCATGTGGCTTCGCTAAGGTCAGGTCGTGCTAGCCAGTCGTGAGGAGTCAGATTCGGGCTCCGTCTACGCCTTGGCGGCGACTTTCTTCTCTACTGACCCTTTCTGGGTTATTTCTTGGATAATTCCGGCCGCAACGGTTGAACCAGAATCACGCAGGGCAAACCTCCCCAACTCCGGGTACTCCTTGAACGTCTCGGCCACCAGCGGCCTCAACGGCGAAATCTTGACTATCGCAGAGTCTCCCGTCTTCAGAGTCTTCGGTTTCTCCTCCGTTGGCTGTCCAGTCCTAGGGTCTATCTTTGCTACCAATTCGGAGATTGTCGCTGCCGTTTGGCTGGTTGCGAGGTGCAAAACGGGCGTGTACCCCGCAGCTATCGCTGTCGGGTGGTAGACCACTATGATCTGCGCCCTGAACTCCTTCGCTATGGTTGGGGGATTGCTCGGCGGGCCGAGGACTGACCCTCTCCTGAACTCGCCCTTGGAGACGCCCCTGAGGTTGAACCCTATGTTGTCCCCTGCCATGGCCTCCTGCATCTGGGTGTGGTGTGTCTCGATGGACTTCACCTCAGCGGAGAGCCCCTCTGGCATGATGACGACAGAGTCCCCGACCTTGATCTTCCCGGTCTCGACCCTCCCCACGGGGACCGTCCCGACGCCCGTGATGGTGTAGACGTCCTGCACGGGGAGCCTGAGAGGTTTTTCGATTGGCTTCGGGGGCTCCACGAACTCGTCCAGCGCCTGGAGCAGTGTCGGACCCTTGTACCAGGGCATGTTGGTCGACGGCTTGATCAGGTTCTCCCCCGTCCATCCCGACACGGGGATGAAGCGGATCTTGGAGACGTTGTACCCCACCGTCTTCAGCAGGTTCTCGATGTCCTGCTTGGCCTCGTTGTACCTCTGCTCTGAGTACTTTACTGTCTGGTCGTCCATCTTGTTGATGCAGACGACGAGCTGGGTCACACCGAGGGTCCTCAGGAGGAAGGCGTGCTCCCTGGCCTGGCCGCCGGCACCCAGGGCGACGTCCTCTTCCCCCTTCTTTGCGGAGACCACAAGGACGGCTGCGTCCGCCTCGGAGGCGCCCGTGATCATGTTCTTGATGAAGTCGCGGTGGCCCGGGGCGTCGATCAGGGTGTAGAAGTACTTCGGAGTCTCGAACCTCTGGAAGGCGAGGTCGATGGTTACACCCCTCTCCCTTTCGTCCTTTAGCTGATCAAGAACCCAGGCGTACTTG
>CAYPSJ010000054.1:0-9717 GCA_964413565.1 uncultured Nitrosopumilales archaeon | reverse complement strand
CACGAGGCGAGGTCTCTTGAAGGCGATGGGAGGCTTCGCAGGCCTGATAGGGATAGGAGTGCTGCTCGGCTCCTTGAAACTGACGGGGCCCGTCCAGCAAGGCACTCAGGGCTCAGCGACAGGGGCTGGAGCGGGGAGCATTGCCAATGTGAACACCCTTCGGGTCGGGACGCCGGTCCTCTTCGAGTATCCCTCAGGGTATCCAAGCTCACTTGTAAAGAACCAAGACGGATCATTGACAGCTGTGAGCATGCTCTGCACGCACGTCTGTTGCCAGCTCTCCTATGACGCCGCATCGAAGGCCTACTACTGCCCGTGTCACGGATCTGTCTTCGATCTCACAGGGAAGGTTGTCAGAGGCCCAGCTTCGACGGACCTCCCAACCATCCAGCTAAGGGTCGATGCGTCGGGAGACGTCTTCCCCACCGGGGTGAGCAATCCGGGGCCATGCCAGGTCTAACTTCGCACATGGTCCTGCCACGTCCTTGACGTGTTAGGCAAAAGATGGACGCTTCTTGGTCGCATGAACATTAGTATTCTCAAAGCGGACACCCAAATTAGCAGAATTGACTGTGCCGTAGGTCCGAGCCTAGCTTATAGTGCGGGGGGTGGGATTCGAACATGCGTACCCCATACAGTGGAAATGAGTGTGGGAGGGTCGAATATGGAGGGACCGGAGGAGCTCATACCCGATCTGGTGTAATGATAGAAGCCAGCCTCTCAGCCACCGCGACCTTGTATTCGTCATCTCCTGACATCATCGTCTGCTCATAGTTTTCGGCTCAATGAAAACCATAGAATGCGATGCCATAATCACCACGCGTGGCCTGTGTGTCCTGCCCAGACACGGCTGGGAGCGACCAGTTCCTCCTCCGGGCTTTGTACGCCGAGATCCTCAACGTCATGAAGGAGAACCAGGGGCTGGCCAGGTGGGAGATAGCCGAGAAGCTCGGGAAATAGGTCCAGTACGTGGACTCCCTCCTCGGGAGGCTCAGGAATTCACCGCTCCCCGTAAACCTAGTTGCGTGCGGTCGTCAGAGGCTTCCAAGGATGTCTTAGGGCGGAGTCAAGCTAATTCTTTGTCTCGGTGCTTTAATAGCCCTGTTGTGTCCCACTGTTCGCGAATGAGTCCACAACGGGCCAGCCCGAGAGTTCGACGAACCGCAGACAAGCTCGTCAGGAACGTGTTGAAAGCAAAGGAGGGGGAAACGGTCGCAATCACTTGCGACACCGAGAGCGACTGGGCCTTCGCCAACGAACTGGAAAGGGCTGCTGCGACCATCGGCGCCAAGCCCATCCTTGTCCGTAACAAGGCGCCGCCCCACGTGGGGAGGGCTGCTGAACCCTTCCTCCCTTTGGAAAGCCTGACAGGCGTTGTCGCGAACTCTGATGTCTGGATAGAGCTAAACGGAAAGTGGCTCCTGTACTCCTCGGTCTACGAGGAAGCGATGAAGCGAAAGAGGACCAGATACATGTGCCTGGTCGGAATGAACAGGGACATGGCGGTCAGGTGCATAGGGAACGTGGACGTCCCCGGCGTCCTCGAGTTCCAGAGAGTGCTGCAAAGGATAACCAAGGGGGTGCGCTCGATGCATTATACTACTCCCGCGGGCTCCGACGTCACATTTGAGAACGACCCTGGGAGGCCAGTCCTGGTTGAAGGCGATGTTTCAGGGCCCGGGGAGTACATGCTACTAGGACAGGTTGACTGGGCACCAATAGAGGGGACCATAAACGGGACCATAGTCTATGATGGGTCCGTAAACCCGCCTGACGAGCTGGGACTTCTGAAGGAGCCCGTAAAGCTGGAGGTCCGAAATGGCAGGGTAGAAAGGGTTCACGGAAGCAGGTCAGCTGGGACCTACGAACGGTGGCTCCGGAGTCTCAATGACGAGAACATGTTCGTTCCTGCTCACATCTCCTACGGCTGCAATCCGGGTGCGAAGCTAACCGGGAACGTACTTGAAGACGAGAGAATATGGGGTGTTCTCGAGTGGGGGCTGGGAAACCAGAGCGAGACATTCGGCGCGCAGAACACGAGGGCCATCTCGCACTCCGATGGAATCACTCTGAAACCCACACTGGAAGGAGACAGCCAGTTAATAATCAAAGCCGGCAAGTACGTTCACCCAGACCTGACTGCCGCTGCAAGAGCTGCGAAGCGCCAGAGCAACCCCTAGGGCGGCCCAAGGCAACGCTGAAGGTGTCGCTCGAACAGGCACTGTGCCGATTTCGACCACGAAAGCTTATATCTTGTGCGGGCCCTAAAAAAACTTCGGTTTTGCGTAGTACCTCTCGCCAGGCGATGACAAAGGTCCAGGCTGGCCTTGTTATTCTGATTCTTATCATCGCGGTTGCGGCCGTGATCTATTACGTCTCTATCAGCGGGCCGGCTACCACCTCGACAACGACCTCAACGTCCTCAACGTCGTCAACATCCTCGACGTCTAGTGTGAGCACAACCAGCTCAGTCAGCTCGACTACGTCCTCTACTCTCCTGGGGCCAAAGAATTCCAGCCAGCTGGTAGAGTTGAACAATGAACCGCCGAGTTCCATTGACCCAGCGAGCGGCTTCTTCGCCGGAGAAGACGAATTAATGACGAATACCTACCAAACACTTTTGATGTTCAATTACACGAGCGCCACTACCTTCGCACCCATTCTGGCCGACAACTGGACCTGGAACGCAGCTTACACATCCTACACATTCAACCTGAGGCAAGACGCCTGGTTCATGAACGGCCACCCGTTCAACGCCTCCGTGGTTTGGTTCAATATCTACAGGACAATCCTGATGCAGCAAATTGGCGCCTATTACTTCACCAGCACACTCTACAACGGCACTACAGCTTACATCACCTCCTACGCAGTGCCAGATGGCGTGGCCGGGGCACTTGAAGCCGGAGGCTACGTAATCTCCAGCACGAATGCCACTCTCGCCGCGAAGCAATCCGCCGCCGACCTCTCATCCGTCCTTTCAAACTTCATCGCATCGAACTCAACCATCCAGAAGATAATGGCCTATCCCGATCAGGCCATCGTAGTCACTGGCAATTACCAAGTCGTGTTCAACCTGTTAAACCCCTACAGGGACTTCCTTCAGGTTATGGCTGTGCCGGGCGCCGGAATGGTTGACCCAACGTTTGTGGACGCGAACGGAGGCGTCCAACCCAATTCTGGGAACACCTACGTCAACAGCCACACGATGGGCACTGCCCCCTACTACGTGAAGAACTACGTCCCGTCTGAATATGTCACCATGCAGGCGAACCCGAACTATTGGGCGGCGAAGCTCCCCACGTCGGAGACCAACGTTATGCTCACCCTGCCTCACATCCCCACGATCACAATCGAGTACGTAACCCAATCGTCGTCTCTAGTACAGGGAATAGAAAGTAATGAAGCCCAAGTGACCGAGGGACCCCCTATCCCGGCGCTTGCCCCGTCATTCCTTCAGTCCCTCGCGCAGTTTCCTGGCATCAAGGTAGTCAGCCTCCCCAATGCCCCCACGTTCAACTTCCTGATGATCACCCTCGACACGCAGAAGTACCCCTACAACATCACTAACTTCCGCATGGCCCTAGCCGATGCGGTGAACTACTCCGAGATCCTATCAACGGTTGCACTCCAGTACGGTAAAGCCTACGTTGGCCCCATAAGCCCGGGGCTAGCCTACTACAATCCGCAGAACCTTTCGCCCTACAGCTTCGATCCTCATTCTTCGATAGCGCTGTTGAAGAATCTGGGCTTCACGCTGAACTTGCCCAATGGGACAGTCATCAACCCCAACGGGAAGAAAGTCACCCTTAGCCTGTCATACATTTCAGGCGACACGGCGCAGGTCAAGATAGCACAGCTGGTACAATCGATGATGGCCAACGTCGGTCTCACCATGACCCTGACGGGCATAACAGACCAGACAGAGACCGCTGAGCTCTCTCAGCCAGCGACAGCCAACTCATACCCCGAGATGCTGCTGTGGTACTGGTATCCGTCGTGGCTGGACCCGGTCTATCAGGACATGGTCACACAAGTCAACAGCACCTACTGTGGAATCAGCGGAAACATAGCCTGTTTCACAAACTCGACGGTGGACGCCCTGACCGCCTCCCTTCCATTTGAGACCAACCTGGCCCAGTACAATGGCACTGTAAACGAGGTCTACCAGATGGTCTACCAGCAGGTCCCGTACATCTGGCTCTACGCAGTAGTCCCCAACTGGGCCCAAAGGGACTACGTCGCGGGTTTGTTCTACAACCCCGGAATCCTGGGGACATACTATCCCCTGGTCTACTACACGTCCGGCTAGCTTGCCGGTTCTGCCCTGCTGACGACGTCCTTGTCGTAGAGGTAGCACGCCACTGATACACCCTCCACAAGGTAGGGTTGGGGTTCTCGCTCTCCGCAGACATCCATGGCATGGGGACAGCGTGGGGCGTATGGGCACCCCGGCGGGAGGTTGATTAGGCTCGGGGGTTCGCCTTTAATCACATCTGGAATCGAAGCGTCCCTCAGCTTGGGCGCAGAGGAAAGGAGGGCCTGAGTGTAGGGGTGTTTAGGTTGCTGGAGCACTTGGCCCGCCTGTCCCGATTCGACGATTTTTCCTAGGTACATCACAGCTATGCTATCGGCCATGAACCGTGCAACATTCGGGTCGTGAGTAATCAGGACGTAGGCGTAACCGTTCTGCTTCTGTAGATCTACAAGCAGGTTCAGAACCTGGGCCTGGATGGAAACATCAATAGAGGAAGTCGGCTCGTCGAGCACGATTACTTCTGGGTTGCTCGTCAGCGCCCTGGCCACCGACACCCTCTGCTTCTGTCCACCGCTCAGCTCCGAAGCTCGCCTGTCCAGTACTGACTGGTCCAGACCCACGTTGTTGATTGCCTGAAGGACCTTCTCTGTCCTGGCGTCGTCCGATAGGCTGCTCTTGACCAGAGGCTCCGCTACCACGTCCCTAACCTTCATGAATGGGTCAAGCGATGATCCGGGGTCCTGGAAGACCATCTGCAGCCTCCCTCTCGTGGCCCCACTTTCTCTGACCGGGCGTACCGGGTCTCCGGACACTGCTACTCTGCCCGACTCTGGTTTCTCAAGACCCACGATGACTCTGCCAAGGGTGGTTTTCCCCGACCCGCTTTCCCCGAGGACCACCAGCGTCTCCCCTGCCCGCACCCGGACGGTGGCGTCCCGCACGGCCCGGACATACTTCGGTCGTTTTCTTGTGATCCTGTCCCAGAGCCCTCGTTTGCCGAGGGGAAACTGCTTCGCGACTCCTTCAACCTCCAGCAGCGACTCCGGCTTACGACTCGTAGTTCTCACCGTAGTTGATGCACCGGACAACGGTGCCATCGACCATGTTCTGCGCCGGAACCCCCTTCCTGCATTCGTCTCGGGCCAGGGGGCATCTGGGAGTGAAGGGGCAAATCTTCTCCAATCCGGCTGGATTGAACGAACCCCTTATGGCAGTAAGCGGCCCCTCCTCTTTTGTCTTCGATGGGACGCTGTCTATCAGCCCCATGGTATAGGGGTGCTTCGGCTCGAATAGGATCTTGCTGGTCGGCCCAGCTTCTTGAACCATCCCGCCGTACAACACAGCCATCTGGTTACAGATTACTCCTGCGACCGCAAGGTCGTGGGTCACGAAGAGGACTCCCATCTTTGTCTCCTCAACGATGTCCTTGAGTGTAGTAAGGATTTGCGATTGGGTAGTTACATCCAGGGCCGTGGTCGGTTCGTCAGCGATAAGGAGCTGTGGACGCTCCGCGAGGGCCATGGCGAGCATCACCCTTTGGATCTGCCCGCCAGAAAGCTGATGAGGGTAGCGCTCCGCGACATCCTCTGCGTCCCCAATTCTAACGGTCTTCAGGTGGGAAATCGCTCCACGTTCCGCCTCCTCTCGGTCGAAGCGTCGCGAGTCGTGTTTCAAGCGCACGGATATCGCCTCGATTATCTGGTCCTTGACCTTCATGAGCGGATTGAGGCTGAGAAAGGGATCCTGAAACACCATGAAGATGCCCGTGCCGCGGATGTTGTCGATCTTGGAGGGGAGCAGCTGCGCTATGTCCGAGCCCCTGAAGACTATCCTGCCGCTTCTCTGAATTGCGGGCGGGGAACGGAGTAAGCGCGAGACGGCGAGCGCCAGTGTGCTCTTCCCTGAGCCGCTTTCCCCCACGACCCCGACGATCTCCCTCTCCTGGATGGTGAGCGAGACGTTCCTCAGGGCGTGAACCTGGCCTCCTCCTGCCTTGTAGTCCACAGTAAGCCCTTCGACCCGGAGTACTTCCACCGCTATCCACCTCCTGTAAGGATGTCCCTTATGCCGTCCCCCAGGAGCGCGGCTCCAATCACGATTACTGTTATCACGACTCCCGGGAGCATTGAATACCACCACCACTGGGGGAAGTAGGAGAGCCCCAGAGATGTCATGGCACCCCACTCGGGAGCCGGGGCGGGAACTCCAAGGCCGAGAAAGCTGAGGATGGAATAGACTAGGATCGAGTTACCCAGGTCAAGGGTGGCATACGAAAGCACAGTGTTTAGCGAGGACGGTATCATGTGCCTCGCCATTATGCTTCTGTTGGATAGCCCAGACAGGAGGGCGGCATCGATGAACCTAAGGCCCTTTATTCTTAGGGCTTCTGCCCTGAAGAGTCTGGCGTATGACGGCCACCACACTATGACCAGGGCGAGGATGGCGTAGATCAGCTGGCGCCCGAAAGTAGCCTCGATTGCAACAGCGAGTATCAGGGCTGGGAACGCGAGAAAGAGGTCGGTGAATCGCATGTTGACTTCTTCCACTCCGCCTCCAAGGTATCCAGCCGGGATGCCGATCAGGCTCCCAACAAGTATTCCCCCTCCAACCACCACCGTCGATACCAGCGCGTCTGTAGGAGCCGCGTAGAGCACCCTGGTCCATATGTCCCTCCCCAAATCGTCAGTTCCCATGATATGAGAAAAGCTGGGCGGCAGCAGCGAATTGGAGAGGGAGGGGGTGAAAGGATTCGACTGCAGCAGAATCCAACCAAGGCTGGGGGCGTGAATCAGGCTACCCACCAGTTGCAGCAGACCCTCAACAAGGGACCACCCATAGAAGGCTGTGACGATTGTTAGGCCGAGAAGGGGGCCAGGCTTCGAAGCCAGCTTCTTCAGCGTCTCCAGGAAGCTCAATTCTAATCTCCCAAACGAACCCTAGGATCGACCACCGCATAGAGGACGTCTGCCACGAAATTGATTATCACGACGGCGACGACGATTACTATTGTGGAACCGATGAGGGTAGGGTAGTCGTAGTTGTAGACTGCTTCTGTTATCAGGTACCCCATTCCTTCGTAGCCGAATATCTCTTCGACGACCACGGCCCCTGCGATGACATAGGCAAACGTCAGGGCGATGATTGTTATGACAGGCAGAAGGGAGTTCTTCAGGGCGTGGACATAGACCGCTCTTCGCGTGCCCACCCCCTTCATGGTGGCGGTCCTGACGTAGTCTGACTGCAGAGACTCGAGCATCGCGGACCGGGTTATCCTGGTTACCAGCCCAAAAGAGATCAGAGCGAGTGCGAGGGCGGGGAGCAACAGGTGCGCCAGTGTCGAGTAGAAGAATGGGAAATCTCCTGCGATGAGCGAGTCGATCAGGGGGAAGCCGGTTATCACCTTCGGGAGGGTCAGGGTCGGGTCGGCGAGCAGGCTCGAAGGGAGCAGGCCCCATTGGTATGCAAAAAAGAACTGTAGTAGGAGGGCCACTAGGAAGGGGGGCATGCCCCAGCTCACGAGGTAGACTCCCCTCACGGCGTAGTCTCCCTTCCTTTCTTGGTGGGCTGCCGCGTAGGCGCCGCTGACGACGCCGATTATGACCGTGAGCACCATCGCGAAGAATGTGAGCTCTAGAGTTCTGGGAAAGTAGAGAGAAACCAGGCTGGTTACCGGCTGCTTGAAGAACGGCGAAATCCCAAAGTTGAAGGTGAAGATCTCCTCGAGATAGTAGAGGAGCTGAATGTAGAGGGGCTGGTCCAAATGATACTCCTTGACTACTGCCTGAATCACTGAGGGGGGCGCTCTTGGTCCGGCCCAGAGCGCGGCAGGGTTTGGTGCCGCGACGTGGGTCAGCAGAAATACAAGCACCACCGCCCCTATGACCAGTAGGACGGAGTAGACTGCTCTTCTGATTACGAACCCTGCTAGCCCCAATGGCTGCACCAGGCGATAGTCATCCGAACACCCTGACCTACTTCCCAGGTTGCCTCCTTAGAGATTTGCAACCCGTTTCGTCTTAAAAGTATTGAGACTGTTTGGAGAACTCAGTACTGGTTGAGTTTTTCCTAGGACTTCAGATTCTCAAAGGGAATGTAGTCGTAGTCAAAGCCAAAATGCCTCGGGCCGAAGACTGCTAGTCCCGAGGGCTTCCTCCAGACCTTCGAGATGCTTCCGCCGACGACCGCGACGTCCATGCCTTCCCTCAGCTTGTCGTTCGTAATCCCTGTCCCGTCAGAGGCATCAAGGAACATGATCAGGTCCGGAGGCATGACTGCGGGTCTGTCGTTCATCCATCCCATAATGTGCTCGTTCTTGATCCAACTCCTGAATTTCATGCCATTCCAATCGTCTTCCCCGGCAACGGTTGCTTCTCCGAAAAGGAATCCCTTTTCATCCTTCCAAGCATATTTCTTCACCTTCCCTCTCATTAGCAACCGGCCGTTTGCCAGTTCACCTACGACGGCGGACACTGGGTCCTTGCCCTCCTTCATAGCAAAGCGCCTTGTCCTGCCGAGAGCGACGCACTTCGAGACTGTCCCCCTGATGATACAATCCTTGGCCCTGCTCTTGGTGAGTGGTGAATCCACCACCGCGACGTGTCCACCAGCGACCACGCTCGCGTATCTCGCGATCGCTTCGTAGTCATCAATGCTCGCACATGATTCGATCAGAATTCTGTTGCCTGTTTCGCTTACAATTGCAGAGGGGACCATTGACAGATTGAATATCTGCATGGTGCTCTGGTTGAGCTCAGGGCCAGCCCTTCCCATCAAATCGCCGTCCACCATGGGGACGCCGAGTTTGCCCGCTATCGCAAGGCAGGCAGCCGTGTTTCCACCTCCGAGCTCTGTGGCGACGGTTCCAGCGACCTTCCTGCCCAGCTTGGATTCCAACATGGAAACCGCCGCAGCTACCGTGTCTCTCACGGCGGCCGCAGGTTCCCCTGCCCTCGTTGGCTTGGACGGTGCCACAGACCCGACAAAATACGGGCTCGCGAGGAGGTCGTGACTGTCGAATTCGTCGAGGTCGGCGAGAACTAGACGCTTGCCTCGATTCGTTACATCTGTAACGCTGGCAAGTCCCTCGCTCGGGCTACCCCCGCCGCCTACTCCCAGAATAGTCGCGCCGGCAACCAGGTCTTTCACGTCTTGCATGGAGAGGTTTCTCTTCGTCAAACCATTCCCATTTGCCGTGACTGGTATTAAGTAATAGGCCATGCGGACTGGAGAACAAGACATGCAGTAGCGGAAACCCCAGGCTGACAGAGGCTTTGAGTGTCGGGTTCTCCTCCGGCCGGTCTCCTTGTCTCTTCCAGATATGACCTTCGATTCGTCCAAGCGTTAGAGCTCCGAAGAGAGTAGGCATAGTCACAGACGTCATCAGCTTCTTTCTACTTGACCATCAGATCGGCAAAACCGAGATTTGTCACCATGGCCTAAGGTGCGGGGGGTGGGATTCGAAC
>CAYPSJ010000053.1:0-11911 GCA_964413565.1 uncultured Nitrosopumilales archaeon | reverse complement strand
GAAGGTCGAATTCGCGAATTGGTCAATGGGGGAGAGGAACCCTTCAGCCACGAAAGCACCTGTCCAGTCGTTCGACACCCTGATGACATCGGGGGCTTGGTTCGCCAGCGATGCGGTGGTGAAGTCCGACTGTTCGGAACTAAACGGGTGGGTCTGGACGTTCACTGTAATCCAGGGGTAGGCTGCCTCAAAGGCGCTGAGGCTCTTGTTGAAGGCCCCGAACTCCGAGTTGAGGCTCGAAGAAGGAGCGTAGGTCTCCCATACGGTAATCGTCACCGGGGTCTCGGTAGGGGTGGCTGTTACCGTGGCTGTGGTCGTCGCCGTACTTGTCGCCGTGCTCGTCGCGGTGCTTGTTGCAGTGCTTGTTGCCGTGCTTACGGCAGTGCTCGTCGCGGTGCTGGTCGAAGTTGTAGTCGTGCCCGTAACGGTCGAAGCCGTGTAGAAGTAGACTCCTGCACCGACTGCCACTACCAGGACGACGATTACCACTGCGACGAGGGCTGTGCTAATACCGCTTCGAAGAGATGAGTTTCCCTTCGCTATTTTTCTCACGTATTTCGTCGACCCTAAAGCGTTGGGGAGGATATAAGAGGATTCCCCCTACTACGGTGGTTCTACGCCTGACTCGCCAACCCTAAGGGCTAGGGTGGGCAAGAGGTGGCCAGCCGTAAGCGTACCGTCTTGGGCGAAGACTACGAAACGGAGGTGCCATGAGAGGATTAATAGCACCTCACGAGCTAGTGTCAATTCAAGCATGCTAACCCCCATCCGAGGACCTCAGTACAGCTTTGCCCCTCGCCCGGGTCCAGAATGGGGCTCGGGGGGGATATTTGGACTGAAGCACCAACGCGGGGTGCTCTTCTATGATCTGGCTTTCGAGGCCGAGGCTCACTTCGTGACCAAAGATGGAGATCAAGCCTATCCTTTCGACCTCCTGGGTGCGGGCCCCAGGTCCGGTGGGGACACGTACAACGCGGTGGAGGCGGTCGACAACGAGATCTATTTCGGGGGCTGGGTCCATTCCCCCGCCGTTTATAACGGAAGGAGGAATGCAGGGGGGACTATCTCCTTCACGAACAAGTTCAGTCACCTGCACGCCTACGACATCGAAGAACAGAAGGTCAGGTTATTGTGGGCCGACAGCATAAGGAGCGAAACCGAGTGGGCGGGCGAGGTGTCGGAGATTGTCCATGACCCGGTGTCGGACAGGCTGATAATGGCAAGGGGGGACGGGCACGCGAATCTCGGAATCTTCGCTGCGGACAGGCAGAATGGGACAGTCGAAATGCTGAGCGAACTCCCCGCGCTCAAGGGGACCCACTTCCTCGACTACATGTGCTTCGACATCAAGAAGGACTGGACCAAGGGGATGGAAGGTGTACAGACCCTCGATCTCGTCACCGGCAAGTGGGTGCTTACGCCCCTTGACTACAGATCGATTTCGGTGGACGGAGGGTCCGTTCGGAGCCCCCTCCCTGGGTGCGCAACGTCTGCCTACTCCAACCTGTTTTTCTTTATTCACGGGGGGGTGGTCGTTGGCGACCCCGTCGATGCACCGAACGAAATGAGGTTCCTCCGGCTCTTCGATTTCAAGACACCATACGCCCCCACAAGGACCATGGCCAAGCCCGTGCTGGGCGGAGTGATGGTTGCCTTCAACGCCTATTCCCACGGTTCCAGGCGTCCTGGGAGCGGACCCGATTCATCCCCAATCGCGGGCCCATCTGTCATCCTCTACGTCACTCCTCCGCAGGTGCGCATCATAGGTGCCTTTGGGGCGAGGGTTACCGGTTTCGAACAGGTGGGGGGAGAGCTGTTCGTTGCGGCTTCCAACGAGGCGAACCTCGGATCCGGCGACGCAACACCTATCGACACAGGGTACAGGGACCTATCCGCCCTGGACCTGGGTGGTCTCCTGGGGGCTTCACCTCCCGTTACCTTCCATGGCCTGGGTCAACAGGTTGGGGACGAAGTCTGGGGAGGGATACCGCTCGACGGCTATACGTCGGCCGAACTCCTCTGTGACGTGACGGCAGCAAACAAGCTCACCATCCACGAGTATCGCCTCTCCCTCCCGGTCGCGTCCGCACGCCACGAGGCCTTCGAATTGAAGCCTGGGAGGAACCGACTCGACCTCTCGAGTTTTCATGGAATCGTTTCCTTCAAACTGGAGAGAACCGACGCGCGCTCGGACTTCTGGGTCACCCTGAAGTAGATGCACCATCAGTGGCGGATGAGGCCGGGGTCGAACGAGACCGAGAGGGCACCCAGCAGGCCTGCGTCATCGCCGAGGGGAGTTATCCGTACATCCGGGACCCGGTTGATGGCGTAATCACTCGCCATCTCCCGTATCGGCGAGAGGACCCGTTCGGGGTTGTTCAGTGCCACCCCTCCCCCAATGGTGACGAGCTCGGGGTCATATGCGTCTGCGATGTTTGCCACTCCGATGGCGTTGAGCCTTCCGACCTCGTCTACCACTCGGAGGGCAAATGGGTCCCCACTCTCAGCCGCTCTGTACACGTCCGCCGAGTTAACCGACTCCACCTTCGTCAGCATCTTGCTCCCAGAGATGGAGGCGCGTCCTGCTTCTCCGAGCTCCGTCGAAACAAGGCGCGCCAGGGCAGGGATCCCTGTGCCTGAGCAGTAGGCTTCCCAGTGCCCACGTCTGCCGCACCCGCAGGATAGCCTCCCTGAACTGTCTATGGTGATATGCCCCACCTCCGCAGCATTCCCTTCCTTTCCGAGGAGAAGTCTCCCGTCCACTATAGCACCCCCTCCAATGCCAGTGCTTATCGTGAGGTAGAAGATGTTCGAGCGCCCCTTCCCCGCTCCCCACTCCTTCTCCCCAAGGGCCGCCGCGTTGGCGTCGTTCACGAGATACGCCTCGAACCCCGTGGACTCGCTCAACGAGGCAATGACTGGAATGTCCCTGTATGGGAGGTTCGCCGTGTGAGTGATCAGACCCCGTCTCAAGTCCAAGGGCCCAGGGCTCGCCAGGCACACTCCCTGGATCTTGTCCGGGGGTACCCCCTTTGTGACTACCCCGACCACGGTGCTGATTTGGGCAAGGTATTCGCCAACAGCCTCGCTGACAACCATTTTCCTAGCCTCTCTCCGCAGAATCTTTCCTTCTCTGGTTCCGAGACAGGCTCTGACCCGGGTCGCACCAAGGTCTATGGCGACTCCGAATTTCTCTTCCATGGCGGTGGGTCCGCCGAGGCCTGTAAATTGTTCTTCTCTCCACACCCTCTGCTCGACTTAAATGCACAGTCACCCGAGTAGCATCCCATGAAGATTGGAGTACTCACCGGGGGAGGAGACTGTGCGGGGATCAACGCCGTAATAAGAGGAATCGTAAGGAGCGCCGAAGACAGGGGAGCCGTCGTAGTCGGAATCCGGAGAGGGTGGGCAGGGCTGATTGAGCCAGACTTCGTCCCCCTGAGCTACGATCAGGTAGCTGACCTGATCTCTGTCGGCGGGACCGTCCTCCTGACCTCCAGAACAAACCCGTTCAAGAAGGACGGTGGGCCCGGGTCTGTGATGAAGAACGTCAAGGAGGCGGGACTGGATGCCCTTATCGCAATCGGAGGCGAGGACACGCTCGGAGTCGCGCACAAACTTGCGGACCAGGGCCTTAGGGCGGTCGGCGTCCCCAAGACCATAGACAACGACCTGTCAGAAACGGACGTGACGTTCGGGTTCGACTCTGCCGTCAATGTGGCCGTGGACGCCATCGACAGGATCCGCACAACAGGCATGTCACACGAAAGGATCATGGTGGTCGAGGTCATGGGGAGGGACGCAGGGTGGATAGCCACACACGCGGGGATAGCAGGCGGGGCGCACATGATCTTGGTCCCGGAAGAAGAGTTTGACATAGGAGACGTCTGCGAAGCCGTGGCAGCGAGAAGACGGGCTGGAAAGAACTTCACCCTGATAGTCGCGGCCGAGGGAGCAAGGGTGAAGCTCAAGCACGGCCAGGTTACCTCCGCTCAGGAGCTTGACGAGTTCGGCCATCCGAAATTGGGCGGGATCGGCCACCTATTGGCAGGAGAAATCGAAAAGGTAACACACCTGGAGTGCAGGGATGTGGTTCTCGGGCACACACTTAGGGGTGGCTCTCCCCTTGCCTTTGACAGAGTGCTCTGCACACGGCTCGGGGTCGCTGCCATGGACCTTGTCATGAAAGGGATGTTCGACAGGATGGTCGCTCTAAGGGGGAACGCCATCGTCGACGTCGGGATGGGCGACGCCATCAAGCCCAAGGCTCTGGACAAGGGCCTTCTGTCGGTCGGCCGATTGTTCCGCTAGTCAGCAGACCAGCGGGTCACCGCCCCAGCCGGTGCGGAGGCAAATGCACATGAGAGGCGGTCGCTACGGGGCGGCCTGCGACCCAGTCGTCGGGAGGAGTTTCTCGACTTTGACCCGCTCGTGGATCACTTTCATGAGTTCCGCAGCCATCTGTAGGGGATTCGGGTTCTGCCAGGCGTTCCTTCCTACCGCCAGTCCGGTGGCACCCGCATCCATTGCCCCCTGAACCTGTTTCAGAAAGTCCTCATCGGTCGGAGCTTTTGGTCCTCCTGACATGAAGACCTTCATCCCCGCTCCCGCCTTCACCGCCCACGAGAAGCTAACTGGGTCCCCGGTGTACTTGATTTTGGCCGCGTCGGCTCCCAGTTCCAGAGCCGCCCGTGCCGCGTAGGAAACCACCTCCTTCGAAGTGTCGTTTGCGACTGCGGCCCCTCTGGGGTACACCCAGGCTATGGCAGGGAGGCCTCGCTCGTGGGCTTGCTCTTGGATCCTGCCGAACTCTGCGAACATTTCGGTTTCGTGCTCGCTTCCGAGGTAGATGGTATAGCCTATCCCCTTCGCTCCCAAGGAGACAGCATACTCGACCGAGCAGACCTGGCGGGAGACGGGGTCCCCCTTCACGAGGGCGCTCTTCCCATTCACCTTAACAAGCAAAGGGACTCCCCCCGTGTAGAACCTTTCTGCGACTCCCTTCTGGAATATGACGCCGTCGAACCCTCCTTTGACGGCCAGCTCCATTACGAACGATGGGTCGATGTTCTTGTCGTTGAAGTCCGTAGACGGCCCGTGTTCCAGCCCCTGGTCATAGGCGAGCAGCATGCTCCTGCCATCCTTGACGAAGGCTGACATCCTTTCTTGCTTCATGGTTCCCACCTCCCCCTCCGCCACTTAACAGTCTTGCGGAAAGCCATCTCATTCTTCGCAAAAACAGTAGGAGGAGCGCTCCCGGTTCGTGCCGGGGGCGCCCGTTTCGGCGTGATACCTTTTTCTATGGGAATGTCCCGAGTGTCTTGACCGCGTCAGCGACCCTGGCCACCGCGACTATCATTGCCGCCGTCCTGTTGTCCACGTTGTACTTCTGTGCAGCTTCGTGGACATCGTAGAAGGCGCTCGTGATCTTCTTCTCCAGCATGCCGTTGACCTCGGCCTCAGTCCACGAGATTCTCTCCAAGTTCTGGACCCACTCTAGGTAGCTAACGATGACGCCGCCTGAGTTGGCCAGGATGTCGGGGATCACGAAGACGTTGTTCTTGTGGAGTATCTTGTCCGCCTCCGGGGTCGTGGGCCCGTTGGCGCACTCCGCGATGATCTTCGCCTTGATTCCCTTGGCGATGTCTGGGAGGATGGTGTTCTCGAGTGCTGATGGGGCGAGTATGTCAACGTCCATCTGAAGGAGCTCCTTGCCCGAGATGGGCTGGCTACCGGGGTAGCCGATCACCGAGCCTGTCTTCTCCTTGTGGGCGATGAGCTTGTCCGCGTCCATGGGCGTCTTGCTCATGATCGCGCCCTTCGAGTCGCTGGCAGCCATCATCTTGGCGCCGTAGGTCTGGAGAATCTGGGCGTAGAAAGAGCCGGCGTTGCCGTACCCCTCCACCGCGAAGGTCGCCTTCTTCAGGTCTATCTTGTTGACCTTGGCTGCTTCGACGGTGCAGAACACTGCGCCCCTGCCTGTGGCCTTGTCTCTTCCGAGAGAGCCTCCAAGGCTGATGGGCTTACCTGTGATTACTGCGGGCGACACGACGCCTGTGAGGGTGTTGTATGTGTCCATGATCCAGGTCATGGTTTGACCGTTTGTATAGACGTCTGGGGCAGGGATGTCCTTGTAGGGCCCGATTATCGGGGTGATCGCAGCGGCGTACCTGCGGGTGAGCCGCTCATTCTCCCCCAGCGACATGTGCTTCGGGTCGCAGATTATGCCTCCCTTGGCACCTCCATAGGGGATGTTGGCAACACTTGTCTTCCAGGTCATCCAGGCTGATAGCGCTTTCACTTCATCAAGCGTGACGCCCGGGTGATATCTGATGCCTCCTTTGAACGGTCCTCTTGCATCATTGTATTGTACCCTGTACCCGGTGAAGACTTGGATCTTCCCGTTGTCCATTTTCACTGGGAGGGATACTGTCAGTTGTCTCTTAGGGTACGCAAGAATCTGATGCAGTCCTTCGTCGAGCTTCAAGTACTCGGCAGCAAGCCTCAGCTGCTCAAGTGCATTCTCGAATGGATTAGGTTTTGGTTGTTCCATCTGTTTCACTTCGTACTTCTGAGCCATGAATTTCGCCCTTAAAATATTGTATTTAACGGGGGACGTTGTTTCTCAACATAGAGAACGAGCGAGTTCCCTGACCTTCGACTCCCATTTGGGCGCCTTCACAACGCTGCTCGCAACGAGGACACCATCAACGCCGAGTTCCACCGCTCTGGTCACATCTTCACCGCTCACTATGCCTGCACCGCACAGAATCTCCCCCTCGAAGCCTACGCGCCGAACGCTCGCGACCGTCCTCTGGACCAGCTCAGGGCGCGCCTTTGAAACTGCAATCCCCGAACCGATGAGCTCAGGGGGCTCGATAGCCAGGTACTTCGGCTTCAGCGCAGCGAGTCTCGCCGCCTCTCTAGCCGTTTGGGAGCAGAGGCACACCCCCATCCCCATGCTCGTAAGCCGGGGCACAAGCTCCCTGAGTTCCGTTGACGATCGCCTCGACTCGCTGTGATTGAGAATGGTTCCGGTGGCACCTGCGGCCCAGACGGCTTCAGGGAGTATCTCCCCGGTAGTCTTGTCGCCGCTCTTCGAGCCAACAGTCTGACTGAATACCTGAACTCTCGTCTTGGAAGCCACCAGGGCCAGCATCGGGGTGGGTGGCGCCACTATCGCTTCGATTCCTGCTGTGTCAGACACCTGCTGGACGGCCTCCGCCAGCCTTACGGATCCCTCACCCATGATTTCCGGGTAGTTCTTGAAATTGACTATGAGAGTCCTCAATCGGCATCTACGATGGCTCGGTTCACTCTCTTAAAGGATGACATGGGCGTTGGCCGTGTCTCGTCGCGAGGACCGGTTCTCTAGAAGCCGTCCTCGTCCGAGTCCTCTTCCCAGCCGTCTTCGTCCAGGTCTTCGTCCATGTCTTCGTCGAGCTCTTGGTCCTCTTCAGACATGACGGGCCGTCGCGCTTTCTATTACACTATTAAATCTCGCGGTTCCAGGTTCTGTCAAGCCCTTGGGCCGTTACGAGGAATCTCCGTAGGAAAAGCGAAGTCAGGAAATTCCGCGCGATTACAAAGGACATGCTCATCGTTTTGTTTCGTTCGAGGATTGATGATCCTTCTGAGGGTCTGTTCTTCCCCATGTGCGAGGATTAACAACGAGACGATTCTGGTACTTCGCCCAACAGCTTAACAGAGCCCCTTCCCCTCGGGGGCTCCCATGAGGGCGCGCCTCCTTGCGTTGAACAGCGACTCCATAGGCTTGGCTGCCAAGGCAGTTCGCCGGGGGCTTCTTGTTGTCTATCCGACAGACACCGTGTACGGGCTCGGCTGTGACCCGCTCAACCATGCGGCGGTCAGGCGCCTCTTTGAAGCCAAGGGGAGGGAGTCGAAGCCAGTCCCTGTCCTCTGCGCAAGCATCGAGAAAGCCGAGGAACTGGTCAAGCTAGGCGGCCCCGCCGCCGAGTTGGCAAGGGAGTACTGGCCGGGAGCGCTGACCATCGTTGCAAAGCTGCGACGGCCCCTCCCTCCTCAGCTGACCCAGGGCGGGGAGTATCTTGGCGTGAGGGTCCCTGCCCACTCCGGCTGCCTCCAATTGCTCGCAGCCTGCGGAGGCTGGCTCTCGGGGACGAGCGCCAACCATTCGGGCAATCCGCCGGCGAGAAGCGCGGGGGAGGCGCTGGACGAGTTGGGGGATTCGGTTGACTTCGTGCTTGACGGAGGGAGGTTAGGCGGCCAGGAGTCGACCGTGGTGAAGGTTGTCGGGGCCGAAGTCACAATCTTAAGAACCGGTCCCATCGGGGTCGGGAACGAGAGGAAAGGCAGACGAACCTCATAGTTACGTCGGCGAAGGGTCTCGAGGCCCGGGCGTCGGCGGAGTTCAAGGAGATAGCCCTGCTTTCAGGGATCAGGAAACTTACAATTGACCGGTCAGCATACGATGGCGTCATCGAAGTAGACGTCGAGAACCCGAAGGCGCTAATGTCTTTCATCACCGAGTTCGTGCGCTCCGAGCCGTTCAAAGTTAGGTACATCATGCGTATCATCCCTGTGGACAGGGTCGTGGACACGAAGGTCCAGGAAATAGTCGGGGCAGTTAAGGAGCTTTCACTGGCAATCGGTCCGGGCGAGACTTTCAGGATAACCATCGAGGCGAGGGACTCCCCCTACAAGGACAGGGAGCTAATTGACGCCATTGCAGACGCTGTGGACAGGAAAGTCGACCTCGATTCCCCAGACAAGGTGGTACTGCTTCAGGTTTTCGGAGAGTACGCAGGGATTTCCGTCATCTCGCCCCACGACATAATCAGCATCCAGAAGCTCAAGCGTGCTGCCTAGGCTCTTTTTGCGTTCAGCAGCGCCGCCTTTTCTATCCTGCCGAGCTCTGAACCCGTAAGCTCAAGCCTCGGCAGCTCCTCCCCGTCTATCTCCGAGGGGCGGGTGACAGCACTCCTCCCTGCTACAACGACGACGAACTTGTCTCCTGGCTTCGCTCCCGCGTCTCTTATGGCCCGAGAGATTTGCGTTGTGCCTGCGAGCCTGAGCAGGAAATCGATCTCTGGCTTCTTGGCCAGGAGGCCGCCCGACGACTCAGCCTGAAGAGTTTGGGCAGCGAGGAGCTCAACGAAAACCTCGTTCCCCACCAGCCTCCCCTTCGCGGCCTGAACCATCGAGCCCGGGTTGGCGTTGGTGAGGCGACGTTTGAAATCCTCAGGGGAAGCTCCTTTTGGGCAGAGAAAGGCCCTTGCAAAGATTCTCATTGGCTCACCCTCCGTGAGAGAACGGAATCAGCGCGACCCTGTCCCCGTCCTTCAGAATCCTACGCAGACCTGCAGGGACAAACGCATCCCCATCTTCGATCATCACGAGTGTGTTGTATCTATTGAACCCGGGGTCTGGTGCCGTCGACATACCCCTCACTCTGTCCACAAGGTCTGCCGAGTCGATCTCCATGCCTTCTAAGTTCAACTCACGAGAGCCAACGCTGGTGCCGATGTGGCCGTAGCATCTCACGTGAATCATTCTTGGCTCAGAAGAAGCAGCCTTTCCTTATACCCTCTCCCCTCGTAGAGCGAACCCGGAGGGAGAAGCTGCTCGTGCCTCCCTTCGAGACGTCTTCTCAGTGATGCCGAAGTGGCGCCGCCAAGCTCCGACATTGGAAAATTCACTGCGACGGGCCTCGGGTCGATTACATGCATCGAAGTCTTGCATGGAAAGAGCCTCCCTGATTTCGCAGAGTTCACAACATCGTCCTTCCTGAGCTTCCTGACTAGGAGGACTATGTTCCTGTCCGACTGGAGTGGCACGTCCACGTCGTCCTCAGGGACGAACTCCCTCTTCCAGCCGCTTGCTTCTGCCATCCTGTCGAAGTCGGTCATTGTCTCCATCGCGAGTCCCAGATCCAGGGTCCCTTCGGGGAGGTATGCGGAGTTCGAGGTCAGTAGCGCCAGCCCCGAGTCCCTGCTTTCTAGGGCGTCGAAGGCCTGCGCTAGGGTGGAGCGCCGGGCGAGTCCCGACCCTCTGAGGATTTCGTGGAGGGGGAACCCGGTAGGAAGAGTGTAGACCCTTGCCCATCTTCCGAGTTTGACAGCGGGCGAAGCGTAGTCGACCGAGCAGCACACTGCGTTCTCCACTCCTAGGGAAGTGAACGCAGCGAGTCGGTGCATACCGTCGAGGACAGTGAGACTCTCCAAGTCAATGATTATGGGATCCCTCTGGACGCCGTCCCTCTTTATCTCGGCCGCGAGCCCTTGCACGTGTGAGGGAATCGTTTCCTCGTGAGGCCTCAGGGCGCTGACGGGTTTGACTCCTAGCGTAAACCCCGCCTTCGCGAGGGCCATAGGCCTACGCCTTCTGTTCCTCGGCGGGGGCAGGCTGCTCTTCTGAATCCTCTATCTCCTTGGTCTTGGTTATGTAGCCGGCAATCCGATTCCTAAGCTGCTTCGACGGGATAATCGCGAGTTCCTCGAGTGCTTTCTTGTTCGCTTCGAAGTCGAGACCGAATGCTTCAGGATGCCGTTGCAGCAGTTCTTCAGAGAGCCTACGGGTCCTGTCCAACTTCTTTCATGCCCGATTGGGTGCCATGATTAACCTTTCTCGGGTAGCCCCAGGAACCGCATTGCATTACCCGCAAGGGTCTCCCTTGTGTCGTCGAACCCCTCCCCCCATAGCTCCGAAAGCTTGAACACGACCGAGGGCACTAGCGAGGGCCCATGGACGCCGCCCAGTGGCCCAAATGGAACCGGGGAATCTGTCTCTGTAAGTACCCGGTCGTACGACGAACGCACCGCCATTCTCTGAAGCTTCTTCGAATACAGAAGGGAAGGTCCGTACGACACGTAGTACCCCCTCTGGACCACTTCTCGTAGAAGTTCTTCGCCCTGGAACCAGTGCATGAGGACAGCGCCCAGAGCGAATCCACCAAGAGCGTCAAGGCATTCCTTTTCAGCGTCTCTCGAGTGGACCTGAACTGGTTTCCTAACTGCCTGGGCGAGCTCGAGCTGTCTCATGAGGGCCTTCATCTGGGAGCTCCCGGGCCCTGCTTCCGAATACTTCGGGTCGAGGCCTATCTCCCCTATCCCTGATGCTCGCTTCAAGTCCTGTTCAAGCCATGAAAGACTCTCTGCATTCAGGGCCTTCGATGGGTGCACACCTAAGAACGCCTTCACCGTCTCGGGGCAAGTCTCTGCCTCCTTCAGCGCCTCAGCCGACGTCTCGCGATCTTCACCGCACGTGACAAGCAAGGTTTGGGTGGCCAGAGCAAGTGCCACTTGGCTGCCCGCCTCTGTGCTGTAAAGGTGAAGATGCGAATCGACGAAACGCACGCTTGGCCATGGTCAGGGTGGTATTTCAGGCCACTCTATCGCCTACTGACGCAAAGCGGAACGTAGGGACGGCGGTGCGCAGTTTTCCCCCTTATTTTTGGAATAGGGGTAGACTTGGGCTTTCTGGGGCCTAAAGAGGTCAGGAGAACGGGCCAAAAGGCCCAAAAGTTTTTAAATATACCGCATATACATTAAAGGCGAATGTCTAGTTCCGAGTTCGGCCTTGCGGCTGTCTACAGGGTGATAAAGAAGGCCGGTGCTGAGAGGGTGGGAGATGACGCTGCCATCGAGCTGAGGTCTGAGCTCGAAGCGGTGGGGATGCAGATCTCAAAGGCGGCTGTAGAGCTCGCTGCCCACGCCGGCAGAAAGACGGTCAAGCCTTCAGACATCAAACTGGCCGCGAAGTCAGTGCTCAAGCAGAACCAGTAGAACCATACCGCGTTCCTTCAGAGGTTGCAACACCGTTTTCCTATCGTTTGCAGGGCACAACCACTATATTCACACCCTTTGAAGGCACGCCGAGCCCCGGTGGTGTAGCCCGGTCAAGCATGTTAGCCTCTCGACGTGATTGGGAG
>CAYPSJ010000052.1:0-51479 GCA_964413565.1 uncultured Nitrosopumilales archaeon | reverse complement strand
TTGCACAGAACAGTCTCCTTCCCGAGCCTTCCCGAAACTTCCTTGACGCGCCCGACCGTTTCGTCTGATGTCCTCTTCCCCCGGATTATCTCGACCAGGGACATGAGCTGTGGCGGGTTGAAGAAGTGCATCCCGCAGACGTTCTCGGGATTCTTGGTCGCCGACCCCAACAGGGTAATGCTGATGGAAGAGGTGTTCGAAGCGACGATTGCGTCCCTCTCGACGAGATCTGCCACCCTCCTGTAGAGGTCCATCTTGAGCTTGGGGTCCTCCGTTGCAGCCTCAATCACAAGCGAGCTTCCCTTCAGAGCTTTGGCTAGGTCGAGGGTCGGATGGATTCTCCCGACGGCCGAATCGCCCTGTTCCTTGGTGAGCTTCCCCTTCTCCACGAACTTACCAATGCTATCCCTGATCATCTTCATTCCTCCGTCGAGGAACCTCTGCTCCACGTCGAGCATGGAGACCTCGTATCCGCCCACCTGTGAAGCGACCTGGGCGATTCCGTGGCCCATTAGCCCGGCGCCCAGGACCGTGATCTTGTCCGAGCTGCTGTCCATGGGCGGCGCAGCCTGGCTGCGCGTTTTAACCGTTGGCGGCCCTGCGTTCGAAAAGAATCATGGAGAAATTCCTACTGTAGCCTTCTTTCCTCAGTTCCGAGATGATGGGGGACCCCTGCGGTACGAACACGAACCTCTCACTTGCATCCCTGTCTCTCCCGACGAGCGTCTCGACGAGCCTTATCGAGTCAGGGACCGGCCCGCCGAGGAAGCAGATTTCCTCCCAGTACCCCTCCCCTTCCCCGCCTGTCCGGGTCACAGCTAACGCATCGCCCGTACGCCAGGTTGCACCCTCCTTCAGCAGATCAGACACCACATTCTTTGTGAGCGAAGCAGCCGTGAAATCATGCCAGAACACGCCCCCTCCAAGCTCGAACTCCTTCGATGTTCTCAGGAGGCCGATGACCGTTGAGAGCTCGCTTGGCGCCATGCGAATGGCTGAACCGGTTGGCTCGGGCTTCTTGCCCTTCGGGGGCTCGTAGACGCTGAACCGAGCGGTCTCCCTGAACTTGATCCTCGATATCTGCCGATGGGCAGCCCTGTTGCGAGACCCGCTGGTCAGCCTGAAGACCGTTACGCCTCTAGCCGCCGCGAAACGCATTGAGTTCTCGCCGAGCATCGATGCCAGTCCTTTTCCGCGAAATGCGGGGTGCACCCTAGCTCCTTCAAACCAGGCTGATCCGTCTTCGAGGAACCTGACCCTGTTCATCCCAACCGGAATCCCATCTGCCTCTACAACGAACATTTTCCCCCGCCTGTCACGCAGCCATCTGTCCCACACTAACGGGATGTAGTCGTGGCCCCCCCACACATCCTTTATGAAACTCATGAGTGGTGCTTTGTCCGCTGCCATAGCGAGACGAACCTTCACTTCCATCGAATACGGGGCGCCAATACAACCCTGTAAAACCATTGCCTGACCCACGCCCAGATTTGCGCGTTAAAGGATAAGAAGACAGTTCTACGGAGAGGCGTAACGCCGGGGTGGCAGAGTGGTTAATGCGCGGGCCTTGAGTCTCCCGCAGGACAGCCCGTGACCGTTATCGGTCGCGCGGGTTCGAATCCCTCCCCCGGCGCCTTCCCTGCTTCTCTTTCTAGCTCTCACGCCACTTCATCCTGAACGAAACGAGTAGGAGCATTACCACCGTCGCCACTAGCAACACGGCGAAGCCCCATGCCGGCTCTATGGAGTACCCGAGCCCTATGGTCCCCTGGAAAAGGGCTGACGCCTCTGTCGTGGGTATGATCTCTGCGACGGGGACCAGGAATTTCGGAAGTACATTGACGGAGTAGTAAACAGGTGGAAGGACCGAGAGGATAGTCGTGATGAACCCATTGATTATGAACGCGTTCTGTGTGTTCGGTGCATAGGCGGAGAAAAAGAACCCGAGGCTCGTGGTAGTGACCCACAGGAGCACCACGACTCCGAGGCACCCCGCAAGCGCGACTGCCGACGCGCCCTGTCCGGCTATCAGAGCGAACAGAATTACGAGGGCGGGTGCACCAAAAATGAGCTCGGACAGCGCCACCCCGAACATGTACACAAGGGGAGTCACAGGCGAGGCGACCACGATGTCCTGGAACCTGTTCTGCAGCTTGTAAGACGCCAGGTCAGTCCCGACGAACAGCCCCAGTTCGGTTGTTACCATGGTCAGCGCCCCTGCCAGGCCGTACGGGAGTGCTGTGCCGTTGCTGGCCACGAACAGGATGAACAGGAGGGTGAATGGGGTCGAAAAGACGAAGGCGATGAAAAGAGGGTTCCTTAACATGGGGGTGAACCCCAGGTAATACATTATCGCCCAGAGCGACCTTGCTCTTTCCCTAAGCCTCACTTTCCTCCCCCTTCTCTGCCTCGCCCACTATGTCAACGAACACATCGTCGAGAGTTACGGGGCTCATCGAAATGGTCGCGCTTCTTGCCACCGCTTCTTCTCCAAGGCTTTTCGCCCCATCCTCGTCTGTCAGTACCCTGAACCTCCCTGCTATCGAGGATACTCTGCCGTAGCTGCCAAGCTCGGACTGGGTGAACCTGTCGTAGACGTCAACTCTTGTGCTCCTGAGAGTTATGGACTCCTTCACGCTCCTGGGCGTTCCCGAGGCGACCACCTTCCCTCTGTTGATGATTACCAGGTTGTCCGACAGCGCTTCAGCTTCGTCCATGTAGTGGGTGGTAAGTACAATTGTCCTGCCACTCTTCTTCAGCCTCGTCAGTTGCTCCCACACCTTTCTCCGGTTGAGGGGGTCAAGCCCTATGGTGGGTTCGTCCAAGAAGATGAGCTCTGCGTCCGTCTGGATGGCCATTGCGACGATCACCCTCTGCTTCATGCCACCTGAGAGCCAGTCCGAATTCATGTCCGCGACATCGCTCAGCTCGAGCTCATTCAGGGCATCCTGCGCCCTCTTCTTCGCCTCATCCTTCGGTATGCCGCGCATCCTCAGGTTGAGCAGCACATGGTCCCGTGGCGTAAGAGGATAGATTGTTTCCGCTTCCTGAGGTGTAATTGCGATGCGCTCACGCAGTTGTTTGGCGTCCTTCACCACATCCAGCCCGAGGACACTCACTCTCCCTGATGTAGGCATCAGTTGTGTGCTTGCGATCCTCAGAAAGGTCGTCTTGCCCGCTCCGTTCCGGCCTAGCATCGTAAATATCTGCCCCGCCTCGATGTCCAGGTCAACTGAATCCAGAGCGGGTTGTTTCGATTTCCTGTAGACCTTCGTCAGTTTGGTTGCTCTCAGCGCTTCCATGGTCCTCTTCCGATCCTATCGCCGGTCAGAAAACGGCGGTTATTGATTTCTCCATTGTGCTTCCTCCAGTCCTTGCAATCGCTAAATCTATGGTTCGAGCCCGGTCCGACGTTGAGTTCCAAGGCGAAAGCCCTCCTAATCGACTTCTCCGCACTTTCCTGGGCGAAAGTGGAAGGGGGAGGCGCGGCAGGTCGAGTGAAGAAACATGTCTCCGGCGATGGGCGGACCATCCGACTCCTCGAGGTGTTCCCAAGATGGAAAGAGTTCGACTGGTGCACCAATGCCCACGTCGGGTTCGTCACTTCTGGGAAGCTCACCCTCGAATTCGCAGGTCAGAGGTCCATGAGTGTCCGCAGGGGGCAGGGCTTCTGGATTCCACGGGGGTGTGCTCACAAGGCGAGCTGCGTAAGGACGACCACACTCTTCATGGTGGACTGACTGAAGTGCACGGCCCACCGCGGAGTGTGTTCCCAGACGTAAGAATCGGCTTCTCAATTATATACGCTCAAGGCGCGGGCCGGGTAGGTGCTTGGTTGTGACCAGAAACGCCATCATAATGGGTGCTGCCGGGAGAGACTTCCACGATTTTAATGTGTACTTCAGGGACAACCCTGAGTACAGGGTCGTCGCCTTTACCGCGACCCAGATTCCATACATTGCCAACAGGACCTATCCCGCCTCCATCGCTGGCAAGCTCTACCCCGAGGGAATACCAATTTATCCGGAGGAGAGGTTGGCGGAGCTCATAGAGAGGAACGAGGTTACTGACGTCTACTTCGCCTACAGCGACGTCTCGGATTCCTACGTCATGGGTAAGGCCTCCCTGGTCCAGTCGAAGGGCGCGAGCTTCCACCTGCTTGGGCCCAGGGACACAATGCTGAGGTCTTCCAAACCAGTCGTCGCAGTAGTGGCCGATAGGACTGGAGCAGGGAAGAGCACAATCAGCCGGATGGTCGTAGACATACTGCTGAAGATGGGGCTGAAGCCCGTAGTGGTCAGGCACCCCATGCCCTACGGGGACCTCTCCATAGCCGTCCAGAGGTTCCAGACCCACGACGACCTCGATAGGTACCACGCCACCGTCGAGGAAAGGGAGGAATACGAGGGGCACATTGACAAGGGGATAGTCGTCTATGCTGGGGTGGACTACGGCGCCATCCTTGAACAGGCGGAGAAAGAAGGGGACGTCGTCATCTGGGACGGAGGGAACAACGACTTCAGCTTCTACCTCCCTGATTTCACCATAACGGTCGTCGACCCCTTGAGGCCAGGGGACCAGTCAAGGTACTACCCCGGAGAAACAAACGTAAGGCTCGCAGATGCCATCGTGGTCAACAAGGTGAACATCGCAGCCAGGAAGGCGGTCGAGCAGGTGATGGACTCCTGCCATCATCTTAATCCAAAGGCGCTGGTAGTCAAGACCAACTCTATTGCCACCCTCGACAAGCCCGAGCTTGTGCGGCGGAAGCGGGTCCTCGTTGTGGAGGACGGCCCCTCTGTGACACATGGGGGCCTCTCAGAAGGGGCGGGAGCTGTCGCCGCAAGGGGCGTCAGGGGGTTCCTTGTCGACCCGAGGTCCAAGGCGGTCGGCTCGATTAGGAAGGCGTACACCCGCTTCCCGAAGCTGGGGAAGGTCCTCCCTGCCCTTGGCTACAGCGCAGAGCAGTTGAAGGAGCTCGAGAAGAGCATCAACGGTGTCTCATGCGATGCGGTTGTCCTCGGAACCCCGTCTGACCTCACCCGAATGATTCACATCCGTAGGCCAGTCGCCAGGGTCCAGTTCGAAGCATCCGAAGTGGGAGGGCACAAACTCGCTTTGCTCATCCAGAGCAAAAGGCGCCTAAGAGACGCCATACCCGCCCGCTAGAAGTTCAGTTCCACTGTACCCAGTCCACTCGGGGAGCCCTGGGCTTGTTCGCCATGGCGAATGCCTCCACCACGTCCCTCGCCGTGACTATGCCGACACCCTCTCCCTCCAGCGCGAGGGGGAGCCGCTTGAACCCGTGGTTCGCCATTATTCCTGCCACCTCTCTCCCGAAGATTCCGGGCTCGGCGGTGATGACGGGCCTTGTCGCCACGTCCATCACGGGTGTGTCGAGACTCTTCCGGGGGGCGAGCACCCGCTTCAGGAGGTCCCGCTCAGTGAATATCCCCGTCCACTGTCCATATTCACTCACCAGCACGCTCCCGGTCTTACGTTCGTCCATTAGCTTGACCACGACGTCCACGGGGGACTCGGGGGCGACGGAGACGAGTCGAGTAGAGATTACCTTCAGTATCGAGAAGTCTGTCCCAACCCCTCTGAGAACCCTTACCAGGTCAGTGGGGGTAGCCATTCCAACGAGTTCGGCTCCTTCGAACACCATGAGCCTGCTCTTCTTCTCGACCATGGCCGCAGCAGTTTCCTCCAAGGTCAGCGAAGAGGTTATGGAAGGGAACTTGGGCGAAGCCACCTCCATTATGACCGTAGACTCCGGGTCTTTTCCCTTCGCGAGAACCCTACTCAGCAGATCTCGTTCAGTGAACATCCCGCAGGGGCCGAGGCTATCCAGCACCACAACGCTCCCTATGTTGTGCTCATCCATCGCCCGTATTGCGCTGTCCACCTTTGACTCTTGGGAAACTGTGACGACTCCCTTCCCCATGAAATCCCTTGCTAGGGGTCCCGCGTGGCGCTGCATCTCTCTCTGGAAAAACATCTGATTCGCCGTAATAAATCGTGGGCACAATTCCCAACTCTGAGAAACCGCCGGAGAAGGCCTTGCCTGAGATGTGCGCCTAGGAGGTGATATCAGGTTAGGGCTGGTTCTTTGAGCTCCGGGGGCGTGCAGCCTGGCGGCGTGCCTTCTCGACCTTCTTGTAAATCCGCCCCTTCACCCATTCCTCATATGCATCGGGCGCCGGAACCCTGTGAGCCTTACCGGTACGGACCGTCGTCTGCGTGGTAAGCCAGTATTCGTATGTTGAGCCTGGAAGGTGTTTCTTTTCGAGATCTCTCCTTTCTCGCATCAGTTTAATCATCGTCCTCTCTGATTTAAGGCTCCGGGACTCTTCTCACAATTGAGAAATAGGGCATGAACCGTTTCACGAGATGGCGCACCATCGCCCGTTGGAGAGCTGGGCTTAGTTTCAACAATGGGAATGGTGCTCCCAATTTATGAGGTTGAATCAGACGCTCGGCTCCGAGTGGAATGGGAGAGCTTCTTCCGCCGGCACACCTGAGCAAGAGGTCCGAACTAGCCCGGATTATAGACCACACAATCCTCAAGGCGACATCAACCTCTGCAGACATCGATATCCTCTGTGACGAAGCTCTGAAGTACAACTTCTGGTCGGTCTGCGTCAACCCAGTCCACGTCAAACAGGCAGCTCGGAGGCTCGCGGGGAGCAGCACCATCGTCTGTTCAGTGGTGAGCTTTCCCCTCGGCGCCTCATCCGCTGACATGAAGCTAATGGAAGCAAGGGGGGCCATAACAGGCGGTGCGAGGGAGATTGACATGGTTTCTAATATCGGCGCCCTGAAGTCAGGGGACACGCGGACCTACTTCTCGGACATAAACGAGGTCGCCGCCTTCTGCGGACGGTCTGATATCGTACTGAAGGTCATACTCGAGTGTTGCTACCTGACTGACGATGAAAAGGTCACGGGGGCCCGTCTGGCGGAGCAGGCTGGAGCAAACTTCGTCAAGACCTCGACGGGCTTCGGTACCGGCGGTGCTACGGTGGCGGACGTTTCCCTTCTGCGTAAGGTGCTCGCCAACAGGACAGGAATCAAGGCAGCAGGTGGAATTGGGACGCTCGCAAAAGCGTTGGAGATGATCAATGCTGGGGCTAACAGAATCGGCACGAGCTCTGGTACCAAGATCCTGGACGAGCTCCCTGTCTAGCCATCACTCAGCAGGGTCAACCGTCACTTTCGTCTGGTGCTCTAGAACACCAGTTCCTTTCCGCTTCTCCCATCGATCAGCACCGAGCGGTGCTTCCTCCTTACCACGAGCTCCACCTTGTAAACGGGGTACAGGAATGTCTCGAAGCTCTCCACGTCGGCGCCCTCCCAGAGTCCTTTGACAGCTTCCTTGACATCCGACTCCTTGAGCTTCGGTGTCAATATCTTCCTATCTTCCACGGATACCTCCTCAAATTCTACGGGAGAGAACTCCGAAGGCTCCCCAGGGAGGTCGATGAGGCGCCTGTACAACTTCCTCTTTCTCACCTCTATGGTCCTCACGAGCCTCCTGTTGTCAAGGAAATTGAGAACCCTTGTGACACTCGACTTCGATTCGCCGATTGCGCTCGCCACGTCCAGCGCGCTGGTATCACCGTCGGGCTTGACCTCTCGCAGGACTTCCACCTGCAAAGTGGTGAGCCCTAGCAGCTTCTCGAATCCACCTACGACCTCGAGTCCCCTCCCGATCAAGACCTCCTTGCCCGTTGTGGCATCCAGGTACGCGTACACGGTCTCGAACCTCCTCTTGAGAAGTCCTCGGCGCTTCCTCACCCCCAGCTGTATCAGCGCTCTGTTCATCGGGGTCACACTCATGACGGTTTCGCGTGGTCCGAAGATCCCGAAGGTTCGCTCCCTCCTGACCATCAGAGGAACGTCCTCTCCCTTTATCGAAGGGGGAAGGCCCTGAGCGACCGTGCTCGAGCGCTGCTTGGCGTCCCTTGGCTCTGGTTTCGTCCCCTGGACCAACCCCTCATTCATGGGCCCCACGTATTTCTTCACCACCCTCTTCGAGAGGGACGGGGTCACCCCTCCCGGCTTCGTCACTCGCTTTCTAATTGTCACCAGCGAGGGCGCAGGCGCGAACCCTCCCATTGCGAAGAACTGCCCCGCTCTTAGCGTCGTCAGCTCCTTCGGCAGCCCCTTCCCGGGGAAGAATTGGGCGACAGACTGAAGGTCGTTCTGGATGATCAGTTTTCCAATAAGTTGGTTCCCACACTGGCTGAGAACATTCTTGTCCACCAAAGAAGGCCGTTGCGAGCAGATCATCAGCCCCATCCCACGCTTCCTCCCTCTCCTTGCCACCTCGGCGAATATGGGCACCCTCTGGCCGTACTGTGGGATGAACTTGTCAGCCTCCTCCACCACCAGCAGGTAGGGGGTCCGCCGCTGGGTGAGCGTCTCGTACAGGGAGGTAACGAACGAAGACACCTTCTCCTTTGGGTCTGTCAGGTCAGAGACGTCCAGGATAAGGGGCGAAATGTCTGGAGCCTGCCGCGCCAGGTCATTGACATCTAGGTTGTCCCAGGAGATGTCGCTGTCCTTTTCTTCTCCCACCCAGATCGCCTCGAATTTCTCTTTGAGGCCGGTGTGCTCCCCCTCGGTGTCCACTATGGCGAAGGGTACCTCACTCCTGCACAGCTCCTCGCAGAGCACCCCTACCGTGTAGCTCTTCCCACTCCCGCTGCTCCCAAGGACGCAGGTCCTTCCTGTTGCCACAAGATTTGCGTCTATGGTAAATGGGCCCTGTGCTCCGGTCCCGATGGTAAGCCGTGACAGCTCCCCCTCTGGCGAATCTGACATGCCCCTGCATGACTCCTGCTCACATGGTAATATCTTTGCGGAATCGTTTGGGCCGCTCGCTACATAAACCCTTTTTATTGCAAACCCTGCTATGGGACTCCTGTTCTTGAGCGTAGCGGGGATGAGGGTCTAGGCCCGATGGTTGGAAGCCTACAGGACAAGTACGCGCCCCACGGCGTTTGTTTCGGGTGCGGACCGAAAAACAAACATGGCCTGAGGTTGAAGAGCGTCCCCCTGGGCGATTCCGTAATCGCCGACTGGAAGCCGAAACCCCATCATGTCGCCTTCGGGAAATTCGGGAGTGGGGGAATCATCTCCGTCCTCATGGACTGCCACGGGAACTGGGCGGCCGCCTACACGCTCATGAAATCCAAGAACTTGTTATCTCCTCCTGGTACCGTCACGTCCGAGTATACCGTCAAGTTCCTGCGCCCTTCCCCCATAGACAGGAAGTGGCATCTCAGCGCCTGGCCAGCAAGGGTGCAGGGGGACAGGGTGAACGTTTCGGGGGAACTAAAGGTGGACGGCGTCGTGACTGCGACAATGACGGGTTTGTTCGTTGCAGTCAAGGAGTCTCATCCCGCATTTTACAGGTGGCATTAGGCTGGGTGCCCCAATGAAGCCGATGCCAGCCAATTCCCACAATCCTCCCACGATGCAGGCCCTCTCGGAGGCGTTCCGAACGGGAACGCTCTCACCGGTCGCAACGACGAGGTCGTGCCTCGACAGAATCGAAGAACTCCGCTCTCTGAACTGCTTCATCACTGTGCTCGGGGAATCTGCACTGAAGGCGGCGGAAGAGTCGGAGCGCAGACACAGGGCGGGGGCGCCGCTCGGCCCCCTCGATGGGATCCCAATCGCAGTGAAGGACGTCTTCTACATCGCGGGTGTCCGATGCACAGCGGGCTCAAAGATACTCGCCGACAACATCGCCGGCTACGACTCGACGGCAGTCCGCCGTCTCAAGGAGCAGGGGGCCGTCATCGTAGGTACGACCAACATGCACGAGTTCGCCGCGGGGGTGACAAGCGACAATCCCCACTTCGGGCCCGTAAGGAATCCGTGGGACAGGGAACGGGTGGCGGGAGGATCCAGCGGAGGCTCCGCCGTGGCCGTCGCGACAGGGATGGCTGCCGGGGCAATTGGGACCGATACGGCGGGTTCCGTGAGGATTCCGGCAGCCCTGTGCGGGATTATCGGCTTCAAACCCACGTACGGCAGGGTGAGCAGGATCGGAGTCATCCCTCTTGCTGCGTCGCTTGACACAGTCGGTGTTCTGACCCAGAGCGCGTGGGATACCGCAGCCCTGCTCCAAGCCATAACGGGGCACGACGAGTCAGACATAACCACCACCAATCAGCCTGTCCCCGACTACCTTGAGTCATTGACCGCTCCCTTCCCTGGGGCGCGAATCGGGGTGATCCGACCGTACTTTCACGACGACATTGACCCGGGGGTAGAGGAGAACTTCGAGAAGTTCGCTTCCAATCTGCGCGAGATGGGTTGCGCCATGGATGAAGCCGACCTCGGCCTGGTCCAGGAGGTCTATGACAAGTGGCTCATCATCCGCCGTGCCGAAGCGACCGCCTTCCACCAGAGGTGGCTTGACTCCGCTCCCGAACTCTATGGGGCGGACGTCAGGAGGCTGCTCGAGATGGGTAAAGACATACGGGCTGTCGACTACGTCAATGCCATCAATACACGCCCTGCAATCATAGAGCGCTTCTCCCAGGCGATGGAAAAATTTGACTTCCTTATCGCTCCTGCAACGTCGATTACCGCGCCGAAGGTAGGCCAGACCGCGACAACCATCAACGGCAAAGAGGTTCAGGTCTACTCTGCTCTCAACCGTCTCACTTTGCCCTTCAACTACGTCGGATTCCCTGCGGCTTCAGTTCCATCGGGGCAGGCGGGTGGACTTCCCCTGGGGGTGCAGGTGATTGGCAAGCTCTTCGAAGAGACGGCACTTCTACGGTTGATTCGCGCGTACGAGGAACGGTTTGGCCAGTTTTCCCTTCCCTGACCCGAATCGTGAACCGAGACCTCTTAATACCCGCCTCTCGATGGACACTAGAGGTGCAACACGCCTGAAGCTGGGGTACGGAGCCGGAATCATAATCGTGGTGTTGCTCTCTGCTGCAGCCTGGCTTGTCGGGATTATCGACTTCCCAAGAATGGTGTCCCTTATGCTCTTATTGGGCGGACTCTGGACTGTAGTAGCGGCGTTCACAATCTTCGACGTCAGCGAAAGGATGTTCTACCTAGGGTGGGGAGTGGTCGTAGCTGCACTGTCAACGTTCGATGTCTTCAACAACTTCAATTACACGATAGCGCTGATTCTGATAGCGATAGTCGCACTGATCCTCATTAACGTCTACATAGGCAGAACTCCAAGGATGTACAGCGCTGCTACCACGCCCCCGGCAGGGGGAGGGACTCCTGCCGCCACTGCTGTCTGACTTCCCAGCATCCTCGAAGACCACACCTAATCATCATCTGCTCTCTGCATGGGCTCGCCCCACACGAAGGTACTCTGAATTTGCGGAAATTCGATTTATCATCGCCCCTCGGGAGGGTGCTGGGAAGCGAGTTGCCGGCAGGAGAGGTTGTCGACATCGTAGACGAGCGTGACGTGGCGATAGGAACCGCTACCATCAAAGATTGCTTGGAAATGGGGTTGCTCCACCGCGCAGTGGCCGTCCTGGTGCTAAGGACCAACGGGGAATTCCTCCTTCAGCAGCGGAGCAAGAGCGACAGGTGGCAGCCGGGCCTGTGGACCCTGTCCAGCACGGGACACGTGAAGGCGGGGGAGGCATATGACGACGCAGCAGCGAGAGAGCTCAGCGAAGAGCTCGGGATTTCCGCCGGTTTGGTCCGCCTGAGGAAACAACTCTTGCCTCCGATCAAGTCAGGAGGGCTGACCGAAAGGGAGTGGGTGACCCTCTATGTCGCCAGGACAGACTTGCCCTGCAGGATCGATACAGCAGAAGTCGAGGCTGTGAAGGAGGTCGCGACGCCCCTCCTACGACGAATGTTCAACGATGGTTCGATGACCCCTGACGCCGTGACTCTCTTGACCGAGTATCTGGAGAACCAGTAAGATGCAGGCTCCCGTTCATGACTCGTTTATAGAGCCGAGCCCTGGGCACAGGTCATGTTGGACGCCCTTGAGGAGCTCGTCGCCCACCTTACGGGCCCGTCGAGGGCGATAGTGATTGCAAGGAAGGACGTCGATCTGAGGCCTCAGTCGGGCGAGAACATGCTCTTCGTGCTAAACATGGGTGAGGGCTCCGCTGCGGCCGGGGGGAGAGGGGGAGGCTTCGGCGAGAGGAAGGTAACCGCCGTATCCTGTTTCGAACTTAGGAATTACACCTGGAGCCTCGTGTTCAAGGCACCCCCGGAGCGAGTCGGGGAGTACGAAGTCCCATACTACGTCTCGCGGTTGCCCCTGACCATGGCTGACGGAACCGAAGCGATGGGTTATGGTGTTGTTGACCCTGAATTGGTTTCCGAACTGTCAAAGAAATCGGGAATCGTCTCCTCTGCTTAAATAGAATGGGAGTCGGCCGTTCGAGTCGTTGAAGGTCCTGGTCACAGGGGCTGGGGGGATGGTCGGGAGGAATCTTGTGAAGTATTTCCAGCAGAAGGGGGTCGAAACGATACCCACCGACGTCGCAGGTTGGGAGGTCTCGGGGGATCTACTCGACAGGGATTTCGTGTTCGGGAGGCTGGCATCCCTAAACTTCGATGCTGTAATTCACATGGCAGCAATTACAGAGATCAGGAAGACTGTGGAGGACCCAAAGCTCTGCTTCGAAGTCAACTGCTTCGGGAGCCTCAACATGCTCGAGCTGGCCCTTCGCAAGAAGGTAACAAGGATCCTCTGCACTTGCCATGACAAATTGACGAGGGTTTTCACCACTGGAGGGTTGAAGTGGTATCACGAACTTGAAATTGGAGACGAGGTCTTCACACTGAGTCCGAAAGGTATCATCGAACCGAAGCCGATCGAGCGAATTCACGTGTACGAGCATGATGGTAAGATGATACACTTCAACGGAAAGCGAATCGACATGCTCGTTACACCTAACCATAGGATGTTAATCCGAGTCTGGCGTAGGAGCGGCGCTTCCGGCAGGTGGGTAGAAATGCTAGAGGAAGCAGACAAGGTCGCCAAGCGAGCAAGGTGTCGCCTCTCGACGGGTAAGTGGATTGGAACAAATCCAGACTGGTTCAGTGCGGACATGGGCATCTCAAGCATGCTGGATCTCTTCTACCTCACAGGGCTGTACATAGGGGACGGGAATCTGAATGGGCCTCAGTATCAAGTTGTCGAGACCGGGCTCACAAGGTCGCAGGTAATGGCGATTAGAGATTCCGCTGGCAGATTCGTCGACAAGGTCCGAAGCCCATCAAGGAAGGAGTATTTCTACCCGAGAATATTCTTCGCTATCCCTCGCACAGATAGCTGCCGCACGCGGCTCGAGCGGACCCTCACACGTAACGGTGTGAAATGGTCGGGGTACAAGAAGTCAGTGTACGTAAATTCGACTTTTCTCTATAAGTTCTTCGAGCAATGCAGCGACCAGAGGTCAAACAAGCGACCCGTTTACACGAAGAGAATTCCAAGATGGATGCTTAGTGCTTCACCAGAGTATCTTGAAGCTCTCTTGCAGGGGATTCTCGACTCAGACGGGTCTAGGGGAAAGGTCTTGACGACTGTTTCAACGAACCTTGTCAACGATGTCATGGAACTCTGTGCAAAACTTGGGGCCTTCACAGTGTGCTATTCACGCAAAACTTCTTCAGTAATCGAGGGCCGACAGGTGAAATCACTGGGATTTCAGGTCAGCATATCTCGAAACAAAGGGACGCCGATGTTTGGAAGGACCTTCGGAAACGTCAGGTACGAGGATTACAGAGGCAATGTCTTCTGTGTTGAGGTGGAGAATCACAATTTTCTAGTCGAGAGAAATGGTAAGATTGGATTCTCTGGAAACTCCTCCGCAAATGTCTACGGCGCGCCGAAGAAGAACCCCGTCACGGAAGACACTCCCTTTGACCCAAGGGTCCCCTATGACTATTCGAAGGTGGTTCTAGAGAACCTGGCCATGAGCTTCTTCAAGACCAAGAATCTTCCAGTGTCCCTCACCAGGAGCTGGCTTCTGTTCGGGGAGCACGACCAGCCTACGAGGGCGACCATCAGGTTCATCCGGGCCTGCCTGAAGGACGAGCCTCTGAACCTGTTCAACGGCGGGAGGGACACCACTTCGCCTTCCCACGTCGACAACTTCGCGAAGCTGGCGCTTACGATCCTGAAAAACGACAGGGCGGTCGGGAGGGCCTACAACTTCGGCGGGGAGAGACCAGTCACGATAAGGGAGCTTGCTGAGACTATCAAGGAACTAACAGGCTCGAGGTCGAAGCTGAACCTCGCTCCTCCACGCACTGCGCTTGAAGCCGAGCCCCAGATTAGTTATCCCTCGATGGAAAGGGCGAAGTCTGACCTGGGGTACGAGTATGAGTTGACACTTGAGCAGGGTCTTCTTCGAACCATTGACTGGGTGAAAGCCCAGGCCTAGGAGGTAAGAATCAACTCTACCTTGACATCCTCGGGAATCCTAAGCTTTGTGATCTGCCTCATGGTTCTGTCGTCAGGCTGAACGTCGAGTATCCTCCTGTGGACCCGCAGCTGCCAGTGGTCGAATGTGTGGCTCCCCTCCCCCGTCGGTGCCTTCCTTGTGGTAATCTTGAGCTTCTTAGTGGGGAGCGGCTGGGGGCCGCGAACCTTGACCCCTGTTTTGTCGGCGATTTCCCTGATGTCGTTTGCGACCTTCTCAAGCTCTGGCAGGTTAGTGCTCGTGAGCTTTATCCTGGCGAACTGAGCCATTTTCTTTCTCCGGCGCCTGGTGAATGTATTTAGACGTTGTGCGCGATCTTGGCTGATGTACCAGTACGCAGTCGGAAGATGGATGGTTGGACTGGCGATCGGTCAGACGCCAGTTAAATAGGAGAGGTGTCAATCGTAACAAATGGACCCTCAGCTAACTCCCTACCTGACCTTTAATGGAACGGCAGCAGAAGCCATGAAGTTCTACCACTCGATCCTAGGCGGGGAACTCACCATGCAGACCTTCGGTGAAGCCAAGATGGCTCGCAGCCCCGCCGAGAGCGGCCTGATCGTGCACGCGGTCCTGAAGAACGAAGGGTTGACATTCATGGCAAGCGACGCGATGCCTAGCCGCCGAGCGAAGTTCGGGGACAACGTTCACATGAGCATCAGCGGCCACGACAGCGCCAGATTGACGAAGATTTTCGATGAGCTCGGAAAAGGGGGAAAGGTCGACATGCCCCTTGCGAAACAGTTCTGGGGGGACACCTACGGCCAACTTGCTGACAAGTTCGGCGTCCACTGGATGATTAACATAACATCACAGCCGGAGCAGTAGTCAAACCGTCGCCATTCCTGTCAGTTTTGTGCGTTAGAGGCTGTCTTGTTCAAGAGTATGCAAAACTGGGTTCCTAAATCACAGAATATTCAGCTGACATTAGGATTAGTACAGGGGAAGTTGTAAATACCATGCTCTAGTAACCATATTTTCTCATCCGGAGGGTTTGCCTGAACGAGTGATCAACAGAGCATCGATCGCCTGGGTGACTTCCCCACAGCAGACAGGCGAATGTTCTACGTCAGCGCCATCGCGGTAGGCATAGGGGTTGTCGGAGCCCTCATAGCTGCGGCCCTCCTTTACCTGATCGGGTTCTTCACCAATCTGTTCTACTATGGCAGGGTCGCCTTTACCTTCGTGTCCCCCGCGGATAACCAGCTTGGGTACCTCGCGATTGCCGTGCCCGTCGCCGGTGGGCTCATCGTTGGTGTAATGGCGAAGTACGGGTCGGAGAGAATCCGGGGGCACGGCATCCCCGAAGCACTCGAGGCCATCCTGATCAACAAGAGTCGTATTGAACCAAAGGTCACAGTGCTAAAGCCGCTCTCAACCGCAATTTCCATCGGCTCGGGGGGTCCCTTCGGGGCGGAGGGTCCCATCATAATGACCGGAGGGTCCTTCGGATCAGTTCTAGGCCAGATGCTAAATCTCTCCTCTTCAGAAAGGAAGACGCTGCTCGTGGCAGGGGCGGCAGCAGGAATGGCCGCCACATTCAACACCCCCTTGGCAGCAGTAATGCTGGCGGTCGAACTCCTTCTCTTCGAGTGGAGGCCAAGGAGCCTCATACCCGTCGGCATGGCCAGCATAGCGGCCACCGTGATTCGCTGGTCGATCCTAGGTACCGGCCCCCTCTTTCCGGTTCTCCCCCCTCCTACTCCCGACTGGACCGCAATCTTGTCCGCAGGAGCCGTTGGACTGATTGCGGGACTGGCGTCGACGGCACTAACCTATGCTGTCTATGCATCGGAGGACGCTTTCAAGCGGCTCCCGATTCACTGGGCTTGGTGGCCCTGCATCGGGGGACTGGTGATCGGCCTCGGAGGTCTGATCGTGCCGAGAGCCCTTGGGGTGGGGTACGACACGATTGATCTGCTGCTTGTAGGGAATATCGCAGCAGGTGCTGCCGCCAGCCTCCTGATCGTGAAGGCAACAATCTGGTCCGTCTCCTTGGGCTCGGGGACCTCGGGGGGTGTCCTGGCACCGCTCTTGATGATGGGGGGCGCTCTGGGCACCCTAGAAGCACTGTTCCTTCCCTCGGGGACGGCGTCCCTCTTCACGGTAGTAAGCATGGGAGCAATGCTGGGCGGAGTCATGAGGTCACCTTTCACCGGCGTCGTCTTCTCCCTCGAGCTGACCAGGGACTTGAACGCACTTCCGCTGCTTCTCGTTGGAGCCCTAGTAGCCGACTTCGTGACCGTTTTCACAATGAGGCGTTCAATCCTGACCGAGAAGGTGGCGAGGCGGGGAGTCCATCTATCGCGGGAATACGAAGTAGATGTCCTTGAGCGGGTCCGCGTCTCCCAGGTAATGAGAAAGGATTTCGATACCATCCCCAAGGCCTCCCCTATCGATCAGCTGATTCTCAGAGTGGCTGGCACGGACGCCGCCGGGTATCCAGTAGTCGATGAGGATGGCCGCATGGCCGGGTATCTCACTTCGTCAGACATGAAAAAACTCGCCAAGAGCTCTGTGGCGTCAGGCATGTCCGTGGGGGAATTGGCCCCGCGGCCAAAGGTAATCACCTATCCTGACGAGCCGTCAAGGGCGGCCGCGGACAGACTTGCTGAAACCGATTCGGACAGCCTCCCAGTAGTCGAACCCAGCACTGGTAAGGTGGTCGGCATCTTTACGAGGGAGGACGCGTTCCGAGCTCGCGTCATCTGGTTCAAGGAAGAGAACGTTAGGGAGCGCCACCTTTCGGTGGCTGGCTGGCTCGCAGGGCTGTCGAAGAAGACCGGCGACGGTCAAAGAGGGGGTTAGCTACAGCTGCTCCTCCAGAATTGGTGGTTCACGACCCTTATCGGAACAAGGCTTCCGATACAGCCCCCTCTGAAGGAGGATCTGAAATGCGACGTGCTTATCGTAGGTGGAGGAGCTTCGGGGCTTGCTGCTGCGGCGCGGTTCGTCGGAACGGGCAACAGGGTCGTACTACTCGAGAAGAATATCTGCGGGGGCAGCTCAACCGGCAAGAGCGCGGGGTTCCTCACACCAGACAGCGAGCTGGAGCTGTCGCAGCTCATCAGGCGGTTCGGCCCGACTGGCGCTAAGGACCTTTGGGAAGTGCCTGTCAAAGGCATCGACAGGATGATCTCACTCATAGGGTCCGGAGGTGTAGAATGCGACCTGCAGAAGCAGGACAGCCTCTTCCTTGGTAAGGGGAGCGGAGGCATCGGGGCTGTGTGGGACGAAGACTCGTCACGGAAGAGCCTGGGATACGAATCGCAAGTCTACAACGGTGGGGAGGTGGGGTCAATCATTGGCTCGAAAGGCTACACCTCGGCAGTAAGGTACAGGGACACCTACGGCGTCGACGCCCTTAGATACGCCCAGGGAATCAAGGGGAACCTGATCGACGCAGGCATTTCAATCTACGAGTCTTCAGCCGTTGTCTCATTCTCGGGGCACACCGCGCACACTCATATGGGTTCCGTGACGGCAGATCAGGTCATCTTCTGTGCCGACAAGCTAGGCCCCGACCTCAGCCCCTATTCTTCAAACGTTTACCACGAACAAACATTTCTTTCAATCACCGAACCATTGAGCCCGAAAGAGCAGAAGTCCATGTTCCCAGACGAGCCGTTTCAGTGCTGGGACTCTGACTTGATCTATTCCTATTACAGACTCACGGGGGCGAAGCGGCTCCTACTCGGAGGTGGGAGCCTTCTCACGACCTACGCCAAGAACGACTCGACTACTTCGAGCGTGATCGACAGTGTCATCGGAGGGTTCAGGAGGATGTTTCCTAACCTGAAGGGTGTGCGGTTCATCCAGTATTGGTCCGGAAGGATTGACATGACGAGGGACCTGCTCCCGACGGTCCTCAGGGAACCCGCATCCCCCTGGGTGCACAGGGTCATCGGCTGCGTGGGTCTGCCATGGGCCACTTTCTGCGGGGACTTCGCCGCTCGTCAAGTTCTAGCGGAGGCTGAGGCAGGGGATGAAAAATACTACCGATACTTCGACGTCAATCGCAGGTTCCTCATCCCGATTTGGCTGGAGAAAATCATGGGGAAGAGACTCGCTTTCCCTCTTAACAACGCCTGGGCGAAGTACCATCAGAAAGACAGAATGGACAGGAGAAAAGCAAGGGCGGACACGCCCAGCTCAGCCGCGCCTAGCTGATTGGGAAGGCCCACTTCTTTCCTTTGCCGTACTCAAGGACCTGAATGCTCTTCGTCTCGAAATAGTGGTCAAGGCCTTCGATCCCCAACTCCCTCCCAAATCCGCTCTGCTTGAAGCCCCCGAACGGCACCTCAGCCCTGGCGATCGGGGGAGAGTTCACCCATGTGGTCCCCGCCTGAATCCTTTCCGCCGCGTGGTATGCCCGCTCGACATTCCTGGTCCAGACGGAAGAGCCCAGGCCGTAGGGGGTATCGTTGGCCCGTTCGATAGCCTCCTCTAGGTCCCTCACAACGAAAATGGGAAGCGCCGGTCCGAAGCATTCTTCCCTTGCGATTTGAGCGTCATAGTCCACGTCGCCGAGAACGGTCGGAGTGTAGAAGTTCCCCTTCGCCAGCTCCTTCTGGCTCGGCCTCCCTCCCTTCACTATATCTTTGGCACCACGGCCCTCCGCGTCTTCTACCATCGATTCGACCTTCTCGCGCTGCTCCTCTGTGTGGACGGGCCCCATGTGCGTCGACTTGTCCAGGCCGTTCCCCACCCTGATCGTCTTCACCTTCTCGGCGAAACTCTTGACGAACTCGTCTGCGATGGATTCGAATAGGAAGAGCCTCTTCACGGAGGTGCACGACTGGCCGCAGTTCCTGAATCGTCCCCAGGCTGCTCCTTCCACCGCGAGCTCGAGGTCAGCATCGTCGCAGACGATCATCGGATCCGATCCCCCCAGCTCGAGTGTCAGCCTCTTAATTGATTTCGCCGAACCCTCCATTATCCTCTTGCCTGTGGCTGTCTCTCCAGTAAATGCGATTTTTGCGATCTTCGGGTTGTCGAGAAGCTCCTCGCCCACCACCCCACCCGGCCCCGTTACAATGTTGACCGCTCCCGGGGGCAGCCCTGCCTTGACAAGGATGCTCGCGACCATGATGTCTGTGAGCGGTGTGGTACTCGCCGGCTTCACCACAAACGTATTCCCCGCGGCAAGCCCGGGAGCCACCTTCCAACCCATCAGAGACACTGGGAAGTTCCATGGGAGAATCGCCCCGACTACCCCTAGCGGCCGCTTGGTGACGATGAAGAATCCCTCCCCGGTGGAGAACGGGGTCTGCGCGCCCCTTTCCCTCCCTATGAGTCCAGCATAGTACTCGCACGTGTTTGCGAACGAGTTGATCTCGCTTCTGGCCTCCCCCAGAGGCTTCCCCTGCTCCAGAGTCAACGTCGTCGCGAGGTCCTCGACGTTTGCCCTCACCAGCTCGGAAATCTTCAGCAGGACCCTCGATCGCTCAATCAAAGGCCTCTCCGACCACACCTTGAATGCGTCGCTAGCGGCGTCTATCGCCCTCTTGGCGTCCTCCCTCCCCCCCTTGGGGACGGAATCGACCACCTCACCCGTTGCGGGATTGGCAACGTTGAAGGATGCCGCGCCTTCAGCATCGACACTCTCACCCTGAATGAACATCTTCAAGACAGAACTCTCTTCGACTATTCGCGCATGTTCATAAGATTTCTGCGCTTATGCCTCGAGACTCCCTTCCCACATCCGGCGATAGAGCTGGGCCATGCTCTTCCTGTCGAACACCAGGGGGCTGTTCGGCCTCGGATACATCGCCAGACATTCGTCCGCGAGCGTACCCAGGTCCGACTCCGCGACTCCTATCTCCCTTAGGGTGGTGGGAATCTTGACCCCTGACGCGATGCCCCTCGCCTTCTCCGCAACTTCTCGTCCCAGCGCCTGAGCCTCGATCGATGGGTCCACCTCGTATGCCTCCGCCAGCTTCTTCATTTTCGGAGCGCAGGCGACAGCATAATCGGAGATAATGTATGGGAGCGGGAGACCGCACGAGACGCCATGGGCGAGTTTGAACCGGGTGGCGACGGTGTACCCGATCGAATGGCCATAGACCATCTTCGCCTGCAGAGCGATGCCTCCCATCAGGGCACCGAGGCTCATCGATTCGCGCGCGATCCTGTCGTTCCCTGATTCGAAAGCCTTCTGAAGGTTCTTCACTACGAGTGCTATTCCCTCTAGGGCAGCGGAGTCCGTGATTGGGTTCGCGAGGCCGGAGAGGTATGCCTCCGTGTTATGACAGAGCGCGTCCATTCCCGTGGCAGCGGTGACTCCCGGGGGCATGGTCATCGTTAACTCCGGATCTACCACCGCCACCGAGGGGAGAAGGAGAGGGCTGTTAATCCACTGCTTGTGCCCTTCGACCGTCACCATGGAGGTCACTGTAAGCTCGGCCCCTGTGCCTGCGGTTGTAGGGACCATGATTGAGGGTACGGGCTTCCTCGCAAACATGTCGTTCCCGACGAATGACCTGGCCGTGCCCTCGTTGGACGCGAAGCCGGCAGCCACCTTGGCCATGTCCATGGAACTCCCTCCGCCTACCCCTATCACGAGGTCGTAGGGCTTCGATCTCACACTGTCGGCGACAGCCTGGGCCACTTCTATCTTCGGCTCCGCTTCCACCTCGTCGAAAACTTCGAAGGGGATGGCGAGTCTGTCGGTGACCTTCTGAGCTATCCCGGTCTTCACCATGACCCCGTCAGTAACAACAAGCGCCTTCGTCGACCCCAAGCCCTTCGTCTCGGCCCCCACGCCTTCAACTGAACCGAAGCCGAAGGAGAGCTTCGTTGGTAGGAAGTAGGAGAACTTCAACGGACGGAGACCGTGAAATGGCTTTTTAACCGATTCTAGCAGCGAACCAAACAGTTGCATCTCGACTCGGCCCAGGAGAAGGCGCTCCGGGGCGGATTGGGCGAGGCAAAGCAGTTCGCCATGGAAATTGTCTCCAAGGTGGGGGACGCCGTAGGCGCGGACGAGCTCGTGCCCATTAAGTCCGCTCACGTGCTCGCCCACTACAGCAGCCTGCACGACGCGGGGGTGGAGGTGTTAGAGCGATTCGCCGATTCGGGTGGGAGGTTCGCCGTCCCTACCTCGGTCGACCCGGCGAGCATCGATCTGCAGAACTGGGAGAGCTTTGGAATCCCTGAAGATTATGCGCGACAGCAGCTCAGGCTGTGCGACGCCTACACTAGAATGGGGGGGATGAGGTGCTGGACTTGTGTCCAGTACCAGGTCTGCAACTTCCCCAAGGAAGGCGACGTGGTCGCTTGGGCAGAATCCAGCGCGGTGGTATTCGCGAACTCGGTCCTCGGATCCAAGTCCAACAAGATGACTGCTGGTATGGACGTTGCCTGCGCTGTCCTAGGATTGACCCCAAAGTTCGGCATGCTTCTCGACGAGAACAGGCTGGCCAATGTCGCCTTCAGGCTCAACCTGAAGGGCCTCACAGACCTGGACTATCGCTCGATTGGATTCTTCGTCGGAAGGAACGCGGGCGCACGCGTTCCCTCTCTTGCCGGTCTCCCCTCGTCTGTAACGTCCGACCAGATCAAGCATCTAGGAGCCGGAGCAGCTGCGGCGGGCCCTGTTACAATGATTCATTTCCCCGGCATCACTCCCGGTTCCAAGACGACGGCAGAGGCCTCGGGTGGCGAAAGGGTCGAAGAGATTGAAATCACGAGGTCGAGCTTGAGCGACATCGAGTCCGACCTTAACCAGACCTCAGAGTTCCCTGACTTGGTTGCCTTTGGCGTCCCCCATCTTTCGGTTAACGAGCTGGGCGAGCTTGCAAAGCAGCTCGATGGGAGGAAGCTGAAAAAGGGGGTCAGGATGTACGCATACACCTCTTCACCAGCCTATGACATGGCCGAGCGGACCGGCATATCGACAATCATCGAACGGACGGGAGCCCGCATCTCACACAGCACTGACGCCGAGATCTCCCCGCTCAAGGCGCTCGGATTCAACACTGTGCTCACCAACTCGGCCAAACTGGCCGAGATCGTGTCGTCGGAGGGAGAGATCAAGGTGGGTTACGCTCAGCAGAAAGAGATCATCGAGAGGGTGACATCATGAAACAGTGGCTAGAAAGGGGCAGAGGTCTCATAATGGGGAGCGCTCACGGTGAGGCCCTCGTCTCTCTAAGGGCTTTCACATTCGCCCATGGCGTTGACCCTTCCACAGGGGTAGTTACTGACGTCAGGAGCGACGTGAAAGGAATGAACGTGAAGGGGAAGATACTCTTCTACCCGTTCGGCAAGGGTTCAACCACCGCCTCCTCCTGGTTCCTAGAAACGGTGCGCCTCGGGAACAACCCAGCCGCGGTCGTGACAGAGTCAGTCGATCTGTCAGCTGTGATAGGCTCTGTTATGGCGAGGGTCGTCTACGGAAAAGAGGTTCCTGTTATGTCCGGGGTGCCGCTCACTGCCTACTCTGGACTAAAGTCAGGAGACGAAGTCTTCTTGGATGCTGCGAAGGGCGAAGTGAGGAGAGAGGAATGAAGCGTCTTCTTCAGGCGAAAACACTCTTCCTCTTTGATCTCGACGGGGTGTTCTACAAAGGCAAGGAGAGCAGAGTAAAGATCGGCGGGACTAAGGCCATCGAAGCCCTGAGAGCAAACGGAAAGAAACTGTTCATTCTGACGAATAACTCCACGGACTCGGCTGCCACCGTCCATTCGCATCTCTTGGAGTTCGGCATCCCGGTGAAGAAGGAAGAGGTCCTGACGAGCGGTCTCCTCACCGCGGAGTACCTTCTGGAGGAACACGGGAAGGTGTCCTACTTCCTAGTCGGTGAAAAGGGGCTAGACGCCGAGATGAGGAGGTGCGGACACAGAAGGACCATGGGCGAAACCGCAGACTTCGTTGTCGTGGGGCTCGACAGGAATATCACCTACGAGAAGCTGGACCACGCGGCAAGGCTAGCCAGGAACGGAGCGGGTATTGTTGCTACACACGCCTCCAGGCTCTACATGTACAAGTCGGGCCCAGCCATGGCCACGGGTCCTCTTGTGAAGGCCATCGAGTACGCCAGTCAGAAGCGTGCCACAGTCATAGGCAAACCCTCGCGTCTCATGTTCTCCATAGCACTTCGCCGAGCCGGCTCAATGAAAAGCGAAGCGGTCATGATCGGGGATCAAGCAGACACCGACATCCTCGGTGCCGAGAGAGCAGGCATCGACGCAATCCTCGTTACGACCGGCATTGACCAGGACGCCCCAGGCATGAAGCTCCTAGCAAAGATATCAAACGTGGACGATCTAATCCATCTTCTCTGATGATGGCACTCGTTCTACCGCGAGTGCGACTTCACGAACCCGAGGTCTACCGTAATTCCCAGTCCCGGCCTCATTGGAACTTCAATTACCCCCTTTGTCGGCTTTCCTAATCCCTCCCCAAGTTCCGTCTGCAGCGGGTTGGGAAATGGGTTGTATTCTACACCAACCGAAGGGCACACTGACGCTGCATGGATGGATGCCGCCAAGGACACGACGGAGTTCATTCCCACCATCGGGGAGAATGAAATCCCCATCCTCGCCGCCTTCCTTGCCACGTCTATCTGGACGCCTAGACCCCCGCATCTGCTCACGCTCGGCTCTATGACCCCCACCAGCTTCTGCTCGATGGGGAGCCGGAAGTCATCCACGAACCAGCTCTCGCCTGCACCGATCTTGACGGCAGAGCCCTTTAGCCTCGCATATCCTTCGATATCGTCGGACAGCACCGGCTCCTCGAACCATGCCAGACCCAAGTCTGCGAATGCTTCGCCCGCCTTAGCAGCCCCCGCAGCATCATAGGCTCCGTTAGCATCACCTACCAGCATCCCGTCAGGCCACTTCCTCCTCACGGTCTCCAGCGTCCGCCGGTCCTTGCTTGTTCCGAACCCTATCTTGACCTTGGCACCTGCGAGTCCCTTGGATATGGCCACGTCTACCTGATCCTCGAGGGGGCCGCGCGAAGAGAAGAGGGAGCCGGCAAACACTGGCACCTTCTTCGCAGGCTGCGGTGAAAACAAAGAGCCAAGCGGCTTTCGCACGATCTGCCCCATGGCGTCGAAGAGCGCGATTTCGATTCCACTGAGCGCCTCGACGTCCGTCCCACGTGTATGTCCCCGAATCCTGAGCTCCCTCCATGAACTATCCCACGGCTGCCTGACCTGTTCAAACTCCATTCCGAGCATCCCCTTCGCGAGATACCTGACCATCAGAGCGGTGGCATCCGGGTCGAACCTTGTCATTGCCTCCCCCCACCCCTCGACTCCGTCTACGCTGACCCTAACCAGAACAGCCTGGTATTGCGTATAGGTGAAGCTCCCTCCGCGGAGTTTCTCTCCCATCCTAAGCCGAATAGGGAACGCCTCCACGGACTGCACTTTCATGGACAGGATCGGCGCCAAGGCAACCTTAAATTGGTTGGCGGCATCTTCCGTTTGGTTGCAGCATTCTTCCTCAAGGGGGCCTGCCAGGTGTGTCCTGTGCGGAGCCGTTGAAAAGCAGGCCGGTTCCTTCCCTATGGTCCTCGGCGTGGGCAGAGTATGCCTTGACGACGGCATGGCCAGGGTAAAGTGCGAGTCCTGCGGCACGGAGGTCAAGCTCATAACCTCGGCGCGCCTCCAGGGGAAGAGACTTTGCCTTTCTGATTACATGAAAGAGATCGACAAGTACAGGCAACACATAGTCCAGAGCTACGACGAAGACTCGGAACCGGCAGCAAGAATCCTTGAGCGTGCGTACGCGGAGGCGCCAGTTGGGTACACCCTCCTGGCCATTCGCAGGGGAAGGAACAGCACTCACATGTGGGAAGCCGAATACGAGAAGACAGAGATTTTCCAGATGCGCTGCAGTTAACTGTCGCGCTAACTAGTTTTCACACTTTTCCTTAAACCGCCGGCTTCCATGTTACGGGCCAGCAGGCACAATGGCAAACGAAGAGATGCTTGTCCTCAACAAATTGCTACAGGAGATCGAGGACTTGAAGCTTGGATTGGAACCGAACGTGCTTGCGGGCTGGTACCAGAAGATTGCTAGCGACGCGAAGGCAGAGGCTCCGAGCCATCTGGTCGACACCATCGACGTGATCCAGGACCCAATCCTCCCCATGAAGTTCGAGTTCAAGAGCTCGAAGCGAGCCATAAAGTACGTCCTCGAGGCAATAGACCGTAACCTGGATGCGATGCCCATGGCGACGCGGCTTTACTTCCAGAAGTTGGCCGAGCTGATTCAGGCGGAAGCGCTCCGATAGGGCCAGGGCGCCACCCAAACACATTCGGGAACTTGCTTAAAATAGCCAGAATGGGGTTTTCCCCATTGGCCTCTGCAGTTCAAGCGAAGGCTGAGACAGCTCTCGCCAATCCTGCGCCCCTCGGGCTGATGGGGTTCGGCATAACGACTGTCCTGCTCAACCTCTGGAACGCGGGCGCTATACCCCTGGACTCCCCGATCCTGACGATGGGCCTGTTCTATGGAGGCGTAGCCCAGATCATCGCCGGGGCACTGGAATTCAGGAAAGGGAACACCTTTGGGATGACCGCCTTCCTCTCCTACGGTCTCTTCTGGGAGTCGTTCGCCTTGATCGTCCTGTTCAAGATCATGGGCCTGGTGTCCTTCACTCCCTCCTCTTCCCTCGCAGCATACCTGTTCATGTGGGGCGTCTTTACACTCCTAATGTTCATCGGCACTCTGAAACTCAACGGCGCACTAATGTTCGTGTTCGGCTCCCTTTTCATACTCTTCTTCCTCCTCGCTGCGGGGAACGCCTGGAACAACTCCTCCGTGACAACTTTCGCAGGTTACGAGGGCATCATCTGCGGCCTGAGCGCAATGTACGCGTCGATCGCCCAGCTCCTGAACGAGGTGTACGGCAGGATCGTCCTGCCCATTTTCCCGGTCAAGCCCTAGGTCTAGTCACAGCGTTCGCTTCGGTCCGAGCGGAGCTTAGTGGGCTACGGGACTCCCTGAACGAGCCCTTGTCTCGCCTAGGTCCCTTGGACTTGCTGTTTGATCCTCTCTACCACTTCTGGATTGGCCAGAGTAGAGGCGTCCCCGTAGTCCCTCCCCTCCGAGATGGACACCAGGATCCTGCGCATGATCTTGCCAGATCTTGTCTTTGGCAGGTCGGCCACTATGTAGACCGCCTTCGGCTTCGCTATGGGACCGAGCTCCTTTGCCACATTGCTCCGAATCTTCTCCGCAAGCTCCTTGCTCGGCTCGAAGCCCGGCTTCAAGGAGACGAAGATGAGCGGCATGTGGCCCCTCAGCTCGTCTGTGACCGCGACAGCTGCCGCTTCGCTCACTTCAGGGGCGGTTAGGGCAGCGTTCTCCAGCTCTTTTGTCCCCAGCCTGTGGCCGGCTACCTTGATGACGTCGTCGATTCTCCCGAGGATTCTGAAGTACCCATCGGCACTCTCGACGGCGCCGTCCCCTGAGAGGTACGGCCAGTCCCTCCAGTCCTTGCTGCTCTTGTCCTTGCAGTACCTCTCATAGTAGTTCTTCACGAACCTGTCGGGGTCTCCCCAGATGGTCTGCATTATCCCCGGCCACGGGTTTCTAATGCATATGTTCCCCGCCGATCCCGCCCCTGCCTTGACTTCGTTCCCTTCATCGTCATAGATGACGGGGTAGAGGCCCGGGACTCCTGGACCTGCGCTTCCTGGCTTCATGGGGATAGCCGCCGGAACTGTGCTACACAGGAACCCGCCCGTTTCGGTCTGCCACCAGGTGTCCGTGATGACCGCCTCCCCTTTGCCGATGACCTCGTAGTAGAACTTCCAGGACTCCGGCTCGATGGGCTCCCCAACTGTGGTCATGCTCTTGAAGTGGTAGTTGTACTTGGCCGGCGCGTCCGGCGCCGCCTTCCTCAGCATCCTGATGGTGGTCGGGGCGGTGTGAAAGATGTTGACTTTCAGCTTCTCCGCTATCCGCCAGCACCTCGCGGCGTCAGGGTATGTGGGCACTCCCTCATAGATTACGGTGGTGGTGCCCAACGCTAGCGGCCCGTAAACTATGTACGAGTGTCCCGTGATCCAGCCGATGTCGGCGAGGCACCAGTACATGTCGTCAGGGTGGATGTCCAGGACGTACTTCGCCGTCCCTGTGACGTAAGCAAGGTACCCCGCAGTCCTGTGTTGCACTCCCTTTGGCTTTCCAGTCGAGCCGCTGGTATACATCAGGAAGAGCGTGTCCTCGGAATCCATGGAGACAGGCTCGACCGTCTTCCCAGCGTACTTCTTGATAATCTCGTCCACGAAGTAGTCCCTCCCCTCGACCATGGGCACTGAAGAGACATACTTCCCGGGGTGGCGCCTCCACACGAGGACCTTGTCTATCTTGACCCCTAACTTCGCGGCCTCCTCGACTGCTCCATCTGCGTCCTTCTTCTTGTCTATGAGCTGACCGTTGCGGTAATAGCCGTCGCAAGTTATCAGCACGTGACTCTTCGAGTCCACTACCCTGTCGGCGCACGCCTTGGCGCTGAAACCTCCGAAGACCTCGTTATGGATTATCCCGAGCCTCGCGCAGGCGAGCATCGAGATGGGGAGCTCTGCAATCATAGGCAGGTGGAACGTCGCCCTGTCCCCCTTCTCCAGCCCGGCGAACTCCTTCAGCACCAGCGCGAACTCGTTGACCTTCGCGTACAGCTCCTTGTATGTTATCCACCTGTGTTGCTCGTCTTCGGGTTCGGGCACAAAAACTATGGCAGCCTTGTCTCCGTGCTTGGCCACGTGCCTGTCGACGCAATTGTAAGAAACGTTCAGCTTGCCTCCGACGAACCATTTCCAGAAGGGCGGGTTGCTGGTGTCCAGTGTGGTCTGCCAGCGCTTGTCCCATGACAGCATGTCTGCGTACTCGTCGAAGCACTGTGGGAAATTCTCTTCGGAGAATCGGGTGTAAATGCTCTTGTCAGGCGCGTTAGCCTGCTTTACGAAACTTTCGGGTGGCCGTATTAGCGGCTCCTCCTTCCAGTGAACATCTATCTTTGCTTCTTTGGCTTCCGCTGGCGTTGCCATATGTTACAAGTTCGATTTTCTGGTATTAAATGGGTTCTCCCGAAGCGTTTCGGACGCTGCAAACGGCGGTAGCCAGTCCCGGGTCGTCCTGATAAATGCTCCAGCCGAACCGTTCTGGCCCGAGGCGAGGTTTCTACTCTATGAGAATCCGCTTCGACTTCCCTTCATACCTTGGAAGCGCGCCTTCCTTAACGAACGACACCTTCGGTGAGATGAAGATGAGGGTCCGGCCCATCTCTTTCTCTATCTTCTCTCTGAGGTCGGGTGTGTCATGGGCGGTGGCGACCTCCACGGTTATGCGGAATCCCTTGTTGCCGGTCCTGTCTACTTCAACTAGGTAGTCGTTCACCTCGGGGAATTTGAACATGGTCTGCTGTATCGCGCCAGGCCAAATCTTAGTCCCCCTGTAGTGTATGACGTCGTCCACCCTCCCCGTGACCCACATGCACCGCGGGAACGCGCTCCTCCCGCACTGACAATCCCCATCGTTTAGGACGGTGAGGTCTCTCATCCTGTATCTTATCAGGGGCATCGCCTCCTTCGTCATTGTCGTCACCACCATCTCGCCTTCTTCTCCCGCTTCAACCGGTTCGTTGGTATCGGGGTCGAGTACCTCGAGGAAGAACTGATCCGTCCAGAAGTGAAACCCTTTCTCTTGCTCGCACTCCTGCCCGCTCCCAGGCCCAAGGAGCTCCGTCGCGCCGTAGACGTTCCTCGCGCCTCCTCCCTTCGCCTTTAGCCCGTACCCTTTTTCTATGCGCTGCCTCATCTCCTCGGTCCACACCTCTGCACCCGGGATTGTCACTCTGACCGAACTTTCGACCGGATCGATTCCGTTCTTTATCATCGTTTCCAGCACGTACAGCTGGTAGGAGGGAGTACCGGTCATCACGGTGGGCTTGAAGTCTCTGATGGCCTGCACCATGGGCTCTGTCCTCCCAACGCTCCATGGAACCACGGCAGCGCCCACAAGATGGCAGCTCTGGTGGAAGCCTAGGCCGCCCGTGAATAGGCCGTAACCATAGATGTTGAGCAGGATGTCTCCGGGACGGACACCCGCCGTCAGGAGCGTCCTGGCCATCACGTTCATCCACGTTTGATGATCCCTGAGGGTGTACGGCCCCACTGTCGGTCGACCGGTCGTCCCACTCGTCATGTGCCAACCAATCAGCTTGTCCATGGGGACACAGAGGAAGTCCCCCCCGTAGGGGTAGGAGTACTGCCTCAAATCGTCCTTTGTGGTGAACGGGAACCTCCTTATGTCGCGGAGTTCTTCGAAGTCAGACGGGTCGACCTTGCTTGCCTTGAAGACCCTCTTGTAGAAGGGGCTCCGCCGGTAAACGTAGTTCAGGACGAACTTGAGCCTCTTCTTCTGAAGGTCCTGCAGCCCCTTGCGGGAGATCCGTTCGACGCGCCTTTCCCAATACATGGGAACGCCCGGTGAGGGCATGATAGCCGACTCACCCTTGTAGTCTGCATTCAAGGGTGTTTCGCCTAATTTGCGGGACTAGTGGTTGAATGACAGAGGACGCCTTAGCGTTCACTGACAAGGGGCGGGCCCCATTTTCCGTCGACGAACGGTCCGTGCCGTTTGTCTCTGTCCGTCAACTCTTCGCTTTCGCAAGTGAGTAGACGATGACGAGGAATCCGACAGCCTGGGTGTACGCCTGAACCGTTATCGGGGTGCTGAGGTCCGCCGTGTTCGTGTTGTAGATTATTCCCGCCGCTACGGCACCCACAGCAACGCACGCGAATCCTATCGCTAGCAGGAGCATCGCCTGGCTTTTGGTCCTCCCGTAGGCCCTCGAAGCATAGTAGACGACAACTCCCCCAAAGATGAGGATTAGCGCCTGTGCTATGTCAAGATAGATTGGATCCATTTAGCACGTGTCACCTCCCCTGCTCTTTTTAGGTTTGGAGTCGAATCCCGACGACATCAATTCACTTCGCCTCTCTCATGGTCATCCACAGACGCCTCAACTTCTCCGCCACGTCTTCGTTGATCAGGGCGTCGACCTTCATGACGCCCCCGTCGAAGGTAACGTTGACCGCCTTGTAGGCACTCCTAAGCAGTTCGTATTTCTTGCCGTCAGGGGTGACGATAATCTTCTCGACGACAAGTATCTGGCTGTCGAGGAGTTCGTGGACCCTTCTATAGCAGGTGCTCAGGGGTATGTCGTTCTCCCGGCTCATGTCTTCGACAGATTTCGCTTTGGGAATAGCCGATAGGAGGATCTTCCTGGAGTACTCATCTGCGAGCCCCTCGACCAGCGCCTGGACGCGAGACTGATCGGTTATCTCCAAACGCGGCAAAACCTAGGAATAGCTTATTTGAGTCTATTCCGGTTCTCTTTGATTGAAAAACAGGGAGGAAGCGTGTCCTAGTTCTTGGACGCGCTTCTTAGAAAGTACCCAAGCCCACCCAGGACTGCTCCGAGGCACGCGAGGAGGATGAAACCCCCGATCGGGTCGACCGTCCAGGCTAGGATATTGACGTGAATCTGCCCTGAGTTGTATCCTAGACCGCCCTCCGAGACGGGCGCTGCCGCGACGCCGGCCAGGTAGCCTTGGTACATCATGATTATCATGGCTCCCGCGACGCCGACGTTCATGAAGAGCAGGTGACCCCACGCCAGGAGGTTAGAGAAGCCCTTGTACACCCTGCCCCGGATGTCTTCGATGTAGAAGTAGAAGACTGCGGTGACTGCGGTCGCGACTACTCCTACGACCAGATACGCGATGTAGCCGGTGAACAGCCAGGTCCCGGCTCCGTTCCCTGCGATGACCTTCGAAGGTGAGTAATAGGAGTTGATACCGAGGGCACTCCACGGTTCGACGATGAGGATGGTGGCTGCGACTGCGATGAGTCCCTGAATGACAGCGGCCCAGATGAATCGTCCAGCCCACTTGCTATGGGTGGTTACGTTTGCGTTTTCCATGGGGCCTCCCTAATGGGTGCCGCTTATAACGCCGAGGGTCGATTATCGTTTCTGATAATCAGTTTTAGGGAAACCCGGCGGGCCCATCGTCCCCTTCAGTCGAGGCATGGGCGCCCTCCGGCGCCCCCGCACCCGTTAGGAGCACACGAAAAGAGAAAAGAACCCCTTTCAAGTTCTTGGGGAACCTAGACATCCGTCACCACAGTTCTCATGGGTGGGAAAGGGAAATCCGCATTAAATAGCGACACTGATGTCTTGGACGGGGAGAAACATGCCACCCGAAGCCGGGTTTGGGACCATACTCGTTGCCTTCGACGGTTCGAAGGACTCGCAGAAGGCGATGGGTATTGCGTGCTCGCTCGCAATGAGGTTTGCATCGGAGCTTACAGTAGTTCATGTGTTCACCTCCCCGTCGGTAGGCTACAGTGCGACTTCGGGAATGCCCATCCCGGACTACAAGGTACTTGAGGACGCCAAGAAGGCGGCAGCCAAGGAAGTGCTCTCGAAGGGGGTACAGCTAGCTGCGCAGGAGGGAGTCGTGGCCAAGGGGGAGTTGATTGAGGCCCCCTCGGTGGTGGAGGCACTTGTGGAATTCGCAGCAGACAAGAAGGCCGACCTCATAGTGACGGGATCGAGGGGGATGACCGGTTTCAAGAAGCTCATATTAGGAAGCGTCTCTTCCGGTCTAGTTAACCACGCCCACTGTCCGGTGTTGATTGCGAGATGACCCTATGATTTACGTAAAGGACGTGATGACCAGTCACGTCAGAACGATAGGGGAAGAGTCGACCATTTCGGAAGCGGCAAGGATCATGGCCAGATGGAAGATCGGCGCCCTGGTGATTGTCGCCGGCGACAAGGCGACGGGCATGCTGACGGAAGGAGACGTCTCGCGGCTCGTAGCCAAGGGACTGGACCCGCGCACCACTCCCGTCACCATCGGTAGGAAAAAGCTGGTTACGGTCGCACCGGATGAGCGTATAGAGGTCGCCGCCAAGATAATGGCAGACGCAGGAGTAAAGAAGCTCCCCGTTATCGAGGAAGGGAGACTGGTGGGCATTCTCACCCAGACGGACATCGTGAACTCGAGTTTCGCCCTTGTGACATCGTTGAAAGAGATGGTGCAGGCTCGCTATCGGCCGCCTGACTTCCAGATGTAGTCGATCGGCCGGCCCTAAGACCTTTTCAACGGAAACTGGCTTAAAGCACCATCATGGAGCGCTTCCGCCGTTGAGTCTCCCGTCGTACACCATAGTCGTCGACTATGTTAGCGAGGGCGAAGTAGCCAACTTGATTCGAGGGTATGTCGAGCTCAAGGGCGCCAGGGTGCGGTTCTCAGGGGTGGCCTACGGCCGGTTCCGGGGCCAGAACTTCTCCCCTCAGTTCTCTAAGGCGGCCAAGACACGCATTCGGTCGCTGACCGGGGATTTCGACAAGTTCGAGGAGGACATGCAGCTTCGGCTAGTACGCGGGGAGTTCGAGGCCAAGCCTCCGAAGGACGAGCACCACCACCATCACCATCTGGGTGCAGGGGGGGAGCCAGGGTGAATCTGCTCGTCGGCGCCACAGGTTTCGTGGGCGGCCATCTGGTGGAATACCTCTTCCAGCAGGGGGAGATATCAAAGGGGATATTCAGGAAGGGTTCGCACCTGAAGATTATGGACGCCTGCGGAGTTCAGGGAATTGAGGCAGACCTTTCGAATCACCATAGCCTGCATGAGGCGATGGAGGGGGTCGACGTGGTCTACAACTTGGCTTCGCCCATGCCGGATTCGGACAGTGGATTCCTATCGGCCAACACGGAGGGTCTTCTTAATCTGCTAGAGGTCGCAGCGGAAGCGAAAGCCAGGAGTTTCGTCCATTTGAGCACCCTTGACGTCTATGGGTTCGGGGCGAGGACCGTCTCGCAGGAGGGTTCTTTCAAGCCGTCAGATGAATACCAGAAGTCGAAAGCGGAAGCGGAGCGGCTCCTCCAAGAGTTCTCCAAGAGGAGTTCCCAGCCGAGGGTGACAATCATAAGGTCAGCCAAAGCAGTCGGATCTCGAGACGAATCCCTCGTCGTCCCGTTCCTACGAATGATAGGGGCTGGAAGGGTGATGGTCCCGGCAGGGGAGCTCATGTCGTACTCCCACCCTCGCGACATCGCCCAGGCGATGTACAAGTCGGCTCTGGGTCAGTCCCCAACAGGTAGCTCTTACCTCACGAAATCATTCGACGCGACGCCCGAGGAGCTCGCTCGTGGGGTCGCTTCGGCCGTGGGGGGCGCTGTCGAATTCAAAAGACATGGATTGTTCTCGGGTTCATCTTTCCCGAAGTACGCCTCAGATCAACTGAAGGCGTCCATACGGATTGACACGCAGCCCAGCTGGAAAGAACTCGGGTATGCCCCTCTTTTCGACCTGCCCAAAACATGCGAGGAGATCGCGAACTGGTACAGAAAGGAACCGTGGGTCGCAGAAGGCGCCTAGGCCTCCCCGCAGTGCTAGGGGCGATTCGCCAGATGGTCTACGGCTCTACCGATAAGAGAGCGACCGCCCTCGCAGAGCTTCAGGCGGCCGAGGGTACCGACCCCTTCCGGATTCTCGTAAGCACAATCCTTTCCCACAGGACCAGGGACGAAAACACGGCAAGGGCAACTGAAAACCTGTTTTCAGTCTATAAGACACCTGGGCAACTCGCGCATGCAGACCCAAGTGTCGTCCGGAAGCTCATCCGGCCCTCAGGCTTCTACAACATGAAAACCAGGAACATCATGAAGGTCTCGAAACAACTGGTTGACGAGTTCGGAGGGAATGTGCCCGACAACGAAGAGGACCTCCTCAAGCTCCATTCCGTTGGGAGGAAGACAGCTAACTGTGTCCTCGTGTACGCCTTCAACAAGCCCGCCATTCCAGTGGACACTCACGTCCACAGAATCTCGAACAGGTTAGGCCTCGTGAAGACCAAGAAGCCCGAAGAGACCGAGGCGGCGCTTGTGAAGACCGTCCCCAAGCGATACTGGCTAGAGCTGAACGATCTATTCGTTAGGTTCGGCCAGACAACATGCAAACCAATCGGACCACACTGCTCGTCTTGCACTCTCACAGAATTCTGCGTGTATTACAGGACAGTCTACGCCCCAAAGCACAAAGCTTCTTAGGCCCACTTCGGGTGCATGCTTCCGTGCCGACACTCGAAGAAGCCAAGAAAAAGATTGAGGAGCTAGTCGTAACAAAGGGTTTCGGTAATTCACCCGACGAGATCGCGAACAAACTTCTTTTCGCGTTCATCGAACTTGGGGAGGCTGGCGACTCTTGGAAGAAAGGGAAACCAGCAGACGAGACTATAGAAGAGCTCGTCGACGTGATATTCTATGTCCTAGACGCGTCGAGGCTGATCAAGCCCGACGCGAACATGGACGAAGTGTTCGAGAAGAAGTGGGCGAAGAACATGAACAGAGCATTCCAGTACGGCGAGGGGTTCAGGGCGAAGAAGCCTCTGGCGCCCTAGCTCGCCTTCACCCACGTAACTTGCTTGTCGGAGTGACAAACGAACCCTTCGTACTTCCGGCCTTTCTCATCAAGAACGGCCTCCGTCTTCATCATCGGCTTCCCGCAGATGGTGCACTTCTCATCGGAGGTCTCTTGCTTGACCTCGTCCCACTGCATCATGAAATAGGTTAACCACATGGGCGAGATTCTCTTCTTCAAGCTGGATTCGCGAGCCAGCGGCGGGTATTATTGGTTTGGTATGAAGGAGGACAAGGGCAGCCCTTGGATTTCATTTTATGCAGGGCCGAGAGCCCCTACGAAGTGAATTCCTTGTGCTGGAAGAGCCAGAGGCCTACAACGGCCATCACGACAAAATAGATTGCCAGTATCACCAACCCCTCGGCGACGCCCGCGTTATACGCGGGGATCCTGAGCCTCGCCCCAGGACCGGTCCCCGTGCCGAGAGTGTTGGGGTTGTAGTGCTCTGGATAGGGGACTGTCAAAATGTTGGCCACGATTCCGGCCCCATAAGTAATGGAGAACCATGGCTCGACGTTTGCCACGATCACGGCGACTTCATCTACCACATTGAAGACGAACAGGAGCAGAATCACACTCATCAATATCGAGATGGAACTGCTCTTGAAGAGCGAGCTGAAAGCGAACGTCAAGGACAGCGCAGCGATGAGGTAGACCCAAGAATACATGATAGACTGCTCAAACTCCCAGGGGAGTGAGCCGGGAAAGTAATACAGGCCGTTGGCCAACATCACTAGCGCGAAAATCCCGAGAATAACTGAAGACGCGGCAAGCGCTGCCAGGTATTTCCCCACATAGATGGCCGACCTCCTGATGGGGTTGGGAACGAGGAAGTAGCCCGTCCTGTTCTGAAACTCGCCCGAGATAGCGTCTCCACCGAAAAAGGCTGCAGACAGGACGATTACGAAAGAGGCGAAGCTCCCCCATCCAGCACCGTAGAATCCGAGTGCCCCGAAGTCCAGGAAGCTGGCCGGCTGAAAGTAAGCGACGAGTCCCGTGACAAGCCCCGAGATGATGGCGATTATGGCAAACATGACATAGAACCTGCGAGCTCTGAAGTAGTTCAGGAAATTGTACTTCGTGACAGTCCCAATCTGCGTGAGGGTAGTTACCCTCGCGTGAGTCAGCTGATTCTCTGTCATCCCCTACAGCGTCTCCTTGATGAGGCTGAGGTACGCGTCCTCGAGCCCTGTGCTCGATTGAAGGGTCTGAGCGCCTGCCTTCAAACCTGCTATAGCTTCGAACAGCTTCGCCTGTGTGATCACGCCCGAGTTGAACTTCACTTCGATGGTCCTTTCGTTCAATCTCGATAAGGACACTACCCCTTCGATCTTCGAGATTGCTGTCCCAGTCTCCGGAGCGACGGGGCCCGAGAAGCCAACCTGAACCTCGCCCGTGCCCCCCGCGAACTTCGCGGTCACGTTGTCAATGGTGTCGTACACAAGCAACTTGCCATGGTCGATGAGCGCCACCTCCTGGCAGACCTCCGTAACCTCCGCCAGCAGGTGCGAGCTCATGAATACCAGTCTGTTTCCCAACGACCTGACGATCTCCCTTACCTCGCTCATTCCCCTTGGGTCCAACCCCGTGGAGGGTTCGTCCAGTATTACGACCTGTGGGTCGCTGAGAAGTGTCGACGCGACGTTTACGCGCTGTTTCATCCCCTTCGAGAAACTTCCCACCTTCTTGTTCTCCCATTCCTGCATCTTCACACTTGCCAGAGCTTCGTCAATCCTCTTGTTCCGCTCTTCTGGACTGACTCCCCTGATCTCGCAAAGCATCGTGAGTGCTTCTTTCGGCGTCAGTGCTGGGTAGATCTCGGGGGTCTCGATGAGAGTCGTGCACGAGGCAAGTGCCGCCTTCTTGTCCTTCCTGATGTCGACTCCGTTTACGAGGGCGCTCCCGCTGGTTGCCGTGATGAGGTCCGCGAACATCTTCATGGTGGTCGTTTTGCCTGCGCCGTTGGGTCCCAGGAAACCTACGCACTTCGTCCCCTGAATCTTCAGGTTGAGGTCGCTGACAGCAGTGAAGCTCCCGAACTTCTTTGTCAGGCTGATTGCTTCGAGTGATGGTGCCATGTGCTTACAACCTACCCTATGGGTTAATCGAGAGGGCCAGCGTCTATGGGGCTATAAGGCCTACTGTCTCAAGCATGAAAGGATAGAATTAGGGAGTGGCTCTAGCTTTATCGTATGCCTGGTGGATAGGGCGTCCCGGCACATGCGAAAGACGAAGATTGTTTGCACTATCGGTCCTGCCAGCAGCCCGCCCCGGTTAGTCCGAAGACTGGTCCCGCTCGTTGATGTTTTCAGGATTAACTTCTCGCACGGCGATAGGGCGAGCCACATCCGAGAGATTGCGACAATCCGAAGTGAGGCAAGGCGCGGTGGTAGGACCATCGCGATACTTCAGGACCTACCAGGACCCAAGATACGGGTCGGCAGGATAGCAGGAGGAGTCGTGGATTTACGAAGCGGGTCGCAACTGGTCCTCACTTCAGCCGGCGTCGAAGGGAGTGCCTCCCTCATCCCAATTGGAAATCCTGACCTTCTCACGTCCGTAGGGAGGGGAGACGCCCTGTACCTCGCTGATGGAATCATCCGCCTTAGAGTGGAGGAGCGAGTGGCAACGGGTGTCCGTTGCACTGTCCTTGCGGGGGGCGTCCTCAGCTCTGGAAAAGGAGTGAACGCCCCGGGCGTTAAACTGAAGGTAGAGTACCCCACCAGGAAGGACGTCGAGCACCTAAGGCTTGGTCTCCGCCAGAGGTTCGACTATGTGGCCATGTCCTTCCTCCGGACCCCATCCGATGTCCGGGCAGTCAGGAAGCTCATGCCTCCAGACGGGCCAAAGCTCATTGCCAAGATAGAAAAGAAGGAGGCGGTCCAGAACCTCCAGGGGATCCTTGACGAGTCCGACGGGGCCATGGTTGCAAGAGGGGACTTGGGAATCGAGGTACCTATAGAAACGGTACCTGCGATTCAGAAGGAGATAATCGGGAGGTGCAACAGGGCGGGGAAGCCGGTCATTGTGGCCACCCAGATGCTCCTGAGCATGGTGAATTCCCCTGTGCCCACCAGGGCGGAAGTGACAGACGTGTCGACTGCAATTCTTGACGGCACGGACGCCGTGATGCTCTCCGAGGAGACGACCGTAGGAAAGTACCCGGTGGAGGCAGTGAGGATGCTTGACAAGATAGCGCGCTCAACCGAAAGGTCTCTTCCGCAATACCCGCCGACGCCCGTTGGAACAGAAACGGGTGATACGGCTTCAGCCATCGCCCGCGCCGCCTGCCGGCTCGCAGATTACGTAAGAGCGAAGGCCATCGTCGCGCCTACCAAGACGGGGTCCACCGCCCGCCGGGTCTCGATGTACCATCCGCGGCAGCCAATCGTGGCCATATGCACAGACAGCCGTGTGGCGCGTGAGCTGAAGCTGTACTGGGGGGTCGTCCCCATCCTCTCTAGGAAGGCGAAGACGATTGATTGGCTCTTCGAGCGTGCAGACGCAGCCGCAGAGGAGCTCGGGCTCGCTAAGAGAGGGGAGCGCATCGTGGTCACGTCCGGGACCCCGGGAATGAAAGGGACGACGAATCTGATCAAGGTCTCGGTGGTGGGGAGCAGGGCTTAGCCTTCGACGAAGTCCATTAGCGTCGGATTCCTTACGCGCCTTCGCTGCGTGCTGTTCGTCTGCTTTACGAGCTCCTTCATCCTGTTCTCCTTCAGAAGAGTGCTGTAGTAGTAGGCTTCGTCTACCGTCCCTTCGGCCAGCAAGATCACTACCCTCCCCTCGGTGGTGCGGCCAGTTCTTCCGCGTCTCTGGATGTACCTGATTTCAGACGGGACTGCTTCGTAGAAGACGACCAGGTCGACGTCTGGGACGTGAAGCCCTTCTTCCCCTATGCTACTGCTCACGAGGACCTTGAACTCCCCTTTCCGGAACAGGTCGAGGGTCTGCGTCTGGAGCTGCTGATCCATCCCTCTGTTTCCTTCCCTGTCCGACTGCCCTACGAAACGCCTGGCGCTCAGACCCTCCTTCTCGAGTGCCTTCACAATGTCCTCTATAGTGTCCCTGTACTGAGTGAAGACTATGATCCTGGAGTCCTGTTTCCTCTGAAGCTGATGCTCTACGATGTCAAGCATCACGGATATCTTTGGGTGGGGGACTGAGGCGATTTTGGCTGCCTCTCCCTCCATCTTGAGCCACCTCGGATCGCGGACGAGCGACGAGATTGCCTTCCCCTTGTCTGGCCTGTCGCGCATCTTCTGAAGATAATTCATAAGCGGGGGCGCCCCCTGCGTCTCTATCATCTCCACTGCGTGCAGAATTGCAACCGCCTGAGCCTGATTGATTATCGCCCCGAATATGTACCCCCTTTGCCCTCCACTTGCCTGGGCAGCCTTCAGTCGGGCGGAGATTGCCATCCTCGCGTCAAGGAGCGCCTTCTTGGAGACCCTGTTGCTCCTGAGGAAGCCTCCGCTCAGGAGTTTCTTCACTTTGTCATTGTACATCTCCCTTAGCCTCAGCGTGGTCTCGTAGTATTCGTCCGGCACTCGAACCCTGATCGTCTCTATGTTCGTCCTTTCCACGTAGTCTTTGACGTCCTCGCTTTCTTCGCTGCGCGCCTCGACAGCCTCAATGAACAGGTTCCGCTTGATCTCGTCGACTTTCTCCTTCGAGGCGCCGGGGGAGGCAGTCAGGCCCATGATTCTCGGTCTCAGGGCTGTCTCCCGGTACACAGTGGCGAGTCTGGTGTAGGTGTAGTCCTTCACGCTCCTATGGGCCTCGTCAAACACGGCAAGCACCACCTCCTGAAGCGAGACACGGCCGCGGCGAACGTCGTTGTAGATCGTCTGGGGTGTGGCGAATACCACCCGTGACTTCATCCAGAGGAGTTCCCTCTCTCCTGGGTCCACAGTCCCCGTCAGCGCGACCATAGACCCCTCTGGGAGCTTCAGCTCGGCCCCGAAGGCCCTCAGGTGTTGGAGGACCAGCGGCCTTGTCGGGGCGAGGACCATCACCTTCGATCCGGGGTGCTTCTCGAGCATCTGCGCCGCCACGATTATGGCGATTATCGTTTTCCCGAGGCCAGTCGGAAGGACCACGAGAGTGTTCGTTGAAGCGGCTACCTCCGCGATGCGCTTCTGGTACTCCCTGGCTTGGAACTTGGGAGACAGCAAGGTGGAAATCCGCCACCTGATTCGACTAAAAGCATTGCCTCTACACGCGTCCGAGTCGCTTAAACGGGGGTGTTGGGGCGCCAAGGGCGGCGTTCAAATTGCGCGCACGCCAGAAAAAGCGAGAGCAGACGCGGAGGCTTACGATTATCATTACTGTTGTTATTATCGCCATTTCGATAGCCGTAGGAATCTACTTCGTTACGACGGCGAACGCAGGTTCTGCACTAGACAAGTACGACGGTGTGCTGCTTTCAACCCAGCACATGACCTCTCTGCAAACGGTGAGCGACCAGCCCTACGGCCCAGCTGCCACTTCCGCCATGGAGTCGCAGGTAATCAGCTACGGCGGGGCCCAGTTCACCTCGAACGGCAAGCCAGTGGTCGTCTACGTGGGCGCCGAATTCTGCCCATACTGCGCAGTCGAGCGCTGGCCTCTGATAATAGCCCTAGAACGCTTCGGTAACTTCACGAACCTCCATTACACCACGTCGGCTAACGACGAGGGGGACTACGCCAGCTTCACATTCGTAGGGAGCTCCTACTCCAGCAACTACATTGCGTTCAGGGGGTACGAGGCTGCTGACAGGTCGTCGGCACCGCTGCAGACCGTGCCGGCCAACTACTCCGCGGTGTGGTCGAATTTCGGAAGTGCCTTCCCCTTCCTCGACTTCGAAAATGTCTACGTCATCAAGGCGTCGGTGCTGCCCTTCCCCGACATCCTAGGAGGCAAGAACTGGACTGCAATTCTCAATGATGTATCGACTTCAGACAGTGTCGGCCTTCAAATTAGGGAAGCTACCAACCTGATAACAGGCGTCATTTGCAAAATTACCCAGGGTGCCCCTGTCGCCGTCTGTAGCGCCTCGCCGATCTCCGAATCGACCTCATCCATCTCTGGCCCCATTGCCGCCGGTCTCACCACCACCCCCGCCCCGTCTTCGTCATATGTCGTCTCGACCGCTACTTCGCTGCCATCTGCCAAGCGTCTTGGATAGGCCCGCGAATTGTTGCAGCCGGAGAGCTCTGACCTAGCTGGATGTGCGATTACCCTGGGGAGGGGTTCGGATTGAGGATCTCCAAGCTCAAGCTATTCATTTTGCTGGTGATGTCAGCCGTAGGAATCTGGGCATCAGGCACGGTTTTGATTATCTTCTACACGCTGAAACAGCAACTCCCCCTCTGCCCCACAGGAACTTACAATGTCTTCGGTTACTACATCCACCTCGACTGCGGGGCCGTCCTGTCTAGCTCCTACAGCGAGGTCTTCGGCATCCCACTTGAACTTGCAGCGCTGGTATACTTTCTGGTGAATGTTGGCATGGTGTTCATCATCGCCTTCGCATCTGATCGAGCCGCAAGGATTACCGTTAACCTCCTCTTCGTCTGGCGGTTCCTAGGGGTAGCCCTCGTACCATACCTGATATTCGTAGAGCTGTTCCTTCTCCACGCGATCTGTGTGTACTGCACTGTCATGCATGCGGCAATTCTGATTGACTTTGCGGTGATTAGCTATCTGCTGTTCTTCGGGAAGAACTCGCTCTTCGAGGAGGATGACGAACTGGAGCCTGCCGAGGGCAAGGCGCTCCCGCCGGGACCAGTTGCCTCCGCACGAGGAATGTACCTCTCAAGCGGCGGCTGCCCTGGCATTCCGAGGGCTAAACTGTTTGACGGCGTTCTCCTGCCACCCATCATTTCTTTCCGTCGTTGACTCGCCACACCGGGAGAATCCGCCTCCAACCGCTTAGCCCCTGATTCCTCCCCCACGTCCCCGAGCTCATGCCTCAACTGGGTGATGTGCCCTTCAAGTATTGCGATCAATTTTCTTAGCCTCACCCGCCCACTCGCGCTCCATTCTTCATTGCCAGCTCGCCGATGAGCCAGCTTGTATTTCGCCCCCGTCATTGAAGTGGTGTATTCATTGGCGTTGAGCTTCTTCACGATCTGGTGGGCAAGTATGTACCAGTGGTACTCTGTCCCCGTGGGGGCTCCTGATCCTTCGGGAGCATCCCATTTCCTCCGTTTTTTCACGGCGTAGGTAAACTGCCACTTGTCAGGAGTGACCTTCGTCTCTTCCCATTCCCCCTGTCCATAGTACCAGCTATGGGTGCCACCTACTCTCATTCCAGTGTATTTCCTACCCTCAAATATCTTGACTGCATCGTAGCCTTCAATCGTGTCTTTCATGGCGGGTTGTTCACCACGCGGCGATTGACAGTTGAGCCTCGCGATTTAAGGAAGGAGGGAAAACGATATGTTGAGACCACAGGGGGATGTCTGAAACTATCGCCTGGCATCTGCCCTTTCCAGCACCTCGATGGTCAGTGCTACGCCTGCTCTCGGCCTTGAAATGCAAGCTCTGCTGGGGCCCGTTGTCAAGGGCTTGTCGGCCGAGCAGCCACAAGCAGCAATCGACTTGACACGCCGCCAGCCTCGGATGGGTAATCGACGACCCAGCCAGCTTTGCTTAAGAGCCCTGAGACCTCACTTGCTGAGGGGATTGTGAGCCAAGGTTCAGTTCGACTTGTCAGGCGGCGGGCGTTAGCTATCGCCAACACTCGCTCCGGGCCCTCCCCCTCGCGACGAGAGGCCAGACTTATGGCCAGGGTGCTGCCGGGGGCGGCGACGGACCGTAAACCTCGAAGTAACCGGGAGACGGCTCGTTGGTCAAGATAGACAAGAAGACCCTCGCAGACAAATAGAGTTGGTCGGCCTGCGGAGTGTCCAGAATCACGCAGCAACTTGGCCACGTCGTCATGACGGAAATCCGCAGGGATCAATACTAGTCCATCCATGTTGGCACCCTTCTTCCGCAGCCGTCTTGTCTTGTCCGCTTGCGTCGTTGGCTGGTCCATTTCGAAGAACCGCACACCCGGGGCGCGGAACCGGAGGGCCCTGTCATCGTATCCCGCGCCGCATATCACTATCTGGTTCAGACACGCTCCTATTGCCATCAAGACCTGCTCGTCAAAAAAGCGGGTTCGAACAGCGATGTCTGGCCATGGGCGCGACGTTCGACTTGGCCGCATGCCCGAACAAAGTTCTCGCTGGGCATTTGGGTCGCCAAGGGGTGTTCTCGGTCGGTCAAGCTCCGCTCGTATCAGGGCAACAATCTGGCTCGTTCTCGAAGGCTCCAAGTATTCTGGTCCAGCCTGCACAAATTCAGTAATCAGTCTTTCCCAGTCCCTCGGAAGATTGGGTTTGGTCCGAGACAGAGAATTGACAACTCGCCTCTCGGCTCATTCGGAACCGCCGACTAGGGGGAGTAGGATCAATAGAAAGGTTAGTAACATGGACCCGCCCGATTAAGGTAGCGACCTGAATTGAGTGGGGTGAAGGAACTACTCAAGGCCAAGGAGCTTTGGCCCCTCCTTGTCGTATATCTGATAGCAATCGCTGCGGTCGCAATCCTAGGAGCCGACGTGGCTACTTCTTCAGGGGGAAATGGTACCATCATTAGTGTGAGCTCCGTGGCCTACAGTGGCAATTTGACTAGTTTTGTCGGGTCTGTTGCAACGCCAAATGGCGACTTCTCCTACGCCATGTCGTGCGTCCAGCTTCATGTAGGTGACCAGGTCCATTACGAGCATGACTTCCTCGAAGGATTCCAGCTGGTTGGCGCCCTTCCTGACAATTGCACTACAACCTGATCCTGGGCATGTCAGATCCGAGTTTCGTAGAACGCCGAGGATCATTCTATCCTGCAATCGACTTCTTTAGACCAAACAGGGCCCATTCTTGGCCATTTAGTGCGGGGGGTGGGATTCGAACCCACGAACCCCTAAGGGACGAGGTCCTAAGCCTCGCGCCGTTGACCAGGCTGGGCGACCCCCGCAGCAGGAAGGCTGGCTCCAAATTCTGACTATAATCGTTTGGTTTTGCAGTGCAGTGTGCGGGAGTTGTGCGTGCGCGGTGCGGACTTGTTGTGCTCAGCTGCGCACCGTTGCGCGTCGTTGTGCCATAGGTTAGGCGCGGTTAGGCAGACGTGCGGGAGGTGCGGCGATTTTGGTGGGGGGAAAGAAAGGGGGTCAGAGGAGAGTGCGAGCGCTCATTGACTCGATTTTGCATCGAGCCTTTTCACTCCCTCGTCAAACCCCCTATCAACGGTGGATTTCCACCACCTTTTGCCTAGGAAACCCAGCGCTCCCATTTCCATTGCGTGATTGCACCTTATCTCAGTTCCGTTTGGCAATTCCTTGAACGAATATGTCATTTTACTGCCCTTTGGCCCCCCGTGCATCTCTATCGTCTCTTCAACGATTGTGTGAGCGTCTTTGTTGAGGGTGAGCCTGTTGACACCAACAACCTTTCGTCTCATCAATTCACCTTGCCATTCGTAGATGATGGTGTCCCCGTCCTTGCTCTTGATTGTCACTTGCTTGAACACGTCAGGAAGCAATTCGGGCATGTGCTCTGGGTGAGTGTAGAAATCCATCGTGTCCGAAATGTTGGCCTTGGTTTGTCTTATGAACTCGAAATTCGTTGGCACTTATCGTATCACCTCCCACGGAATCGAACATGGCCGCATTATATACGACTTGGGCGTAAGTTGCACCGTCTCATCAAGGGAATTCTTTAGCGACGGTTAACCGGCCAGTTAGAAGATTTCAGGATTTGAACCAAGTAGTTTTGTCGGGGTTGGATTCCCCTGAAATGCTGATCAGAGCCTGATGGAGTAGATGCCTGCGACCCAAGTCGCACCATGACCAAGATAGACGTAGGTCAGGGAGCCGTATTGGGGTTCGATTGGGCAGTGAACGCAGTGGAGCGGAATGCTGACGACAGGAACGAAGTAAGAAAATAGGATGACCACAGGGACGAGAAGTTCAATGACATTCCACCTGTCCATGCCTCAGAGGGTAGCCTCAAATGGTGTAAAGTTCTATTCATGAGAACGGCCTGCGGGCGCTCTGAAGCAGTCGAATTCCGCCACTAGCTGTTGCGGTAAAGTTCAAGCAAAACGGTGGGTTGGTTCCTTCGGACGTGGAGCAATCATCTAACCCTTTGGGTTTGACGCCAGATTCGTTGGACGCGTTGCCCCAGGACTTTCAAAGCAGCGTGGTGGGACCATTACCGATAGCTCTGAATCATCTGTCTGAGAGCCTCCAAGGGCACTGCTCCGCTCCCCAGCAGGACGTCGTGGAACCTGCGCACGTCGAACCTTCTGCCGAGGCGTGAGCGCGCTTCCTTCCTCAGCCTGGTCATCTCAAGCTGCCCAGTCTTGTAGGCAAGGGCCTGGCCCGGCCACGTGATGAATCTGTCCACCTCGTTTACTATGTTGTTCATAGCTAGCGCGGTGTTCTCGAGCATGAAGGCGATGGCCTGCTCTCTGGTCCAGCCCATGGCGTGCATGCCCGTGTCCACCACCAGTCGGCACGCCCTCCAGGCGTCGTAGGATAGGATCCCAATCCTGTCCAGGTCGGTCGGGTATAGCCCCATCTCGTCGGCGAGTCGCTCCGAATACAGCCCCCACCCCTCGACGAACGCGGTCACCCCGCTGTTCTTCCTGAACTCTGGGATTCCCTGGAGCTCCTGCGCAATGGCAATCTGCAAGTGGTGCCCAGGGACGGATTCGTGGTAGGCGAGCGCCTCGGCCTCGTACCTGGGCCTCGTCTCAGGAGCTGAGGTGTTGACGTAGTAGCGCCCGGGCCTCGACCCGTCGGCCGCAGGGGGGCGGTAGTACGCTATGGTGGAATACTTCTCCTCGTGTTCCTCCATCCTGACGACTTCGCACGGAGTCCTGGGCAGTCTGCCGAACCACTTGGAGATCAAGGCATTGGCCTTGGCTAGTGCCGCTTCCGCCTTAGCTGCGACCTCGTCCCTGCTGGAGAAGTACAACGACGGGTCGGTCCGCAGTCGCCCCAGGATCTCCTTTCGTCCTCTTATCCCGAAGACCTTCCCTCCCAGCTCCTCCATTTCCCTATTGATCCTCGCCACCTCCCTGAACCCGGTCTCGTGCAGCTCGCCAGGGGTGAGGTTGAGTGAAGTGTGCACCCGTATCAGCTTGCGATACGCCTCTGCCCCTCCGGTGATGTGCATGATGCCCGGCTTCTCCTGAGGCCTGGACTCCGGGAGTATCTCAGAACTGAGGAACCGCAGGTAGCGCTCGAAGCCCGGCCGTGCCGACTTTCTCAACGCTCCTTCCAGCCCTTCCTTGAACCTGCGAAGCTCGTCGTCTGACCAGTTTCGCTTGGCTGCAAGGGGCCGGAGCAGGGCCCACTCCGAATCAGGCTTCGAAACGAGGTCGTCGAGCTCTTCGATCACCTTCTCGACGAGTGCGCGAACAGCCACCTTCCCGCCGGAGGCGCCCGCCCTGAGATTAGCTATGTGCTGGTCGACGTAAGGCCCGATGGCAAGCCAACGCTTCACCATCTGGTCCCCCTCAGCAATCGTCCTCACCGGCTGGTACGACTCCGTGTTCATCAGCTCAACCTGAGGTCCACCCAGCGGGTCGACCACCCAATCGTCGAGGTCACAGGAGTAGTAGTCCACGAGGGACCCTGCGTCCACTAGAAGAGCAGTGCGGGTCAGCCTGCCCACAGCCGAAAGGCTAGCCTCGGAGATCGCCTTGCACTGCTCTACCACCCTCTCGTACTGACGAGTTATCCCCGCCCTTCCCTCTGGCGAGATGTCAGGGAGGTGGTCGTCGAACCTTCTGTCGCCGAGCGCCGTCGCGAAGAGGGGTTCGTTGGACATCCTCTCCTCCCAATACTCCCTCGCCAGCATGTCGATAGCTCCAGGAAGGGAGTTATCCGAGCCCATCCCTAGGGCGACTGGCCGAGGGAGTTTTATGTTGACCGGCCGTCGCGTGATTTCCACCGACACTCGTAGGAGCCTACGGCGCAAAGCGGAGGGTCCCTCCTGACGGCAGGCTGCGAACGCAATTCACAGGGCGGCTGCACTGGTCAGACTCCCTCAGTAGGTCCGCCTTTGTCTATCGAATGTTGATCCTATTCGGATTCTTTGATACTTCCGGGGGTCGCCATTGTTTTCTCGACGTCTTTCGCTCTGATCTCTTCAGGTGGCAGGACAAAGCTTCCGCCTGGCCCGGTCATGATCACTGTTCCGTGCGCCCTGATGATGGGCCACAAGACATCGATGCTGTGCGAATTGTACATGTCGAAGAGGTTGTAACCGCAAATTCCAAAAGCGGGGAAAGAGAGTTTCCTGTGCAGGTCGTTCTCGTAGGTCACCAACTCGTCCGCCTTCCCGGTCTTGAAGAAACAGGACATTTCTGCAGCAGCCCTCACACCGTACCCCATGCATGAGTACATGAGGGCTAGGTGGGAGAATCCTTTGATTATCGCGGAGGAGTCGACCTTTTCGTTCACGATGTACACCTGGTCGTAGTTCTTGACCACCAGGGTCCCGTTCTTCTTGCGCTCTTCAACACCCATCCCGAACCTTTTCATCGAGGTCTCTGCCTCGCAGGGCGACTCTTCCGAGCAGACGTAAACACCGACGTCATACTTGCCAGCTAGTCTCAGTTGTGTGAAGAGGACGTCCTCCTTCCTCTCTTTTGTGTCGTACACAAGCATGGTATGCCCTCCAGGAGCAGGCCAGGCGAGCTCTTTCAGGACATCAGGCGGAAGCACTTATCCCAAACAGATTAGGGACTTACCTACATGCTTTAGGCGGATTCCAAAGGGCGTCTGGGCTGAGCCTTTGGCTTTGTATGAGAGCTTCCGCATCGCTCCATTCTTCATGCCTCAAAGGGTCGCCTCTCGGGGTGTAAGGTTATGCTCTACAGAACAGCTATCCTCCGGTGACCGAGGTAGTAGACGCTGCGGTTGACCTTTGTTTCCCGGTCAGCCGTGCGTAGGCTGCTTCCCAGTCCACCTTGTACACAACAATCCCGATAGCGATGAACGCAGCGGTTAGGAGTAAAGTGAGGTCGAGCCTATGAATTCCAAGCAGGTCCGAAAGGCCCCTGAGGATGGTGTATTCGAGGGCGATCTCCACGACGCTCTTGACTGCCTTTGCGAGGAGTGTGACGCCCAACATTAGGCGCAGGCTGGCTGAGACCGCGCCTGCGCCGATGTAGATGTAGTCATCAAACGGGAAAACAGGAAGCAACGCCGTCACGAAAAGCGCGAGATAGAACGCATCCGTGGAGGAGTACCTTCCGATCAGTCTAACGTTCTTGTTCTTTAGGAGCGGTCCCCTGAATCCGAATGCACCGAAGTATATGACCAACTTCGCCACACTCGCTCCGATGGCGGAGACAATCGCGACTGCCACGAAGTTCAGCGGGGTCGGTCCGATGAGTGTGAGGTATAGGGTCGCCAGCAACGTGTAGGAGGCACCGACAAATGGGGACACGTTCGAAAGGAAGGAAACCGCAAACACCACGGCCAATACCCAGATGAGAGGCTCCATCCAGAGCCGCCCACGACGCGCTTGTTATTTATCCGTGGCAAGCGATTAGAGAGGAAAGCCGTGGTCGATCCTCGCAACGCATATATCCCCGACCGGAAGGGCGCCGAATCGTCGGTAATGTCACTTGGCTCGACTTCTAGCATTCGTGGACATTTTCGTGGATTCTCCCACGATGGACGAGGTAGTCGAGGCGCTAAATAAGCTCCCGAACGTCGAAGAGCTTTACGAAGTGACCGGCGAGTTCGACATAGTGACGCTTGTTTCGGCCGCCGATATTGAGGAGTTCCGGGACACCTTGAAGAACAAGATTCTCAAGATCCATGGCGTCAAGAGCACTGTGAGCGCGATAGTGCTTCACACGCACAAGGGCCCGCGATTCAACGGCGATTCAAGGCCACGTTAGGTTTGGCACGGAACTATTGAAGCGAGAGGTACTGGAGACCCAATGGATTCTGAGATAGTTGATCGACGCACTTCAGGCTACCACTGTTATTGCGATACTCGGCGCCGCTCTACTGTCAGGTAACTACCTGGCGCCATACATCGTACGTGTCTACAACGGCGAAAGCACTAAGCTCGACAGGTTCCTCGACCCGATAGAGAAGTGGATCTACAGGCTCACGGGCGTCAACACCAGCGTCACCATGGGGTGGAAACAGTACTTCCTTGCCGCCCTGTTCGTGAACATCACACAGATGGCGATTGCGTTCCTAATCCTCATGTTTCAGGGGAGCCTCCCCCTCAACCCGCAGGGATACCCAGGTCTGAGCTGGGACCTTTCCCTAAACACCGTTGTCTCATTCGCGACGAACACCAACCTCCAGCACTATGCAGGTGAGGTCAGCCTCTCCTACTTCTCTCAGATGGGCGCAATCCAGTTCCTCCAGTTCACCTCAGCTGCCACGGGGGTCTGCGCCCTTGTTGCCTTTGTGCGGGGCCTCCGCACCGGATCGACCCACATGGGCAACTTCTACGTCGATTTCGTCCGAACTTTGACCCGAATCATGCTCCCCCTTTGTTTCATAGCAGCCATCGTCCTGGTGGCACTGGGGACCCCGCAGACTCTCGAGGGGTACAACACCTACAAGACGATAGAAGGTGCTTCGCAGGTTGTTTACGCCGGCCCTGTCGCTTCACTCGTCTCGGTAATGCAACTGGGCACCAACGGGGGTGGCTACTTCGGCGCGAACTCCGCCTACCCCCTCCAGAACCCCACCCCTGCCACCGACATCATCCAGATCTATCTGATGCTTCTCCTTCCTACGGCTCTGGTCTTCGTCTTCGGTCGGCTACTCGGGAAGGTGAAGGAGACAAGACCGGTTCTCATCGCGACCTACGGGCTCTTCGCCATCGATCTAATCATCGCGTTCATCCCCAGCCTCCCCACAATTGGTCCCGGTCTTGAAACGCGGTTTGGAGGCTTCTTCTCGACCTTCTGGACGGTCGTCACCACCGCTGTAACCACGGGCTCCGTCAACGCTTCCCTCTCCGGGATACACCCGCTCGGTATCTTCTCCGCATTCATGGGGATGCTGATTCAGGCTACCCCGGGCGGAAAGGGGGTGGGCGTGATGTACATGATCATGTACATCATCATCACAGTGTTCGTGGTCGGCCTCATGACGGGGCGCACGCCGGAGTACCTCGGAATGAAAATCAACGCCAGGGACGTCAAGTTGGTCATGGTGGCCTTCCTCATTCATCCCATCATCATCCTGATTCCCACCGTACTTGCCTATGCCACCAACGCCGTAAGCGCCATTCCTGGCTTCAGTTCTCTTCCCAGCTCTGTCGGCTTCACGCAGATCCTCTACGAGTTCACGAGCTCCGCCGCCAACAATGGATCTGACTTCTTGGGAACAGCGGCCAACACTCCCTTCTTCAATGTCGCCACGGCAGCGGTCATCTTCGTCGGGCGATACGGACCCATCGCGATTCTACTCGCACTTTCGGGATCCATGATCGGGCGCAAGAGAAGTAGCGAAGTGACCCTAAAGACCGACAGCAACACATTCTCCGTGGTACTGATCGGCGCCATACTACTCCTCGTCGTCCTCACTTTCTTCCCGTTCCTGATACTCGGCCCTCTTCTGGCCCTGTTCCAGGGCATGGTGAATTTCATTGGCTAACCAGACCCAGGGCCTGAGCAGGGTGCTAGGGCGAGTAAGGCTCCCAAGGAGGCCCTCACTCCTCAGCCGGAAGGCTCTCGTCGACTCGGTAGTCAGGTTGAGCCCTGTGTCACTGCTGGCGAACCCCGTGATGCTCATCGTGGAGCTAACCTTCTTTATCGTGGCCGCAATGGCCATCGACCCCTACGCCTTCGTGGGCGTGGCCAGCCCAGCCGATCGTGTGTTCTACGTTGAGGTTGCGGCAATACTCCTCATCACCGTCTGGTTCAGCACCCTTTCAGACTCTCTGGCGGAGCAGCAGGCGAAGAACACCGCAAGCAGCTTGAAGCAGCTCGAGACGGAGGTGCCCTGCAAGAAGGTGGTCACCGAAGGTTGGGAGAGACACGTGGTTCCCTCGACATCAAAGCAGCTTGTCAAGGGCGACCTGATTCTTCTGGAGAAGAACGACCTCATCCCAATCGACGCCGAAGTCCTAGAAGGGATTGCGATGGTCGACGAGTCGCTCGTCACTGGGGAGTCAGCCCCCGTGAGGAAAGCCCCAGGGGACAGCCTGATCGGGGGATCGAAGGTGGTCAGCGACACGATGACCGCCCGCATGGTGGTCAACCCCGGTGAGAGTTATCTTGACCAGATGGTCCGGATGGTGGAAGCTTCGAAGAGGCCGAAGACCCCGAACGAAGTGGCAATCACCATGGTCCTCTTCGGCCTGTCGGCGATATTCACCATCCTCATAGCTGCGATGCTGGGGCTCTCGGTGACACTTGGTCTCCGCGCAGACCTCTCCGTGCTGATAGCCCTTTACGTTTGCCTGCTCCCAACAACAATCGGGGCCTTGCTCCCCGCCATCGGGCTCTCTGGGATCACGCGGCTGTACGAGAGGAAAGT
>CAYPSJ010000051.1:0-21762 GCA_964413565.1 uncultured Nitrosopumilales archaeon | reverse complement strand
TAATCCTAGACGTCGCCCGCATGATTCAGATTGGGTTCCTGCAGCAGAACGCCTACGATGACGTTGACGCCTACTGCAGCCCGCAGAAACAGTTTCACATGATGAAGATGTTCGTCCAGTACCACCAAGAGGCCCTCAAAGCGCTGAGGAACGGCACCTCCCTTGCCAAGATTAGGGGCATGCAGGTGATCGCGCCCATGCTCAGGGCCAAGTTCGCCATCAGGAGCGAGGACCTCGACAAGCTGGAGTCGCTCTCAAGACAGATGTTTGACGAATTCTCGTCTCTTTCCGGCGTCCAGGAGGTAAGGGCCGCATGAGCAGGTCTTCATCGGGGTTGGAGTACAGCAAGATAGCAGAGATCAGAGGGCCTCTCATCGTCGTAGACGGAGTGGACAGGGCAGCCTTCGACGAGTTAGTGGAGATCGAGGACAACGCGGGGAACAGGAGGCTTGCAAGGGTCCTTGAGACGGGCTTCGGAAAGGCGGTGGTCCAGGTCTTCGAGGGGACCTCGGGACTTTCGGTCAGTGGGACGAGGGCCCGATTCCTCGGGAAGACCATGGAGCTCCCAGTCTCAGACCAGCTCCTCGGAAGAGTGTTCGACGGCCTCGGCAGGCCCCAGGACGGGCTCCCTGAGCCGATAGCGAAGACGTTTCTCGATGTCAACGGGGCGCCAATCAACCCGGAGAGGCGCGAGTACCCTACCGATCTAATCCAGACGGGTGTCTCGGTCATAGACGGTATGCTCACCCTCGTAAGGGGGCAGAAGCTCCCAATCTTCTCGGGCGCAGGGATGCCCCACAACATGCTGGCCGCTCAGATTGCGCGGCAGGCAACGGTGGTGGGGGAAGGGGAGGAGTTCGCGGTCGTGTTCGCCGCGGTCGGCGTCTCGCACAGCGAGGCCTCGTTCTTCCAGAGGACGCTGGCCGAGTCGGGAGCCATCCGCAGGAGCATCCTCTATCTGAACCTGGCGGACGACCCTGCCATCGAGAGAATCATAACCCCGAGGGTCGCCCTGACAGCGGCAGAATACCTTGCCTTCGAGCTAGGGATGCACGTCCTCGTGATAATAACTGACATCACGAACTACGCCGAGGCACTGAGGGAAATCTCAGCGGCAAGGGAAGAGGTCCCAGGCAGGAAGGGGTTCCCTGGCTACCTCTACACAGACCTCGCCACCAACTACGAGAGGGCGGGCAGAATCAAGGGGAAGAAGGGGAGCATCACTCAGATGCCTATCCTCTCCATGCCCAGCGACGATGTAACCCACCCGATCCCAGACCTCACGGGCTACATCACCGAAGGCCAGATCTTCCTCGGAAGGGAGCTCTTCAGGAAGGGGATCTATCCTCCCGTATACGTGCTTTCGAGCCTGAGCAGGCTCATGGGTCCGGCACTCGGCTACGTCATCAAGCAGGGGAAGGCCAACCCTGACCATCACCAGGTCGGGAACCAGTTGTACAACGCATACGCAAGGGCAGTCGAGCTGAGGGCGCTGGCCGAAATCGTGGGAAAGTCGGGGCTCACGGGCTCAGACCTGAAGTATCTGCAGTTCGGGGACGAGTTCGAGCAGAAGTTCCTCAATCAGGGGTACGACGAGAACAGGACATTCGACGACACCCACCGCATCGCCTGGGAGGTGCTCTCTGTGCTCCCAGAAAGCGAGCTGACGAACATCAAGGAAGAATTCATCAAGCAACATTACATCAAAGGGAAGTCGGCTGCTTAGGCCATGTCAGTAGCGTCCGGCGGCAACGTTCTCCCGACGAAGATTGAGCTCATCGGCACCCGTAAGCGTCTCCAGACGGCCGTCAGGGTCAAGAAGGTGCTGGACGACAAGCGGGATGTCCTTCTGAAGCGACTGGACGAGATGATCGAACAGGCCACGACCGCCCGAGACGAGATTTCGCAGCCTCTCTCGGACGCCTATCTTGCCCTCTTTGACGCCTACCTGAAACTCGGACCGCTCAGGCTCGAGGGTATAGCCGCAAACACCCCGCCCATGGTGGAGGCGGATGTTAATGTCCGCAGGATTGTCGACGTCGACATCCCTTCAATCAAGCTCTCTGAGAAGGAGGTTGGTATGACCTATGGGTTCGCGGACAGCAACGTCGCGGTCGACAGGGCAGCCAGGCACATGAGGAAGGTCCTCCCCTCCATCTTCAGGGCCGCCGAATACGAGAACGCCATCTTTCGTCTCGCGAAGGAGCTCGAGAAGACCCAGAGGCTGCTCAACGCCCTCGAATACATGATAATCCCGCGTTACGAGGACTCCATCCGATACATACAAGCCACCCTCGAGGAGAGGGAGAGGGAGGAGTTCACGAGGTTGAAACACGTGAAGAAGGTACTGGAGAGGAAGGAGGCCCAATGAGCGAAGACTTGGTTGAGGAGCCGTTCAAGTCCGCGACCAAGAAGGTGGAGGAGGCCTACGACAAGGCCGCCGCCGACCTGAAGGTCAAGGTCGAGAGGGCGAAGTCAGAGGCACTGAAGAAGGTCAGCCAGTAGGCCGATTCATCCGGCCCACTACTTCCTTTATCACCCACCATATCACCGCCATACCTACCACGAAGCCAACCGTCGAGAAGGCTATGGCGAGAACGCTCCCAGAGTACCCCACCTGACCTCCGATGTAGAACCCTAGAAGGGCCCCCCCTAGGATCAGAGGTGTAAGCACAAGGGCGGTCGTCACCACGACGATGAGTAGGGCCCTCCTCCCTCTGCTCAACGAGCGCCGCCTCATGGCACGCGTGTAAAATCGTTGTGGGGCGCTTTTTGGCTACTCGCACTTGGAGTAGCCACACGAACCGCAGTGGTAACAACCATTTTCGAACACCAGAGTGTTCTCATGGCAGTCAGGGCAGGTTCCACCGAGGGACTTTGGATTCCCCTCGGTGGGGAACCCGGACTCCTTCACCACGTGGTTCAGAGTCAACAGCTCTAGGGCCTTGGCGATGGCATCCGGGATGGACTGTAGCTGGGTCCCCCCGTCCCAGGATACGTACTTCCCCTTGATTCCCTTGAGGGTGGAAACGACGCTCTGGATATCCCCTCCGTGCTGCAGGTAGAGGCTGATGAGTCTCCCCAGAGCCTCGGCGTCCGCCTTCTCATCCCCGCCGGACTTGCCCAGTGTGACGAAGACCTCCTTCAGCTCGCCATTGTCCATGTTGGCGGTCACGTAAAGCCCTCCCTGGGGGAGCCTCAGCTTGATGGTCTTCCCTTCCATCATCTTGGGGCGCTCGAACTCTGGCTTCGGGGCCTCGACCTTCTTCACCGCCTTCTCGGTCTCCAGGATGCCCTCCCTGCTCCCTTCTCTGTAGACCGTGATGCCCTTGCACCCCATCCTCCACGCAAGCAGGTAGATCTTCTCCACCTGTTCGGGGGTTATGTCCTCGGGCAGGTTGACGGTGCTGGAGATGGCGGTGTCTATGTGCTTCTGAATCGTGGCCTGCATCTTCACCCTCATCTCTGGCTTGATCTCGTGGGCGGTGACGAAGTAGTTGGGGATCTCCTTCTCGTCCCTGGCCCCGGTCGCACCCATGTACTCTTTGACGAGTGGGTGGAAGACCTTGAACTCTCCTTCGCTCAGGGATTTGCTCCTCCTCGTGTAGAAGAGAGCGAAGACAGGCTCCACTCCGCTGCTCGTCCCGGCCAGGATGGAACCAGACCCGACAGGCGGGATAGTCGTGATGGCTGCGTTCCTTATGCCCTGTGTCCTGATTTTCTCCTTGACCTTCTCGTCGAGCCTCGAGACGAAGGGCTGGGCGAGGTGCTTCTCGGCGTCGAAGGCTGGGAAGCTCCCCTTCTCCTTCGCCAGCTCGGTGGAGTAGTCATAGATGACGTTCTTGATCCTCTCGAAGAGGTGGTCGACGAACTCGATGGTCGAGTCTTCGTCGTACTTCAGGCCCAGTTTGATCAGCATATCACCAAGTCCGGTGATGCCGACCCCCACCCTCCTGCTATGGAGAGAAGCTCCCTTCTGCTGGGGGAGCGGGTGCCTTTCAGCGTTGTAATCAAGCACGTTGTCGAGGAAGCGGACCCCATATTGGGTCGCCCTTGTGAGCCCGTCCCAGTCAATACTTGCCATTTCGGTGAAGGGCTCCTTGATGAAGGCGCTGAGGTTGACAGAGCCCAGGCAGCAGCACCCGTAGCTCTCGAGAGTCTGTTCGCTACAGGGGTTCACCCCCTGGACTTCCATGCCGTTGTACTCGGTCGTAGAATACCTCTTGATGGCGTCCCAGAAGAGGACCCCCGGCTCGGCCGACTGCCAGGCACCTTTGATAAGCGACTTCCAGACGTCCCTCGCCCTTACCGTCCTATTCACTTCGACCTTCTCGTTCTTGAAGTGGAGCAGGAAATCCCCATCTGTCTCCACGGCTCTCATGAAGTCGTCAGTGATTTTCACCGAGATGTTGGCATAGTTCACTTTCTTTAGGTCCTTCTTCACGTTGATGAATTCCATGATGTCAGGGTGGTCGACCCGAATGGTAATCATCAGGGCGCCTCTCCTCCCCGCCTGGCCGATGGTTCCCGTCGTGGTCGAGAGGAGCTCCATGAAAGACACCGCCCCGGAGCTGTAGATGGCGGAGTTGTTCACTGGCGCGCCGCGTGGCCTGAGTACCGAAATGTCGGTGCCAACCCCTCCTCCGAAACTGTAAGTCCGCGCTGCCTCCTTACACCAGTCAAAAATCGCTTCAATCGAATCCTCCCGGATACCGAAGAAGTAGCAGTTTAGCAGCGTTGACTTCCTCGTCTGCCCCGCGCCAAAGAGTACTCTCCCTCCGGGCACGAATCTCCAGTCCTCAAGGAGCCAGTAGAAGTTCGACCCCCACTCCTTCCTCTTCTCGTCATCCTTCTCTGGGGATGCAAGCTCCTTCGCGACCCTGCGCCACATGTCCTCGGGGCGCTTCTCGACCTGCATACCATCAGCATCCCTGAGTGCATACTTCTCGTAGAACACCCTCGCGCGCAGTTCATCTCCTCCGAACGCTTCGAGGGTTTCAGTCGGAAGCTTGACTTCCTTTGTCAGCTCTCCGGCATCCGGAGAGTCACGTGGTTGTTCAACGATTGACGTCATAACCTTAACCCTGACCCCATCGCCCGACGTATATATTTCAACCATGGCTGATTTCCAGTTAACCACCAAGCAAGGGGCGTCGAAGGTAAATCGACAATATGAAGCGGGGGCCGGTGAACTCTTATTGACAAGACGCAGAGCTGATTCGCGGAAGATTACGAAGCGGTCGAGTACTGGATCATCGCTACCGATTTGCATCGGGGGCATCGGGCCGCGTTCTGCGGAAGTTTGGAGCCGCAATTCCTGCACACAGATATCGTCCTGTCCACCTTGAAGTAGGGAAGCTTCGGCGTCGCGTTAAGAATGAGGTTGTATATTCCTCTGACCTCGTCCGACGAGCCGTCGAGGGTCATAGACACGCCGCCGTGGAGCCCGACCGAAAGCTTGGAGAGGTAGTCCATCTTCTCGGGGTTCTCTAGGTCCGCCAGCTGAAGCCTCGGCGCCTGTGTGTAGGCTCCCTTCTGCAACGGCTGCAGGTTCGCCTTCCCATACTTCTCTGAGTCGAGCGTTGCCAGCCTGAAGGCCCCGTCGAGATCCAGCATGGCAACCCCCAGCCTGTCTATCTTGGTGGACTTGTCGTCCGCGACCTGGGTCGCGGTGCCCACTATTTTGTCGGCCAAATCGTATCGTGAAGCTGTGGTAGGGTCCCTGATGAGGCTCGCGAGGGTCTCGTCTAAGCCTACCATGTTCATTATCAGAGGCATGGTGTCAGATGTGACCGCGTCTGACCCGGCAGCGAGGGAGGGCAGGAGACCACGCTTCAGCGTCCTCTCGATCAGTCTCCTCCGGGTCGAAAGCGCGTCGGAAGCGACCCCGATGAGAAGTGCGAGCTTAGCTCTGAAGTACGTCTCATCCTGGTTGGAGTCATAGGCAAGCCTGGGAAGGTTGAGACTCAGCCCGTGGAGCACGCTCACGTTGTCAGCCTGAGACTCAGGGGAGAGAACATTCGCGTTCAACCCGAGGAAGCTCCTCCGTTGATCCGACGAGAAGAACGCTATCCTACCGCCGTTGAAGATTATCGAAGCAGCGTCCTTCAGGACCTTGGTGTCATCTACCCTGTTTGGCTTCGCGAGAAGGAGGCGTACATCAGGCCTTGGCGTCTCCTGGACGTAGCTCCTGTAGGCACCCAAAGCAGCGTCCAGGGTCTTGTCCATCACTTCTCGAGGGACGTCATCATGCCTGTAGGGATTCAGGTCCAGGCTGATGGCCGGGCCCACCGAGCCTGCGGCAGGGGCACCGATAGTCTCGAAAAACCTCAGCAGGACAGACTCTAGCTCCCTCTTGCCTCTTGACTTGCAATAGGGGCCTATGAACTGAAGGAAATTCCTGAACGTGACTTCGTCTGACACCTCACGCGTCATCATGGAGGACATGTCCAGCACTATGTTCAGGGCTCTCTCTGCGTTCTCCGGGCTCGGGACCATCGAGATGTTTGGTATCCTTCCCCTGGAGTTGAGCCCGGCGCCTCTTATCGACAGGAGGTCCACGAACACCGAGTCGGGAGTGAGCCCCCAAGACCCAGCGTTAGTGATGTGAATATCCCCAGAGAGGTGCGCGTCCGCGACATCTCTCGGGAGCTGCTCGAGCAGAAGATACTCCGAGAAGACCTGCTTCCCCGTCTGGTGGATGAGCGACTCGACGCTCCCGCCGTCGTCTCCTGCCCTCCCAAGCAGCTGGGTCACGTCGTATATGGGCATCCCCAGCCTCGTGAGCTTGTGTCTGTACTCCTCCATGCTGTGCTCCACCAACAGCGCGTTCACAATCTCACGGATGAGAGGGGCTGTGAGATACTGAGTCTGGAATTTGTAGAGTCTCGACTCGGTCTCGCTCGTGATCTTCTGTGCAAGCTCGACAGGCATTCCCGCCTCTTTCACGAGCGACTGGAGGATTTTGTTGGCGTTGAACTCTTCCATCGTCTGGTGAGACGTCCTCACGTAAAGCTTCCCGCTCTCGACCAGGGACTGCTCCTCGATCTGGCGGGTGAGATTGAGTACCAGCCTGCCAAGGTTGGTGACAGTGTACTTCCTCTCCTGCCTGTTTAGCTGGATCAGCAGCTGCTTGACAAGCTTCCGAAGGTGGTAGGCGAACTTTCCGGATTCCTTCTTCGACTTGAACCCTGCCAGGGTCTTCAGGGCGCTGTAGGTTAGAGGACCCTTTATGTTCAGAATCCTGAGAATCTCCAGTCTCTGAGGAGAAGCAATCACGCTGTAAATCGTCTTGACTCTGCGAGGAGCTGCCTGCAACGCGGCGGGGACTTCTCGGAAGAAACTATATCAAGCTATGTGCACCGTTGGTCAAAAGAAGTTCTCCTGGGGTTCTTGCGCTTGGAAACAAAAGGTACTTGCCCCTCAAAGGACATCCTTGGATCGGGGCGTGAGCGGGTTCGAGCCACGACCGCAAGTCATATTATGTTAGCCAAACAAGGCAGAATGTGCCACGATATCTCGACGTGCACAAGAACATGAAGGGAGTCAAACTGAAGGATGTGGCCGAGGCCCACGCGAAGGATCTCAAAGTGCAAGGCAAGTATGGCGTGAACTTCCAGAAATACTGGTTGGACGAGAAGCAAGGAACCATATTCTGCCTTTCAGAAGCGCCAAACAAGGAAGCCATAGCGAAGGCGCACAAAGAAGCCCATGGCCTCCTGCCTTCAGAGACTTTCGAAGTCCAAGAAGGGAGCTAGAGCCGGCTCCCTTTTTCTTTGCAACGATTCAAGAGCTTCTTCCTAGCATATGGAGAGTGGGGTCGCCCGGATTTGAACCGGGGATCTCAAGCGGGCTCGGACCTGCAGAAATAGACTGTAAGGTCACCCAAGGCTTGAAGCCTAGACCAGACTAGCCGACGACCCCATCGTGACGCCGTCCTGCCTTGGCGTAGTTATGGATTCTGGGGCGGAAACGCCGAGGGCTTTCTCCGAGACACGAACCTGTTTCCTACGATGAAGTATCTCCACCTCCGCTCCGTCGCCACGTTGATTCCCACCCTGCTGCTTCTGCCAATCCTCTTCGGTTTGGTCCCCTTTTCTATGAAAAGGTTCTTTGAAGTGACCATGTCTTCGCCGTTCAGGCGGCTGTCGATTCCGAGAGCCTCGGTGAGCCTCCCTGGTCCGTCTGCCACGTGAACAGCGGTGTCAAGTCCCCTGTTCTTGAGCATCCCTCGCATGCCCTCGGCGGGCTCTATCGCCCTCAGTAGGACCGCTCCGGGAGTCCCAGGGAACTCTGTCGTCACATTGAGGCAGTAGTGCATTCCCATCGAAAAGTAGACATAGGCATGCCCCGCGGGCCCGAACATCACTTCATTCCGTCTGGTCCTGCCCCTGAACGCGTGGCTCGCAGGGTCCCTCCTTCCGCGGTAGGCCTCCGTCTCGACTATCATTCCGGCCAGTCTCTCACCTCCATCAACTCTCACCAATCTCATCCCCAGGAGCTCCCTCGCCACGAGTGGCGTATACCTTTCGAAGAACGACCGGGGAAGCCTCTTCATGGTTCATTCGCCACTAGAGCGTCGGCTTGACGTTTCGGAAGTTGACATACAGGAGCACAATCCCCGCCACGTAGATCACGGTGGCGAGTACCCAGGGGAGGTCCAGATGTGATATCCCTAGCGAGGGGAGATCGAATACGCTGTAGGTGAGGATGTACCCGCCGATGAATGTGCTCACGTTGTTGGGAATCCGCCAGATTACGGCGTTCAGTGTGCTAGCTAGACCCCTCCGGTTAGGTGGGGTGATTCCCATAAGAAACGAATCCATTAGCGGGGAATTCATGTTCATCAGGGCGGCCCTGACCAGGTACACCCCCCCTACTGCGAACACGTTTGGGATGAACGCGAGGCTGAGCATGAAGATGGTCGAACTCCCCATGGTGGCGAGCATAGCCGGGAAGAGTCCGACCCGCTTCGATAGTCTGGGACTCGCAATAGCAGAGAAGGCGATGGTGACACCGGAGAGCGCCAGGTAAGGGCCGCTGTAGCCGTCCGGGACCCCGAACTTCAGCCAGAGCCACGTCCCGATGAGAGGGATGATGAGGCCTGCGCCGAACCCGATGATACTGTTGATTAGGGAGAACTTGATAGTCTGCTTCATCACCCTTACTCCGGCCCCCTCTGTCCTCCTCTCCGGGGGCTTCTCTGCATAATTCCTCAGCAGCAGCCACAAGGCGATGGGCGCGCTGATTGTCGAGGCACCGATGACTAGGAAAGCCCAGCCATGGACAGTGAGGGCACTGGCACCGCTTGCACCTTCGAGCGGGCCGAAGGCAAGAGGGAGGGCGGAGCCCGCGGAGAACGCCGCCGTACTGACGATGAAAGAAAGGGAGAAGGCAGAGTCCCGACTGGAGAGGTCTGTCTGGTCCGCTATCATGGCGTTCCATGAAGAGAGAAACGCGGCCTCGCTCACTCCGCCTATCGCCGAAGCAACGTAGAGGATGTCCACATTTAGCGTCAATCCGAACACGAGGATGCTCGGCGCCCATATGATGCCCCCTAGAATCAGGAACCACTTCCTTCCGAGCCTGTCCGAGAGCATCGCGAGTGGTATCCCTGCAAAGACTAGAGCAACGCCTTCGATGGCGAGAATAGTGCCAACAACGGCTGCGGAGAACCCTATCTCTGGGAGGAACGCCATCACGTAGATCAGGAAATATCCGACCGCGAGGTTGTTCATCGTGGTGGCAAGGATAAGCAGTCTGACTCTGGGCGGCACAGCGTTCCATATGCCGTGCCTTGGTGGGCCTTCGGACAACGGCCCTGCGCCTCTTCGGCGGCTAATTAAGAAAGCAAACTAACGGAGCGTTGCATGTTGCGGGGAAAGGCAATGGCAATCTGCCGCTACATTGGCTAACATAGTGACATGGCGCCAGTACCCACCAATATGGAAAGCCCAGGGCTGAAAGAGGGCGCACTGGTCCAACGAGGCGATAATCACTCTTAGACGGACACAGCAGGGGTGCCCACGGTGACTACACCACTATGATTGGGTTCGCCCATTCTTGCATACAATGGAAGCATTGTGAGGAAGAATCCCAGGAAGAGAGCGTACCCAATCCAATCATGCACTCCCCAAAGAGCGTCTGACCCGTACTGATACCCCACCCAGAGAAGGATGAGAATCCTCACAGAATTCAGGAGAATCAGCGCCAGAACTCCAACAACGGCGAGCTTAGCCGTTATGCGCGAATCCTTCTTCATGTCAAGGTGCATCAGTGCCAACAGCCCCAGGAACATCGTCACCGAGGATACGCTTGAGCAGCCAGGCGTCACCACTCCGTTCACGACCTCTCCTGCCTTTGAAACTAGCTGGAACCCTGTCCCCTCCCAAGTCACCGGGAAACCCGCCACATGAACGAGCCCTGCCGACAGCCCCGAAGACAGGACCGCCAGCGGCTCGCCGAAGGCCCAAAGCAGAATTGCGGGAGCCCCGACGGCAGCACCGTATACGGCAGCGTAGGGGAGCATGAATCGCGCCGTAGAAGGGTTCACCAAGAGCGCCGTGGCGTAAAATGTGAGGACCACGGCGATTCCAGATGTGGCTAGGGTCTGGCCAGTTGTCGGTTCTAGTACGAACAAAGCCAGGATGGTGGCAGCCCCAACAAGGCGGACTGGAAGCCTGGACAATCCACCACCCTCCTCGGTCATCATCTGCGCAAGTTCCTTCCACCTCAGGGCAAAGATCAGGGTGAGGAGGGCCACGATAGGGATGGCCACAAAAAGGCCATCGAAGGCATCCCCCACGGACTGGTTGACGAGAGAAGGGAAGTTGGGTGCAGTCAGTGCAGAAAGCACGACTGCTGCACCAATCCAGGCGCCGAAACGAATCCTGACGCTAGGGCCGAGACTGGGGTGTGCTGCTCTCATACCGAGACGATGCGTGAAGCGCTTCTGCCTAGATAAGTGTAGCAATCTGAACGACCTAATTCGCGTGAAACGAGAGCTCCCCTATGTTGTGTGATAGTCTGTTTTCGAATACATCAACAGATGTGGTAATAGACAGCGCTGATTGCGATTTCGCTGGCTTGGACTGGCCCTATCCACGGTCAGTCAAGAGTCAAGGCAGGGAATAAGAACTGACCCGATGTGGAAGGTGATTAGGGCAGTCTGGATTGACGGGCGTGTCTAAGGGGACAGTGGCATACATTGCTGCATTCGCCCTCTTGCTCTTCTGGGCCTTCTTTGTGCAGGCTGACACGAGGAGAGTGGACGGCCACAGCATGTTGCCCACGCTTGAAGGCGGAGACCTCGTGGTTCTCCAGAGCGTCCCGATAAGTGATGTCCATGTCGGTGACATCATCGTCTATGGAAGTCCGTGTTCGACGTTTGGAGAATCCGTGGTGCACAGGGTCGTTAACATCACAAGCGCAGGACTGATAACGAAAGGAGACAACAATCAGCAACCTGACCAAACCTTGCAGCAGATAGCGCTCTCGCCGATAACCCAGCAGTGCCTCGAAGGGAAGGTGGTCTTCATAATCCCCTACGTTGAACTCTTGGCGTACTACATCGATACTAACGGGCTTCCCCAGTGGCTTAACTACACACCTTCGATATTCATTCTCGTCACAGTCATTGTTTTGACGCTCAGAGGCGATGAAGGCGAGAAGCGTCCCAAATGATGTGTGTGCCCCAGATGAAGGCCCAGGCAAAGCTGAAGCGGAAAGTGCTCAGTGATTCTGTGTGGTGGGGCTACCCGTCTGCTCAAAAAAGTTCCTGGAGTTCTCCCCGCCTCTTCTCAGTGCAGTATTGTTGTGTGGGGGCGGTCGGATTTGAACCGACGGTCTACAGGTGTCTTAGGCCGCTCCACTGTTCTGTCATCCACGTTTCCGTGTCAGCCATTGGTTTTCACTGGAGCCTGTCGCCCTGCCATGTTGCTCACCTACGTCAAGGTTCTGGGCTACGCCCCCACCCGTTTCATCGCACGAAGTCTACGCTAATTAAACTGTGGCCAACAACATTGAACCTGCTATAATCTTCTCCGCCCAAGTTAGGTTGTCTATCTGTCGGATTCCTAGGGCCGTTAGTTTCGCGGACCTCCCTTCGACTAGAAACACGGGTGGCCGACTCGCTCATATCGTGGCCCCTCCCCATTGAGCTCGGCTTCCTAACTATCAACTATTACTTCATGCATCTGGACGAAGCGAACCGGAACCTGCAAGTCCTGTGCGCCAATTGTAACTAGCGGAAGAACTTCGAAAGGGGCGGAAACAGGAGAAGTGTACCCGTTTCAAATACAAAGGCATTCAGAATCAGGCTGATGAACTCTTAGGAGGGCCCACATGCGCCGATTGTGGCGAGTCGGATGAACGTGTACTGGCTATCGACCACATAGCTGGCGGTGGAACTGCGGACAGGAAATTGTGCGGAGGGTATCCTCAAATGCTTCGTTACTATCTGGGACATCCCCAAGAGGCTACGAAAAAGCTCGGAATCCGTTGTCGAAACTGCAATTGGAAGAAGCATCGTGCGCCGGGGGGTCTTAGAGATCTAGGTTGACCCGAGGCTCCAGGGCTTCCCGCCATGGACGACCTTCTCCGGGAGCTTGGATCCCCACTTCTCTAGGAACCCAAGGTCTTCCTTTCTGTTTCTCAGGTTGTCTGGGAGCATTACGGGGATTTCATCGATTATTGGATAGTAGCGGCCGCACTCGGAACAGGTGAGGATGCCTTCGACTATGACATCCCCCTTCACTTCAAATTCCAATAGCTCGAGCGGATAGTGCTTGTCGATGGGGCACGCGAGTATGTCAAGGAGCCTCCTCTGCATGGGCCCGCTCGTCTCAAGTCCCGTAAAAAAACACTTGTGTGCTCGCAGAAACGTTAATCTACCATGCCCGGTCCGCCACGATCCAGCCGGCCATAGCGTGTGGGTCCGACCTGGACTCGTTCCGATCCCAGAAGTCAAACCACACGTCGTCAGGGTGGTAGTGAGGTGCGAGAGCTCTCGCGAAGCCCTGATGCTGGCACTTTCCTTGGGAGTTTGATACGAGAGAGGAGTTTCTTCTTGTAAGTGTCCTTCTCGAGGGAGACCCTGGAACTCGAAAGCGGTCCGGTCTTGAGAACTATGTCCGCTTGGAATGGTTTCTGACCTACCGGCCAAGGCCTGAAAAGTTGTGATATCCTAAACGCCCTGCAACCGGTAGCCTCGCAAGAACCAATACGGCACTTCAATATGCCCGCCTTGGTCTCTCTGAACATCTTCTTCACAGGCGTTCCCATCATGTGATCGAGGGAGCCAGGTGCTGGCATTTTGTCCAGATTTCACGAAAAGGTGTATCAATACTACAGAACCTTTAAGTCCGAGCACGCGATGGCGATTTTTGAGGTTCCGTATCGATGCTCTCAGGCAACGCTTTGCAGGCACTGGCCCTTGATAGTAACACCATTTTCCTTATTTTCTGGGTCGGCTTCTTCTTTGTGACCTTCTTCTATCAGGCTAGGCTGCAGTCCTACATGGCCCTTAATGACATCAGTAGGGGCCTGAACAAGCTCAAGGTGATGAAAGATAAATCGAGGAAGGAGGCGATTGACTATCTGGTCAATGTGGGGAAGGCCTCCAGCGATCCTGCCCAGAGGGTTGACCAGTTCCTCGACTACGTCACAATAATGCCCGTTGAAACTGATCCTTCAGGAATAATTCCCAAGATAGACCACGTTGTCACCACCAACAACGACAGAGTGCGGGCTGAAGTCGGCGCGCTGCTCGGCGGCCAGAGCAATCCGGTCACGGTCTCCATCTCGGAGAACCTCCTCGAGGTGGCCACATCGCTTAACCAGATTCACAAGATAGTCCGCCACTACTATCTCCTCGGCAAGAAGACGAACTCCTACATCACCCTACTTCAGCTGCAGATGCTGATGCCTATGATCATCCAAGAGGCAGACGCCCTCCTGAACGCCGTCGATTCGTTCAAGCTCGGGCAACCAGTGGGCGACGGAATTGGCCCCGTAATCGTCTCGAAGTATATGGCAGGCGGAGAGAAACGGGCAATCGCCAAGGACACCGTCATGGCAATTTCGGAGTACAAAGGAAGGAAGCTCTACGTCCTAAAGGCAGACGGACCCATGGCATACGTTGGCCAGCCCGGCGTGGCCATCACTAAGATAATCGAGGAGATGGGGGTGAAGCCGAGCGCCATCGTGATGATCGACGCCGCACTCAAACTCGAAGGTGAGAAGACAGGCGAAATAGCCGAAGGCGTCGGGGCTGCGATAGGCGGGATCGGGGTCGAGAAGTTCCAGATAGAGGAAGTCGCCACCAAGGCGAAGGTTCCACTCTACGCCATTCTTGTAAAGCAGAGCATACTAGAGGCCATCACCGTCATGAGAAAGGAGATTGCCGAGGCGGCCGACAAGGCCTCCCAGGTTCTCAACAGGGTCATCGAGGAGAAGACGAAAGAGGGGGACGACGTCGTCGTGGCCGGCATCGGCAATACTCTTGGCGTCGCTCAATGATGAGCTCCGTGCCGGGACCGGACAAGAAGACCAAGCTGATGGTCTACACCATCGAAGAGTGTCCCGTGTGTGGGCAGAAGACTAAGCGCGCGTTCGCCGTCGGCGACTACGTTACGAAAGACGGAGCGAAGTGCACGAAGTGTGGAAACCAGACCAAGATCATGCTGATTTACGCAGAAGGTTCGAAGCCCTCAGGTTAGGACGACGAGCCCTGCTTCATCCAGTGCCATAGTGTGCTCGAACTGCGCAACTGGGTTCCTTGACGCTTCCACCAGCGTAGGGTACGCCCTGAAGACCCTCTTGGAAACGAGCTTCCTTACTATCTGCGTAACGTTCTCCTCCCCGAACTCACCAATGTACCACCTGGGAGTGAAAGGGAGCGTCTTCCTTTCTGCCCATACACTCTCAGCAAAGGCGTCGAGCTTCGAGTCGCCTGTCCTCTTTCGCGCGACTATGGAGAATATCGTCTGGCTCGGCGCATCGACGACGTAGCCTGCGGCATTCCTAAGGGTGAGGAAAGGTTCAATGGCGAAGACATCTCCTTTCTTCAGATCCTGCATGTGCGGCATGTAGATGTTCGGGATGCTCTTCCCTGCATGAACGGTGTATCTGTCCAGGGTGTGTCCCGTCAGGTTCTCGATGGTCTTGAAGCCGAACCGCGCGGCTTCCCCATGTATCGCTCTGCCTATCTCCCCTGTGCGCCATTCCTTCCTGGCGGTGACAATTGCCGCGTCGAGGGCCCTCTGAGTCGCTTCAAGCAGTAGGTCGAACTCAGGGTTCAGGGTCACGGTCACGGAAGTGTCTGAGACGTAGCCTTCCACGTGGACGCCGAAGTCCACTTTCACCAGGTCCTCTTCGGCAAAGACAGACTCGTCCCCCTCCTGCGGTGCATAGTGAGCCGTGACCTCGTTTACGCCGATGCCTGTGGGGAAGGCCAGCTTTCCTCCCCTCCCCTCAACTTCTTTCCTTACCAGATCGCACACTTCGAGGAACTTCACCCCTGGCTTCACCGCAGACTGGACCAGCGGCTTCACCTCTTTCACTATGTTCCCGGATGTCCTGTACTGCTCGGGGATGAGAGACAAAATTAGCTCACAAGTCCTATATTGCGTTCTGAGCCCAGCGGCCGCGCCCGTGGTATTTCAACTGATTTGGGGAATCGGGGTCTCCTGATGAAGTACAAGATGGTCGCCACAGGGGGGACTTTCGACCACCTCCATCGGGGCCACATGGCATTGCTGACTCGCAGCTTCGAGGTCGGGGATGCGGTCGTCATCGGTGTTACGTCAGACTCCTTCGCCCGGAAGCAAGGGAAGAATCCCGACCAGAGCTACGCGGAGCGGCTCAGGGCCCTTGAGGCGTTCATACACAAGGACTTCCCAGGGAGGAGGTACATCATTGCCAAGCTCGACGACTACTTCGGCCCGGGTATAGCATCCCCGGAGGTGCAGGCCATAGTAGTAAGCAAAGAGACTGCGAAGAGGGTGCACATCGCCAACACGCTTCGGCAGGAGAAGGGGTACCCGCCGTTGGAGACGGTGGTAGTTGACTTCGTCCTCGGCGAAGACTCGAAGCCCATCTCGTCTACTCGAATCAGGAAGGGGGAGATCGACACCGAAGGCAAGTCTAGGGACCCTCACAGCTCATGAGAGAAGCGCAGGCTAAAGAGTGGTTAAATCAGAACCTCTGCAGGCGAAGGCAGTTTGAACGAGGATAGGCTGGACCCCTGGGGGACGAGCTCGGTCAAGGACTACGGCCGCCTTCAGTCCGAGTTCGGCATCGAGCCGGTGGAGCCTCTCCTATCGCGATTCAAGAAGCCCAGCCCTCATCTGAGCCGCGGGATAGACTTCGGCCAGAGAGACCTGGTGCGTATTCTAGACGCCGTTGACAACAATAGGCCCTACGCCGTCATGAGCGGCATAAAGCCCGACGGGGCGTTTCACCTGGGGAATAAGATGACCGCCGACGACATGATATACTTCCAGTCACTCTCTAAGAAAGCAAAGGTCTTCTACGCCATAGCAGACGTGGAAGCATACGCCGACAATGGTCTTTCATTTGCCGAGACATCAAAAACTGCCATCAGAAACGTTGCGGACATCCTCGCCCTCGGCCTCGATCCTGACCGGGCACTGGTCTACAAGCAGAGCGAGGAGATGCGCGTCATGCGGCTCTCGACGATTTTCTCACGTGGGGTGACGAACAACACACTGAAGGCGATTTACGGAGAGAGGCAAATCGGCCTCTACATGTCGGCGCTTATTCAGGCCGGAGACATCCTCATGCCGCAGCTCCCCGACCTTGGGGGCCCGAAACCGGTTCTTGTTCCGGTAGGGGCGGATCAGGACCCTCACATCAGGTTAACCAGGGACCTTGCCAGCAAATACGCCGACCAGTTCAAGTTCATCCCTCCCTCCGCGATATACCATCGTCTGGAGCTCGCCCTGACGGGGGGGTACAAGATGTCAAAGCGCGTCCCGGAGTCGGGGTTCACTCTCGACGATACAGCTGCCGAAGCCTCTCGGAGGGTGAAAACTGCGTTCACCGGGGGGAGGGACACGGTGGAAGAGCAGCGTCGTCTCGGCGGGAGGGCCGACATCTGCCCCGTTTACGACCTGTATCGTTTCCATTTCGCAAGAAACGACGAACACGTCAAGCTTGTGTACCAGGAGTGCACCAAGGGCATTCGGCTCTGCGGCGAGTGCAAACAGGAGGCGATGGGACTGGTGAAGACCTTCTTGGAGGAGCAACACAAAAAGCGCGATTCCATGATGGGAGATGCCAAAGAACTGCTGGCAAAGAGCAGGGACTACCTGGCCTCCACCGGGAAATAGAGTGAGACATGTCGAGCTCGCTCCACCCACTAGAGAGGAAGATTCTCTCTGCCCTCGCCACATCGGGTTCACTCCCCTTCGAGTCCTTGGTGACTGCTTCAGCCGTTCAGGAGGACCAGGCAAGGAGGGCTCTGCAATGGCTCGCGTCGAAGGGGCTTGTCACGATCAACGACTCCAGGCAGAGCAGGCTTGAGGTCGTCAGGAGCCCTCCAGAGCTCGCCCTGGTCGCGAAGATTTCCGAGTCTCCTACCCCTCTGACCGTGGACCAGCTCAGGTCTGCGTTCGAATCCGCAGACGAGTTTTCTGCAGCCTTCGGCAGGGCGCGGGGCGCCGGCTGGATAACGGTGGAGAAGGTGCTGCCTGTTGTTCGGCTTGCAGATTCCAGGGGCCCAGACGTTCTCAAGTCACTGATGGAGACAGTCAAAGGAGGCTCAGGGGAAGAGAGGCTAACGGCGGAAGAAGTAGCACTCGCGGCCGACCTCCTCAAGCGGGGAGTGCTGAGGCGCGTGGAGACACGGACCACCTCCGTGACCATGACCGAAGCCGGAAGAGAGGCTGCGCTGGCCTCGGTGGGATCTGGACTAATCGACAGGCTAACCCCTGAGATGCTCGCCTCGGGGGAGTGGCGGACCAAGACCTTGCGCCCACTGGACGTAGAAGCGAAGGCTCCGCTGTTCCACCCCGGCAGGAGGCACCCCGTGCGGGACTTCATCAGAGAGATCAGAGAGGTCTACATCTCGATGGGATTCACCGAGCTCCACGGGAACAGCATCTATCCCGCGTTCTGGAACTTCGATGCTCTGTTCATACCTCAGGACCACCCTGGGAGGGAGATGCAGGACACCTTCTATCTCGCTGGGCTCTCCGATCCCACCCTCACCAAGACCGGCATCGTCGCCAACGTCGCTTCTACCCACGAAGACGGCTGGAAGACAGGGAGCAGAGGCTGGGGGTACCGCTGGCGCCTGGAGGAGGCAAGGAGGCTCGTCCTGAGGACTCACAACACAGTCCTCACGGTGAAGGCGTTATCCCAGTCAAAGGAGAAGGAGGCGAGAGTGTTCGCTGTGTCGAAAGTTTACAGAAATGAAAACCTCGACTACAAGCACCTCGCCGAGTTCCATCACATGGACGGAATCATGGTCGGGGAGGGGCTCAACGTCAGGCATCTGATGGGTTTCCTGAAAGAGTTCTACAAGAAGTTGGGGATGAAAAACGTCCGGCTCTGGCCCACCTACTTCCCCTACACCGAGCCCTCCCTGGAGGTGGTGGCGTACTCCGAAGCAACCAAGTCTTGGATAGAGCTCAGCGGTTCGGGAGTCTTCAGGCCGGAGGTGACCTTACCTCTAGGAGTCCGAGTACCTGTCCTTGCCTGGGGGCCCGGAGTGGAGAGGCTAATGCTGATGCGCTACGGCCTGGACGATATGAGGGCCCTATATGGGCCCGACCTTTCGTGGCTGCGGAGCAGGAGAGAACTTGCCGGTACTTAGAATCGACATCCGCCGCTTCTCAAAAATGGTGGGGGCGGACCGGAAGAAAATCCTCGGCCGTCTCCCCTACGTAGGTCTCGACATCGAGGGAGTTGACAGGAACTCTGTGCGGGTCGAGTACAGCCCCAACAGGCCAGATTTCGGCACCGACTTCGGCATCGCCAGGGCTCTCAGGGGTCTCCTCGGAAAGCAGGTTGGTCTCCCGAGGTTCCCTGTCGCACCCTCTGGCGTCCATGTCTCCGTCGATAGAAGGCTGGTGAGCGTCCGGCCTTTCATAGCGTGCGCGACCGCCAAGGGGCTCGACCTCGACGACGAGGACATCCGCCAAATCATTTCCCTACAGGAGGACCTCCACAACGGGCTGGGGAGAAGGCGGAGGGTAGTAGCCATAGGCCTGCACGACATGGACGCGGTAGAGCCCCCGTTTTCTTACCGCGCCGTCGATTCCACCTTCGAATTCGTTCCCCTGGGAGGACAGAATCCCGTCAGCGTGGGTTCTATTCTCTCTGATACAGACGAGGGGAAGGTATACGGCCCTGCCCTGGGAGGAGGGAGGTTCTACCCTATCATCACAGACTCAAACGGTGTGGTCCTCTCCTTCCCTCCGATAATCAATGGCAACGCCACCCGGGTCACGACCAAGACGAAGAACATGTTCATCGATGTCACGAGCACCGACAGGAAGGCAGGCGATGACGTCCTTGCTGTGGTGGCGACCACCCTCGCAGAGGCAGGAGGAAAGCTCGGAACAGTCTCCATCCGCTACGCCGGCCAGCCCAGGGTCACCCCAGACCTTTCTCCCGTTGAGCTCCCCGTAGACTATCGGCTCCTGAGGTCTGTGCTAGGACTGGACCTGAGCGCAACCGAGGTCACCAAGTCCCTCGCCAGGAGCCGCCTGGGAACGAGGGGGGCGAAGGCCCTTGGTCCAAGGTATCGCATCGATCTCCTCCACCCTGTGGACATCGCCGAGGAGGTGGCCCTGGGGTACGGCTTCGACAGAATCGAACCCGTCTACCCTCCAAGCATGCAGGCTGGTTCTCTCAACCTCTTTGAGGACTACATGGACTCAGCCTCCACGGTAATGGCAGGCTCTGGGATGATAGAGATGATGACCTTCGAGCTCACCGACGAGAGGTCCCTGTACACCCTTTTCCAGAGGCCGTCTTCGGAGAAGATAGTCGTCCTTAACCCGAAAAGCATCGAACACTCGGTCCTCAGGGACGCGCTGATCCCCTGCCTAATGGCCTCCCTCTCAGGGAACGTAAAATCGGACTACCCGCAGAGAATCTTCGAAATCGGCCGAGTGTACGCGAGATCAGAGGGCAGAGTCTCCGAGTCCTGGCACCTTGCGTGCCTGGTCGCCCATTCCCAGGCATCCTATACTGAGGCGAAAATGTATCTCGAGTCCTTCTGCCGCATCATTTCGGGCACGGAAGCCACCGCTGTGGCCGATGAGCATTGGGCCTTCGCCGCGGGGAGGTGCGCGAGGGTAACCGTGGGGGGAGCGAGCCTCGGTCACGTGGGGGAGGTCAAGCCCGGGGCCATAGACGCCTTCGGATTGGGCGTTCCTGTATCAGGCTTTGAAATCAACCTTTCAGCGCTCCACGAACGCCTAAAATAGCGCAAGGGCGCCGTAGCGACAGACGGCTTTCGTTCAAAAGCGCGCCAAACGGCCACCTGCGAAGGCGGAAACGCTTTGATGAGCGGATGGTTTACCCAGTCGCGCGACAGGCGGAAGCCGTTTGCCCGTTGAAGAGGCTAGGTGATGATCCCCGCTGGAAGCTGGGACATGATCCGGGCTGTCAGAGACGGGCAACAATCACAAAGAGCGTGAAGGAGTCGCTACACAAGAAGGTGAAGACGTACGACGAGTTCGGTGAATTCCTGGGGGGATTCGTCACCGACTTGAACAACCTATCCGAGGACGGTTGGTCAATTCTCGTTGAGGGGCCACGCGACGCCCGGGCCCTCTGGAGGCTCGGTTGCGTGGGGAACGTGGTGACCGTGTCATCGGTTGTGAGGAGGGGGAACGCGGCCTTCGACAGGGACAGGAAAATCATCATTCTGACCGATCTTGACAGAGAAGGGGCGGTCTTGGCCGCGAGATACATCAAACGTCTTTCCCATGACGGCTTCAAGACCTCTCTTCGCGAGCGTCAGAGGCTGAAGAACGCGTCTCACGGGGTCTTCCTGCACGTGGAGAATCTCTCCCGCTTCGCCCACCTTGAGGAGTGAAGCGTTGAGAAGCATGAGATACCTGCAAGTGGCGATACGGGAAGGAAGGGCCCCACCTCCTTCGACTTGCAATTGGGAGCCAAGAACAAGACTCTGTTAGGTTGACGGTTGACCGGGCGGGGAAGCGAGAGGTTGATCTCCGGTTCTCAAAGGATACCAACTCTGTCGCACCTTCATTCGACCCCATGAGGCATTACAAGGGAAGATTCCCGCCGACTACGCTGCAAAGGTCGAGGAAGATAACAAGTGGCTAACCTTAATTCAGAACGCTTCAAGACCCGAAGGGCGATGTCCAAGTCCCCCATGAGAAAACTCCGGTGGATGGGAACCGGCGGGGGAGTGGTGCTCTTCTTGGGCATCCTCATCGCAGCGGGAGACGAAGGGGCGGGAATCATAATCGGACTGGTAGGACTTGCGATACTGCTCTGCGTAGGGTATGTGGCCTACGATTTGGGGAGGTCAGAAAGGTCGCAAGCCCCCGACGGAAGTTAACAGCCCTTCATTCAGGCCACTTCCGACTGAGACTTTACAGAGCCAAGAACCACGAGGTTTATATCCCCGAGAATTTTCGCAAGAAATCAATTAACGATTAACACCGTTAAGCACGAGTGAAACAGAAATGAAAGGAGAGGATGGGATTGCCAGATTCAGGTATAGTAAAGTATCTAGTCAAACTGAAGTTTGAAGTA